>NZ_VFTY01000004.1:0-510767 GCF_006440715.1 Mesorhizobium sp. B2-7-3
CTTGCTCTCCTTGCAAAGGGCCGAAAGTGTAACCCATCTATCCGGAATGAACTGTCACCCATCTCTCGGGAAGGGCATAAAAATCCAAGCGCTTATGGCGTGACCACCTGATCGCTATCAATCGCATGCGCCTGTTGCAGGCGCGTTCGCGTGTCGTCGCTTAGGCTTTCTTGTCGCCATCGGGATTTGGTGCCGGCGCCTCTCGCACGTCTCGCGGTGGCGGATCGACATGCTCAGGCTCTGGCGGTGCTTCCTTGTCCGGCCGACGGACGGGTGGCTGCGGGCCGGGCTTCGGCCGTGGTTCTTGGATCTTGGCTGGCATATCCAGTTAACCGCAACCACAGGCTCTTGTTCCCTTGTGTCTTAAAGAACCGGGAGGCCGAAGCCTTCTGTCGGCTTGGTGCGGGTGCCCTGTCACAAAGATCGATGGACGGAACGACTTTGCCTTCGCCGGGCTTGTGGAGGATTCAATTTGCTTGGTGATCCCACAACCCTAGGGCAAACTCCCTGCCGGGGCTGCAGGAGGTGAAATGAGAGCACGCGCAGCAACGCTTGGGGATCTCGAGGATGTCTTCCATGGCCTGTCCAAGCGGATGTCGGACGAGTACGCGGCGGCCGGCAAGGACAGCAAGATCGCCTACGACAATCTGATGATGAATTTGAAGGAAGGCCGCGCGCACGCGCTTGTCGAGGGCGAGAAGGCCGTGGCGATCATCGCGTGGCATGAAAACAGCGATGCCGCCGATACGCTGTTCGCCGCCCAGGAGGATTTCTTCCGCGGCTCGACCGTCCGTTTCTGCAAGCGGCATATCAGGCATATTCAGGCGCTTGCCGGCAACCTTCCCATCCACTCGCGCAGTTGGCTCCAGGGGCCCGATGTCGCCAGGTGGTTCGGCATTATCGGCTATGTCGAGCGCGGCCAGGAAAACGGCGCAAAGCTGTTCGAACTGCCGCCTGCGCGCTGAACAGAAATTCTACCGCACCGCGAATGCCGCCTGCACCGCCCGGTTGACCGTCACCGGCAGGATCGACATGTGGTTTTCGCCGGCATGGAGTTCGAAGCTTGCCCGCAGGCCCGGGAGCGCGTCGAGGCGTTCCGCCATCGCCCTGGCGAATTCGTCGGTAAGGATGAGCTTTTTCTGCGCCAGGCGCTTTTCCTCGTCTTCCGCGCCGACCTGGAACGGCGCCAGCTTTTCGGTCTCATACTCTCCGGCCGACAGGATTACGTCGGCTTTCAGGCCGTCGGGAACAGCGGCTTCGAACCTTTCGAGAAAGCGGTCGATAACGCGATCTTCCCAATAGATGGCAGGGCTGGCCGCAATGAAGGTGCTGAATGAGAGCGGGCGGGTAAACAGGGCGTAGAGCGCGAACAGGCCACCGAAAGAGTGGCCGTAAAGTGCTTGGCGGCTCTCATCGATCCTGGTCCGGCTGGCGACCCACGGCTTCAGCTCGGCTTCGATGAAGGCCAGAAAATCCCCCGCCCCGCCGGTCCTGACTTCCGGCGTGCCCTCGTGGAAGGGCGGATAGGTCCTGCCCGGAGGGAGCCCCAGATCCCATGAGCGGCGCAGCGGGTCATAGGCGCCCTCGACGGGGTAGCCGATGGCGACGATGACGCCCCAGCCGACATTGGTGCCAGCGGGATAGAAGGCCTGTGCGCGCATCGCGTCGACCGCCGTGGCGATAACCGCGTTGCCGTCGGTCATGTAGAGCACCGGCCAGCCGGCCTCGGGCATTGGCCCGGACGGCACATGGATGAAGATCCGCCAGGGATCGCCGCCGCGTTTGCCAACGAAGTCGTGGACGGTGGTGTCGGCAATCAAGGCTGGCGTCGCCATCGGCTTGGATATCTCCACGGGACAAGGCTCAGCGGCGGCGCAAGAGCCACATCAGGACGGGGCCGCCGATCAGCGTCGCGACGAGGCCGGCCGGGATCTGGCGCGGGAAGATGGCGGTGCGGCCGATCCAGTCGGCGCAGACCATGATCAGCGCGCCGGCAAGCATCGCGCCGATCGCTTGCGGCAGCGCACGCGACAGGCCAAGGCGCCACGCCAGGTGCGGCGCCATAAGGCCGATGAAGGTCAGCGGCCCGACGACCAGGGTCGAGGCGGCGGTGAGCGCTGCCACCATCAAAAGCACCAGCAGCCGTGTTGCCTTGAGGTTGACCCCGAGGCTTTGCACCGCGGCGGAGCCGAGCGGCAGCATGTCCAGCCAGCGCAGGAAGAACGGTGCGAGCAGGAACAGGCAAAAGGCAAACGTCGAGGTCAGAAGCGCCGAGCCGGCGTCGACGCCGTAGGTCGAGCCGGTGAGCCAATTGAGCAAAAGCATGGCGCGCGGATCGCCCGTGGCGGTGAGCACCAGGATCAGCGCGTCGAACAGGGCCGTCAAGGCGACACCGGCAAGCAGCAGCCGCTCTGGCGCATAGGCGGTACGGCGGCCGATCGCCAGCGTCACCAGAAGGGCGGCGAAGGCGCCGATCGTGGCGGCCAGGGTCTGTACCGGGCGGCTGGCATCAGCGAGCGCGAACAGCGCCATCATCATGCCGAGCGCAGCACCGGCGCTGATGCCGAGCACTTCGGGGCTGGCCATCGGATTGCCGGTCAGCCGCTGCATCATCAGCCCGGCCAGCGCCAGCATGGCGCCGGCGGCAAGTGCCGCGGACACTCGAGGCAGCCGCCAGGCCAGCAAGGGCCGCAGCTGATCGCCGGACGCGAATGTCCAACCATCGGTGCCCGGCGCGTAGAGCAGCGCCAGCACGAGCAGCAAAAGCAGGAGGCCGCCGATCGCCGCCAGCACAAGGCCGGGCCTTTTCGTTCTGGGCAAGCGCTCGGCGGCGAGTGCCGGTGCCTCCGCGCCAAGCGCGAGGCGCGGCAGGAGCCAAAGAAGCAGAGGCGCGCCGAGAAGCGCCGTCATCGCGCCGGTCGGCAGCAGGTCGCCCTGTGGCCCGGTCGCGACCTGCACTCCCTGGTCCGCCGCCCACAGCAGTGCCGCGCCGATCAGCGGCGCCATCACCAGTTGCTGGCCGAGCCGGCGGGCGCCGCCGATGCGCGCGAGCGTGGCGGCGGCAAGGCCGACGAAGCCGATGACGCCGACGGCGGCAACGACGAAGGCGATCAGGGCGACCGCCGCCGCCAGTCCGGCGAAGCGATAGGCACCGAGCGGGACGCCGAGGCTGCGCGCGCCTTCGTCGTCGAGGCCAAGCAGGGTCAGCGGCCGCACCATGAGGCCGATCGCCAGCGCGGCACCGCCAAGGCGCGGCAAGAGCCACCGCGTCACCGACCAGTCCTGCTGGCCGAGCGAACCGGCGCCCCAGAGGAACAGGCTGGCCAGCCATTCATGCCGAAGCACCACAAGCGCAGCACCGATGGCGCCGGCATAAAGGCTGACGACCAGCCCGGCCAACACGACCGAAAGCGGCGACAGGCCCTTGTGCCAGGAGAGCGCCAGGACCGCCGCAAGGGCAGTGAAGGCGCCGGCAAGCGCCACCCATTCGCGGCCGAAGGCAAGCAGCGACGGCGCCAGAAGCGTCGCCAGCGCCAGCGCCAGATAGGCGCCGGCCGAGACGCCGACGGTTTCGGGCGAGGCGAGCGGATTGCGCAAAACCTGCTGCAGCACCGTCCCGGCCAGTCCGAGGGCCGCACCGCAGAGAAGGCTGACGGCGAGCCGGGGCAGGAAGGCGTAGTGCACGAGCACCTGCCTGATATCCTCGACATCGGGGCTTGCGAGCGCCCCCAGCCAGAGTGCCGGCGGCAATTGCACGCTCATGTTGGAGAGGGTCGCGGCGCCGGCCGCGCAGAGAAGCACGACGCAAAGCAGGATCGCGCCCAGGGGATATCCGCCTGGTATGCGAGGCGACAGGGCGCGACCGCGGACGAGGACGGCATTGTCGGGCAAGATCGCTTCCTGCTCAACCACGGGCGGTCTCCGCCGTCAGCGCCGCGGCCAGCAGGCGGGCAAAACGGCTCGCCGAGGGCAGCGTGCCGAACATCAGCACCGCAGGCAGGCGCATGATCGAGCCGTTGCGCACGAACGGCATGGCATTCCAGACCGGGCTCTCGGTCAGCGTTCCGCCCGCCCCTTCGGGCAAGGGTTCGAGATAGGCAAGGCGCGCATCATCAGACGTTGCCAGCCCGTCGATGCCGACGGTTGCAAATCCCCAGTAATTAGTCTCTCCGGCCCAGGCGTTGCGGATGCCGATGCGGTCGAACACCGCCTGAAACAGGCTTTTTTCGCCATAGACGCGCACATTGCGCGGATCGAGGAAGCTGACGACATAGATCGGCCGCGCCGAAAGCGGTTCCAGCTGCTGCTTGATGGTCGAAAAATGCGCCTCCGTCGCCGCTATCAGCGCCTCGCCTTCCCTTTCCTTGCCGACAAGCCCGGCCAATTGCCGGGTCGCCTCGATGGCGCGCTGATAGGGCTGACCGCCCGGCGTATAGATGCCGATCGTCGTCACCGGTGCCACGCGCTCGAGCAGCGGCTTGATGCCGTCGAGATAAGGGATGGAGAGGATGATGTCGGGACGAAGCTGTTGCAGGAATTCGAGATTGGGCTCCAGGATCGTGCCGATGTCGGCGACTAGGGGCGGCAGCGGCGGCTCCACAACCCACCTTTCCCAGACCTCACGGTCGGCGATAGCGACCGGCGTGATGCCGAGCATGAGCAGGGTCTCCGCCAACCCGTCATCGAGGCAGACGATGCGCGGCGGGCTGGCCGCGGCTGGCGTCACCACGCCGGTGAACGGCAGAGTGAACAGCGCGAGCGCGTGGCGACGCGTGATCCGGACGCGCGGACGATTGACCTCTCCTGGCCGGGGTTGATGATCTGTATTCAACTTGGCTTGCCTGTTGCCCGGGGCCCTGGTCTCCGGCGACCAATCCGAGTTGACTATTAAACAGGATATTCTTAGTCAAGTTTTAAGACGAGGCCGGCGGCGACAAACCCCAAGAAGGCAGGTGACGCGATCCGGCAACAGCTCCTAAAATCCGTCAGCAAACTATCCCCGAAAAGGGGCCGGAGGCGGTGCCGGGCGCATCCGCCACAGCGTGATCGGGTTGCGCTCGGCAGGCGTTGATGGTTTGTTGCCGGTCAGCGGAGATCAAGTGATGCGAGAATCCATGGGTCAAGACGAATACGGGTCGGCGAACCCCTTCGATCCGGACGACCTGCCGAATTTGAACGCGATCGGACCAGGGATCGGCAATAACGACTTCGAGAAATACGCGGTCGCCGTGATCATCGTGTTCGGCGCCCTGATCATCGGCGGCTTGATGGCCGCGTCGATGACTTTCGGCCACCGCAACGGGTTCCTGTTCGCGCTGGGCGGTGCCACGTCGGCCTGGATATCGGGAAACGCGCTGCTGCTCGACCGACCACGCATCTATGCGCTGTTCGTCGGCATCGCCGCCTTGATGCTGATCGCGTCGACCATCACGCTAGTGACCTGACGGCTCCCGGGCCATGAGGCGGAGGCCGGTCCCGAAAGGCGGAATCCGGCCTCATCCGGAAAGCAACGGTCTTGCGGCCTATCAATATCCGAGCGCTTCGCCGGCTGCCGCGCGGCTGTCGATGGCGCCATTGTAGCGCGCGCCGCCGCCCTTCTCGATTTCCGCCAGGCTCTTGCCGCCGACGAGAATGCCCGCCGCCTGGCCCCAGCTCTGGTCACTGAGATCAAGGCGATAGCCCATCCCGGCCAGCAGTCTTTCTGTATCCGGCGAAAGGCCGAACGGCTCGACATAGACGGTATCGGGCAGCCATTGGTGATGAATGCGCGGCGCGTCGATCGCCTCCTGGATGTTCATGCCGTGGTCGATCACGTTGACGATGGCTTCCAGCGTGATGGTGATGATGCGCGAGCCGCCTGGGCTGCCGATGACCATGAACGGCTTGCCATCCTTGGCCACCACGGTCGGGCTCATCGAGGACAGCGGCGTCTTCTTCGGCTGGATGGCATTGGCTTCGCCCTGGACGAGGCCATAGAGGTTGGGCACGCCGGGTTTCTGGGTGAAGTCGTCCATCTCGTTGTTGAGCAGGATGCCGGTGCCGTCGGCGACCACGCCGGCACCGAACGAACCGTTGAGCGTGTAGGTGACCGCGACCGCGTTGCCGTCCTTGTCGATGATCGAATAGTGCGTCGTCTCCTTCGACTCGCCGAAGCCCTTCGGCATCAGATCCTGCGACACGCCGGCGCGGAACGGATCGATCTTGTCGCGGATGTCCTTGGCATAGGCTTTGTCCAGCAGCCTGGAGACGGGGTTGTCGACGAAATCGGGATCGCCGAGCGCGGAGTTGCGGTCGACATAGGCGTGGCGCATCGCCTCGACCATGACGTGGACGGTCTCGGCCGAGCCGGCGCCGAGATAGGACAGCGGATAGCCTTCCAACACGTTGAGGATTTCGCAGATGATGACACCGCCTGAGCTCGGCGGCGGCGAAGAGATGATCTCGTAGCCGCGATAGGAGCAGGTGACGGGCTTCAACTCGCGCACCGCGTATTGTTCGAAATCACCCTTGGCCAGGATACCGCCCTTGGCGCCGCTCGCCTTGACGATGGCGTCGGCGATGGCGCCCTTGTAAAAGGCATCGGGACCTCTCTCGGAAATGGCCGAGAGCGACGCGGCAAGGTCGGGCTGAACCAGCTTCTCGCCGACGCCATAGGGCTTGCCATCAGTTTTGAGGAAGGCCGCCGCCGCCGCTGGGTCCTTCGCCAACCTTTCGGCGCTGCCGGCGAACGAAGCCGCATCGCCCTGGTTGAGGACGAACCCATCTCTGGCATAGGCGATCGCCGGCGCCATCAGGTCCTGCCTGGACAAGGTGCCATATTTCTGGCGCGCCATCTCGAAACCAGCCACCGAGCCTGGTACGCCGACCGCGAGATAGCCGTCCAGGCTAGCGCCCTTCACCGGGTTGTCGTCCTTGTCGAGATACATGGTCTTGGTCGCGGCAAGCGGCGCCCGCTCGCGGAAATCGAGGAAGGTCGATTTGCCGTCCTTGAAGCGGATGGTCATGAAGCCACCGCCGCCGATATTACCGGCATTGGGATAGACGACGGCCAAGGCATAGCCGACGGCGACCGCCGCATCGACGGCATTGCCGCCCTTTTTCAACACCTCGACGCCGACTTCGGAAGCCAGATGCTGGGCCGTGACGACCATGCCGTTCTCGCCCTTGGCCGGTGCCGGCGACGCGGCGAAAGCCGATGGCGAAAAGGCGAAGGCGATGGAAAGACCGAGGGCGATCAATGTCCTACGGGTGAGATGCATGGCGGGTTCTCCAAGTGGTGCTTGCCTAGAAGAGCTACTTGGAGCGATCGAGTCCATCTTCAATAAAGACATTCACGGGTTGGTGACTGCTCGCTTGTGGTGGAGATGCAGGGCAGAGGAGGCGTGAAGGATCGCCAACTTTCGGACGTCGGCGCGCGGCGTCCCCTCTGTCCTGCCGGACATCTCCCCCGCAAAGGGGAAGATCGGCTCTACCTCAAACGATCCCGCCGGAACCACCTGCGACGGCTGGCCGCTCCGCCGCGATCTTGGCGCGATAGCCCGCCGCCCGGTATGCGGCAACCGGATCGATGGCGCCACCTGTCTTCAGCCGTGCCATGGCAAGGATCGGCTCGACATCGGTTCGGTAGGCCGCCTTCAGCGTCTGCGTCGCCATCAGCGCGTCATTGCCGTCCTGGAACCCTTCAAGCGCCTTTCGGTCGACCAGCAGCGCCTGCGCGTAGGCGCGCTGCACCTCGACCGCCGACAGCATCAGGCTTTCGATCGGATCGGTGACGTTGTGGCTCTGGTCGAGCATATGGGCGGGGTCGAACCCCTCGGGGCCTGACAGCTCGGCATCGACCAATTCGTTGAAAACCAGGAACAGCCGATAGGGGTCGATCGACCCGGCATCGAGGTCGTCGTCGCCATATTTCGAATCGTTGAAGTGGAAGCCGCCGAGTTTTTTGAACTGAATCAGCCGTGAGACGATCATCTCGATGTTGACGTTGGGCGCATGATGGCCGAGGTCGACCAGGCAGAAGGCCTTGTCGCCGAGCTCCCTTGATATGATGTAGTTGGTGCCCCAGTCCTGCACGACGGTGGAGTAAAAGGCAGGTTCATACATCTTGTGTTCGGTGAACAGCTTCCAGTCGTCCGGCAGCCCGGCATAGATCTCCTTCATCGCGTCGAGATAGCGCTCGAACGCCTTGGCGAAATTGACCTGGCCGGGGAAGTTGGAGCCGTCGCCGATCCACACCGTCAGCGCCTTCGACCCAAGCGTCTTGCCGATCTCGATGCATTCGAGATTGTGCTCGACCGCCTGACGACGCGTGTCGGCGTCGGCATGCGACAGCGAACCGAATTTGTAGGAAAGCGTCTGGTCCTTCGCGTCGGAAAAGGTGTTGGAGTTCATCGCATCGAAGCCAAGCCCGAAGCGGGAGGCCGCCTGCTTGAGCCGGTTCGGATCGGCCTTGTCCCAAGGAATGTGCAGCGACACGGTCGGCGTCGCCTGCGTCAATTGCTGGATGACGGCGCAATCCTCGATCTTGTCGAAAATGTCGCGCGGCTCACCGGCGCCGGGAAAGCGGGCGAAGCGGGTGCCGCCGGTGCCGACGCCCCAGGACGGGATCGCGACCGCGAAGTTTTCCACCTTGTCACGGATAGCGTCGATGGCGATGCCGCGTCGGTCGAGGCGCTCGCCGAGCGAGGCATAGTCACGCTCGAGGTCAACCTTGCGCGCGGCGTTACTGCTGGCGACGATGTCGGCGGAGATGATGGATTCGGACACTGCTGTTCCTCCCAGAATGCATTCGGTCGGCGGCGCCCCTCATCCGCCTGCCGGAAACTTCTCCCCGTATAGCGACGGGAGAGAAGGGGCCAGCGTGAGCGCCGGCGAGCGGCTACCGCGTAAAGCTCTGTGCGTTGCCGGCGTCGACGTTGATGATGTTGCCTGTCGACTTGGCCGACATGTCGGAGGCGAGGAAATAGATCGCCTCGGCGATGTCTTCCGGGAAGACGGAGCGCTTCAGCATCGAACGCGAGCGGTAGTGCTCTTCCAGATCGTCGGTCGACATCTTGTAGGCGGCGGCACGCTGTTCCTTCCACTCGCCGGTCCATATCTTCGAGCCGCGCAGCACCGCATCCGGGTTGACGACATTGACCCTGATCTGGGCTTCCGCGCCCTCCAGCGCCAGGCAGCGGGCGAGATGAATTTCGGCGGCCTTGGCGGTGCAGTAGGCGGCGGCGTTGGGCGATGCCGCCAGGCCATTCTTGGAGGCGACAAAGACGACGTTGCCGCCGATCTTCTGTACCCGGAACAGCCGGAATGCTTCTCTGGAGACCAGGAAATAGCCTGTGGACAGGATGTCCATGTTCTTGTTCCACAGCGCCAGGGTCGTCTCCTCGATCGGCGCCGACGATGCCAAGCCGGCATTCGAGACCAGAATGTCGATGCCGCCGAACTCGACGGCCGTCTCGGCGAAGCCGGCGACGACCTGGTCCTCCGAGGTGACGTTGATGAGAACTGGGCGGACGAAATCCCTGCCATAGGCTTTTGCCAGTTCCTCGTTGGCGCCGGCGAGTGCCGCCTCGTCGATATCGGCCAGCACGACGCAGGCGCCTTCGCGCAGCAGGCGGTTGGCCGTGGCGCGGCCGATGCCGCCGGCGCCGCCGGTGACCAGTGCGATCTGGCCGGCGAGAGACTTCGGCTTCGGCATGCGCTGCAGCTTCAAATCCTCGAGCAGCCAATACTCGATGTCAAAGGCCTCCTGCGCCGGCAGGCCGACATAGGACGAGACGGTCGACGCACCGCGCATGACGTTGATGGCGTTGACGTAGAATTCGCCCGAGATGCGCGCTGTCGCCTTGTCGCCGGCGAAGGTGAACATGCCGACGCCGGGCATCAGATAGACCACCGCGTTGGGGTCGCGGATAGCAGGCGAGTCCGCATGCTTGCAGCTGTCGTAATAGGCTTGGTAGCCGACACGATATTCGGCAATGTCGTCGGCGAGTCGCGCGATGACGGCATCGACGTCGGGCTTTGCGGGATCGAATTCGATCACCAGCGGGCGGATCTTGGTGCGCAGGAAGTGGTCCGGGCACGAGGTGCCGAGGGCTGCCAGCGGGCGCAAATCCCTGGAGTTCACGAATTCGAGCACGGCGGGCGAGTCATCGAAGTGGCCAAGCTTGTGGCTCTTTTCCGAGACCAGGCCGCGAATCCTGGGCATCAGCTTGGCGGCAATTGCTCGGCGAGCAGCCGCATCGAGCGACTTCACCACCTCCCCACCGAAGATCGCCACGCCTTCGGAGCGGCGCTCGAACCACTCTATCGCCTGGTTGATCACCGAAATCGTCGTTTCGTAGCACTCCTTCGGCGTATCGCCCCAGGTGAACAGGCCGTGGCTTTCGAGGATGACGCCCTTGGCGGTGGGGTGTTCGACGCAGAATTTCTCCAGCCACAGGCCGAGTTCGAAGCCCGGCCGCTTCCACGGCAGCCAGCCAATGGCATCGCCGAATATCTCGTTCGTCAGCACCCTGGAATCCTTGGCGGCGGCGATGGCGATGATGGCATCGGGATGCATGTGGTCGACAAAAGGCTTCGGCACATAGGCGTGCAGCGGCGTGTCGATCGAGGCCGCGCGCGGATTGAGGTTGAAGGTGCAGTGGGGAAGATAGCCCACCATCTCGTCCTCGTGCTCGACGCCGCGATAAAGCCCCTTCAGCGCCCGCAGCTTGTCCATGTAGAGCGTTGCGAAGCCATCAAGCTTGATCGAGGCGCTGTCGCCGCCCGACCCCTTCACCCACAGCACTTCCACGTCCTGGCCGGTGAGCGGATCCTTCTGCCATATCTTCGAGGAGGTGTTGCCGCCGCCATAATTGGTGACGCGCTTGTCGGAGCCGAGCGTGTTCGAGCGATAGACCAGCAGCTCGGGCTCGCTCATCCCCTTCGCCTTCGCATCGTCCCACAGATTGGCGAGGCGCGAGCCGGAGCGCTTGTCGAGCATAGGTAATCCTCCCTTTGGAGCGCGCACCATGCGCTCCTTTTTCGCTCGGTAATGTTTACGCAAGAGGCGAGCTTGTCAATCACAAACGATCAATATCAATCATATTGCACTGCACAATGAAATTATATGATCGGAAATGATTGACACTGCTCGGTTTGGGTGCCTAGATGCTCAGGCAGGGAGGAACCATGCACGAAAAAGAGCGCCACAGGATCATTCTGTCCGCCGTCCAGGAAAAACCTGTGGTGACGGTGCAGGAAATGGTCGACCTGACGGAATCGTCCGAGGCGACGATCCGGCGCGACATCGCGGCTCTCCATGTCCAGAAGCGCCTGCGCCGTGTGCGCGGCGGTGCTGAAGCAATATCGCCGCCGCAGTTCATCGGGCTGGCCGGCCGGCCCTTCTCCGTCAACGAAACGCTCAACGCGGCGCAGAAGCGGGCGATCGCTCGTGAAGCGGTCGAGTTGTGCAAGGACGGCGAGCCGATCATCATCAATGGCGGTACCACCACCTTCCAGATGGTGCATTTCCTGACCGGCTTCCGCATGCCGATCTTCACCAATTCGTTCCCGATCGCCGAGCACCTGCTCAAGCACTCCAAGAACACGGTCATGCTGTCGGGCGGCACCATCTATCGCGAGCAGAACATCATCCTGTCGCCCTTCGACAATGACGTGACGCGCAATTTCTACGCACGCCGCATGTTCATGGGCGCTCAGGGACTGGGGCCTCTCGGCCTGATGGAAGGCGATCCACTGCTGATCCAGGCGGAGCAGAAGCTGATCGACCAGGCCGACGAGTTGGTGGTGCTGGTCGATTCCTCGAAATTCCGCAAACGCTCCAGCCTGATCCTGTGCGGTCTTTCGCGCATTGCCACCGTCATCACCGACGACGGCATCGAGGACCGCGAGGCAAAGATGCTGGAAGCCGCGGGGGTGACGTTGATCGTCGCCCGCAAGTCGACAAAAGAAGAATCTTCACTGCAGGCCTGAGACACCTCACGCCCGCAGCGGCGATGGAATGCAACGCTCAAGGGAGGAAATTCGATGAGCTTCTTGAAGAAATTGATGGTGACGGCGGCCTTCTCGGCCGCCATGTTCGTGAATGCCGCCTACGCGGAAAACGTCAAGATCGCGCTGGTGGTGAAGTCCCTCGGCAACGGCTTCTTCGATGCCGCCAACAAGGGCGCGCAAGAGGCGGCCAAGGAACTCGGCGACGTCGACATCATCTACACCGGCCCGACCAAGGCGACCGCCGAGGCGCAGATCGAAGTGGTCAATTCGCTGATCGCGCAGAAGGTCAACGCCATCGCGATTTCCGCCAATGACGCCGACGCTCTGGTGCCGGTGCTGAAGAAGGCGATGGAGCGCGGCATCACCGTCATCTCCTGGGATTCGGGCGTCGCCAAGGAAGGCCGCCAGCTTCACCTCAATCCGTCCGACACCGGCCTGATCGGCGAGACCATCATCAAGCTCGCCGCCGACTATCTGCCGGAAGGCGGCGATGTCGCCATCCTGTCGGCTTCCTCGACCGCGACCAACCAGAATTCCTGGATCGAAGCTGCCAAGAAGGTGCTGCCGGAGAAGTTCCCCAAGATCAAGCTGGTCGCCACCGTCTATGGCGATGACGATTCGGCCAAGAGCACGGACGAGGCCAAGGGCCTGTTGAAGTCCTATCCGAACCTCAAGGCGATCATCGCGCCGACCACCGTCGGCGTCGTCGCCGCCGCCCAGGTCGTCACCGACGAGAACCTGATCGGCAAGGTCAATGTCACCGGCCTTGCGCTGCCGTCGGAGTTCAAGAAGTTCATCGACAACGGCGCCAGCCAGGCGGTTGCGCTGTGGAACCCGATCGACCTCGGCTACTCCGCCGTTTACCTCGCCCACGACCTGGCGGTGAAGAAGGAAGAGGCCAAGCCGGGTGCGACGCTGTCGATCGGCCGCGTCGGCAAGGTGACGCTCGACGACACCAACTCGGCCGCGATGGCTCCGCCCTTCCAGTTCGACAAGAGCAACATCGAGAAGTTCTCCAAGATCTATTGATCTCGGAGCTTTCAAGCTGGCGCGGCGGGACTCACATCCCGCCGCGACTTCAAACGGACCTAGTTTCAGGGCTTGATACGGATATGGACACGACGGCCCGACATAGCGAGACTGACGAGCGGCTTCCGGCCTCCGCTCCGCGCCTGGCACTGTCCGGCATCTCCAAGAGCTTCCCCGGTGTCCGTGCCCTGCACAATGTCAGCCTGTCGCTCTATCCCGGCCAGGTGACCGCGCTGATCGGCGAGAATGGCGCCGGCAAGTCGACGCTGGTCAAGATCATGACCGGCATCTACCAGCCCGATGCGGGCACGATCAGCATCGACGGCCAGGCCGTCGCGCTGCCCAGCGCGCACGCCGCCTTCGGCCACGGCGTCACCGCCATCCATCAGGAAACCGTGCTGTTCGACGATCTCAGCGTCGCCGAAAACATCTTCCTCGGCCATGCGCCGCGCACGCGCTTCGGCACCATCGACTGGCGCACGATGCGCAAGAATGCGCACGAAGTGCTCGACACCATGCATGCCGGCCATATCGATGCCGATGCGCGGCTCAGGGATCTCGGCATCGCCAACAAACATCTCGTCGCCGTCGCACGCGCCATGTCGATCGACTCCCAGATCGTCATCATGGACGAGCCGACCGCAGCCCTTTCGATGAAGGAGATCGAGGAGCTTTTCCTTTTGATCGAATTCCTCAAGGAGCAGGGCAAGGCGATCCTGTTCATCAGCCACAAGTTCGACGAGATCTATCGCATTGCCGATCGCTACACGGTGTTCCGCGACGGCGAGATGGTCGGCGAAGGCCTGATCAGGGATGCCGGCCAGAGCCAGATCGTGCGCATGATGGTCGGCCGTTCGGTCGACCACATCTTTCCGCAGCGCAAGGCCGAGATCGGCGCGCCGGTGCTTTCCGTTTCCGGCCTGTCGCATCCGACCGAGTTCAGGGATATCGGCTTCGAACTGCACAAGGGCGAGATTCTTGGCTTCTATGGCCTGGTCGGCGCCGGGCGCAGCGAGGTAATGCAGGCGATTTCAGGCATTACCCGCATAAGCGCCGGCACGATCACGCTGGATGGCAAGGCGATCGCGCCGAAATCGGCCGCGGAGTCGATCGAGGCCGGCATCGTCTACGTCCCGGAAGAACGCGGCAAGCAGGGCGTGGTTATCGGCCTGCCGATCTTCCAGAATGTTTCGCTGCCATCGCTCGCCCGCACCTCCAAATCAGGCATGCTGCGGCTGGCGGAGGAGTTTTCGCTGGCCCGTTCCTACACGGAACGGCTCGACCTCAGGGCCTCCTCGCTCAGCCAGGATGTCGGCACGCTATCGGGCGGCAACCAGCAGAAGGTGGTCATCGCCAAATGGCTGGCGACGTCGCCCAAGGTGATCATCCTGGACGAGCCGACCAAGGGCATCGACATCGGCTCCAAGGCCGCCGTGCACAGCTTCATGGCCGAACTGGTGGCGCAGGGCCTGTCGGTGATCATGGTGTCGTCCGAACTGCCTGAAATTCTCGGCATGTCCGATCGCGTCGTCGTCATGCGCGAGGGCCTTGTCGCGGCGGTCTACGACAACAAGGGACTGGATGCCGAGACGCTGGTCAGGACAGCAGCAGGGATCGCGGCATGAAAGCTTTCCTCAAATACCGCGAAATCTGGCTGCTCGCGGCCATCGTCGTCTTGATCGGGCTGATCTCGACGCGCTTCCCCGCCTTTGCCGACCCCGGCAATCTGCGCCAGGTGTTTAACGACACCTCGATCCTGATGATCCTGGCGCTCGGCCAGATGGTCGTCATCCTGACGCGCTCGATCGACCTGTCGATGGCGTCGAACCTCTGTTTCACCGGAATGGTGGTGGCGATGCTGAACGCCGCGCACCCGGCGATCCCGATCCCGCTGCTGATCGTCATCGCGCTCGCAGTCGGGCTGGTGCTCGGCGCCATCAACGGCCTTTTGGTGTGGCGTCTGAACATCCCATCGATCGTGGTGACGCTGGGCACGCTCACCATCTATCGCGGCGCCACTTTCGTCCTGTCCGGCGGCGCCTGGGTCAACGCCGACAGGATGAGTCCGGATTTCATCGGCTTTCAGCGCGCTGCTTTCCTCGGCATTCCGGTTCTGTCCTGGATCGCTATCCTGGTGATCGCGCTGTGCTTCGTGCTGATGACGCGCACCGCGCTCGGCCGCTCGATCTATGCCATCGGCGTCAATCCGACGGCGTCCGTCTACACCGGCATCGATGTCGGGCGGACCAAATTCATCGTCTTCTGCATCTCCGGGATGATCGGTGGCCTCTGCGGTTATCTCTGGATCTCGCGCTATGTGATCGCCTCGGTCGAGGTCGCCAACGGCTACGAGTTGAACATCATCGCCGCCTGCGTCATCGGCGGCATCTCGATCGCCGGCGGCATCGGCTCGGTCGGCGGCGCCGTGCTCGGCGCGCTGTTCCTCGGCATCATCTCCAACGCTTTGCCGGTCATCAACATCTCGCCCTTCTGGCAGATGGCGATTTCGGGCAGCGCCATCATCCTGGCGGTCGTGCTCAACGCGCGCGGCGAACGCCAGCAGGGCCGCATCATCCTCAAGAAAGTGGAAGCGGTGACATGACCGACGTCCCCGCCCCTCGCCACATTCCCGACCGGCTCGACAAGCCGCTCTCTTCGGCGATCTTTTCCTGGGAAGCGCTGCTGGTCGTGGTGGCCATCGCCATCTTTGCCGTCAACAGTTTCGCCTCACCCTATTTTCTCGATCCGTATTCGCTGTCCGATCTGACCTTCAATTTCACAGAGAAGGGCCTGATCGCGTTCGCCATGGCGCTGCTGATCATTTCGGGCGAGATCGACCTGTCGGTGGCCGCCATCATCGCGCTCGCCTCGACCATGATGGGCATGGCGGTGCAGGCCGGCGCCGGCACGCCAGTGCTTGTCCTGATCGGCATCGTCGTCGGGCTCGGCTGCGGCGCCTTCAACGGACTGCTGGTCACGCGCCTCGGCCTGCCTTCCATCGTCGTCACCATCGGCACGATGAGCCTGTTTCGCGGCATCGCCTTCATCACTCTGGGCGACCAGGCCTACAAGGGCTATCCCGAAAGCTTCGCCTTCTTCGGCCAGGGTTACGTCTGGTGGGTGGTGTCGTTCGAACTGGTGCTCTTCCTCATCGCCGCGATGGTCTACTGGTTCCTGCTGCACCGCACGAGTTTCGGCCGCCGGGTCTTCGCAATCGGCAACAATCCGGTCGCGGCGCAGTTTTCCGGCGTGCGCGTCGGCCGCATAAAATTCATCCTGTTTTGCCTGACCGGCCTGATGTCGGGCATCGCTTCGGTGCTGATCACGGCTCGGCTCGGCTCGACGCGTCCGTCGATCGCGCAGGGCTATGAGCTGGAGGTCATCACCATGGTGGTGCTGGGCGGCGTCAGCATCCTCGGCGGCGCCGGCAGCATCGTCGGCGTGGTGCTTGCCGCCCTGATCATGGGGCTGGTGACCTTCGGCCTCGGCCTGCTCAACGTGCCCGGCATCGTCATGTCGATCTTCATCGGCCTGCTGCTGATCACCGTCATCGCGCTGCCGATCGTCTGGCGGCGGCTGCGCGGGGGGCGCCTGGCCTGATGCGCGAGAAATGCGCATTCAAGATGATGCTCAAACCCGGCATGAAGGCCGAGTACAATAAGCGCCACGATGAAATCTGGCCGTCGCTGGTCGCATTGCTGAAGCAGGCCGGCGTCTCCGACTACTCCATCCATCTGGACGAGGAAACGAACATCCTGTTCGGTGTGCTGTGGCGGCGCAATGGCCACGGTATGGACGATCTGCCGAAGCATCCGGTGATGCAGCGCTGGTGGGCTGAAATGGCCGACATCATGGAGACGAAACCGGATAACGAGCCGGTGGCGGTGCCGCTGGAAATGATGTTCCATATGGAATGAGCGCGGTCCGCCACATCGCCGTCATCGACATCGGCAAGACCAACGCCAAGGTGGCGCTGGTCGATCTCGCCACATTGAGGGAGGTGACGCTGCGCCGGGTGGCGAACGCGCCGGTGCGACAAGCGCCCTACCCGCATCATGATGTCGGAGCGCTATGGGCGTTCATCCTCGACAGCCTTGCCGACCTCAATCGCGAACAGCGCATCGACGCAGTTTCGATCACCACGCATGGCGCGACCGGCGTGCTGGTCGATGCCACGGGCGAGCTGGTGCTGCCTGTCCTCGATTATGAATACGATGGGCCCGATGAGCTGGCGTCCGACTATGACGCGATCCGCCCGCCCTTCTCCGAGACCGGCACGCCGCGCCTGCCGCTCGGCCTCAATCTCGGCGCGCAATTCTTCTGGCAGCAGCAAAGTTTCCCGACGGAGTTCGCCAGGGCCGCCGCGATGCTGATGTACCCGCAATACTGGGCGCTGCGCCTGACCGGCGTGGCCGCCAACGAGGTCACCTCGCTCGGCTGCCACACCGATTTGTGGAACCCCTGGACGGGGGATTTTTCGGCGCTGGTCGATCGCCTGGGCTGGCGCGAGCTGATGGCGCCGGTGCGGCCGGCCAGGGACCGGCTTGGCTCGATCCTGCCCGCGCTTGCGGAGCGGACCGGGCTCGATCCACAAACCCCGGTCTTTTGCGGCCTGCACGATTCCAACGCCTCGCTGCTGCCCCACCTCCTGTCAGATGCGCCGCCCTTCTGCGTGGTCTCGACCGGCACCTGGGTGGTGTCGATGGCGGTCGGCGGCAAGACGGTGGCGCTCGATCCGGCAAGGGATACGCTGGTCAATGTCAATGCGCTCGGCGACCCCGTGCCCTCGGCGCGGTTCATGGGTGGCCGCGAATTCTCGCTGCTGACCGAGGGCTCGGCGCAGAGCTGGAGCGACAGCGATGTCACCGCGGTGCTGGCGCGCAAGACATTGCTTTTGCCTTCGATCCAGCAAGGCTCGGGGCCGTTTCCGCATCACACCGCCGCATGGCGCAAGGGCGAGGCGATCCCTCCCGGCCAACGCTTTGCCGCCATCTCCTTCTACCTGGCGCTGATGACGGCGACCTGCCTCGACCTCGTCGGCGGCGATGGCCCGACGACCGTCGAGGGGCCTTTCGCGCGCAATCAATTGTTCACGCGGATGCTCGCCGCGAGCACTGGCCGCGCCGTCATCGCATCGGAAGCCGCTACCGGCACCAGCATCGGGGCCGCCCTGCTTGCATCGGACCAGCGCGCGGCGCATGGCAAAGGTCAAACACTGGAGCCGCCGGCCGATCCGGCCTGGGCGGAATATATCAGCGCGTGGCGGGCGGCCGTCGAGGCTATTGGCTGATCAGAGAATTCGCTTACCGAAGGCCGACATGACGAAGTTGACCGCGTCGCTACCGATCCTGGGCTCCAGATCGGTACTCAGGCCGGAGACATCCATCGACAGCAGCCCGCCGGAAAGCGCGATCGCCTCCATCGCCTGATGCGTCTCGCGGACGGTGAGGCCGCCGGAGCCAGCCGCCCAGCCGGCGAATTCGGTCGCCGTGGGCGAATAACTGACATGAAACCCTTGCGTGCCCGAGGTGGCGATACGGATTGCCTCGTGCATCAGGTCGCGCATGCCCATGGCGTCGATATCGGTCATCGTGAAGGCCGAGACGCGCGAATCCTTCAGGACCCGCACTTCCGCAGGGTCGGCATGGCGCAGTCCGATGATGACGACGTTTTCCGGCGACAGCTGCGGCTGCAGCGCGCCGGCCTTGTGGTCGAGGCCAAGCGAGCGCGCCAGTACCGACGCCTCCGGCAGGTCGATGCCATCTTCGTCCTCCGGCATCAGCGCGGCGATGGAATCGATCCAGATCAGGCCGAAGGAGTGGGTCGCGCGGGCCGTTGCGGTCAGCGCCTTGTGCGCGATGCGACGATCGGCGCCGGCGGCGAACCGGATCAGGCTCGAGGGCGGTCGATCGACATCGGCCAGTTCGACGACGTCGAAATTCATCGCCTCCAGCCGGGCGCCGGTTGCTTCGCGCGCGAGGATGCGAGCCGCTTCCGCTTCGGCCGAGATCGACACCATCTTGCGGCCGGAGAAATCCGCGACATCGTGCATCGGTGCTTTTTCGACATATTCCGAGGTCATCGCCAGAAGCATGGCGCCGTAGCTCATGCGGAAGGCGACGCGGTCACCAACGGCGAGCGGCGGGTCGGCATCCTGCACATCGAGCAGCAGATGGTCACTGGAGGCGCCGAGCACCCTTATCCCCTTGGCGATCGGCGTCAGTCCCTCGACCAGTACGTCCTCGCGGCCGATATTGGCGATGGCGCGCAGCCTGTCGCCTTCGTCGGGAAAGACTGGCTGGTTGCCGAAGGCGTCGTAGCCGGAGGTGCCGATCGGCCGCGACGGCTTGAGCTTGACCTCGATGACGTCGCTGGTCAGCCGGCAGGCATCGGGTTCGAGTTCCGCCCATGGGACATCGCGGAAGGTCTCGACACCGCCCTGCAGGATCGCCTCGCCGATGCGCAAATTGTTGATGCCGGCCGGCAATTTGCCTTCGAGCAGCAGCGGCAGCGACGACGACGCGCCGCCGGAGATGAAGTCCAGGCTTTTCCCGGACAGGCGTTCGGTCTTGTAGGCATGAGCGACGAGCTGGCCGAGATTTTCCTCCGTCGGCATGATGGCGCCGAAGCAACCGAGATTGGTGCCGATGCCGGCGATGCGCACGCCCTTCATGTCGAGAATCCGCTCGACGGTGGGGATGAGGTCGTTCGGCCAGATGCCTTCGCGGAGGTCGCCGAGATCGATCATCAGCATGATGTCGTGGACGCGGCCCATACGCTCGGCGATGCGCGAGATCTCGCGGATGATCGTCAGCTCCGACTGCAGGCTGACGTCGACGGTGCGCACCACCTCCTCGACGCGCGCCATCGGCGGGCTGCGCAACAGCATGATCGGCGCGCTGATACCGCTGTCGCGCAGCCGGCGGATGTTTTCGAAACGCGACTCGGCGATCCCGGAGACGCCGCCGCGCAGCATGGCGCGCGCCACTTGCGGCATGCCGCAAGTGCCCTTGGTGACGCCGAAAACCTTGATGTCCGAAAGCGCGCAGCGGTCCACGACGGTGCGGGCGTTGCGCTCGATGCGGCCAAGGTCGATGGCGACTTGCGGTCCCGACATCCTATCCCCTGTAGACCAGGCCTTGCGGGTCGATCTCCGGCTTGCGGCCGGCAATGAGGTCGGCGAGAAATTTTCCCGAGCCGCACGCCATGGTCCAGCCGACATGGCCGTGGCCGGTGTCGAGATAAAGGTTGCGGTATTTCGCCTGGCCGATGACCGGCACCGAGTTCGGCATCATCGGCCGCAAGCCCGCCCATAGCTCGGCCTTCCTCTCGTCGAAAGCACCGGGGAACAGGTCCTTGCCGGTTCTGAACATGGTGGCGAAGTCGCTGGGTTTGTGGGTGCGGTCGAAGCCGGTGAATTCGGCGGTCGAAGCCAACCGCAATCGATTGCCGAGGCGCGAATAGGCCATCAGCTGATCCTCGTCGGCGCCGCCCATGGTCGGGCCTTTGCTCTCATCCTCCAGCGGAATCGTCGCGGTATAGCCCTTCACCGGATAGACCGGCAGGTCGATGCCGTAGCGCCGGCCGAGCAGGCCGCTCTCCGGCCCCATCGATATGACCACCGCATCGCCGGCGATCGGTCCGGCCGAGGTCATCACGGCGCGCACCCGGTCGCCCTCGATATCGAGGCGCTCGACCGTCGTCCCATAAAGGAATCTCACGCCGAGCTTTTCGGCGGCATAGGCAGCGAGGTTTTCCACGAACTGCCGGGAATCACCGGTCTGGTCGATCGGCGAGTAGACGCCGCCGGCGATCTTTTGCTTCACCCCGGCAAGACCTGGTTCAAGCTCGACCAGCCGGTCGCGGCCGACGATCTCGATCGGCAGGCCATGCTCGGCCAGATAGCGGTAATTGTCGGTGCCGGTGTCGAGACTGTGCTGCGAACGGAAGAAGTAGAGGATGCCCTTCTTGCGCTCGTCGTAGTGGATGCCGGTGTCGGCGGATATGGCGTTGATGCAGTCGCGCGAATAGAGCGCCAGCCGCAGCTTGACCTGGCTGTTGGCCCGCAGGCGGGCCACCGTGCACTGGCGAAGGAAGCGCAGGCTCCAGGCGAGGAAATAGGGATCGAAGCGCAGCCGCACCTTGATGCCGAGATCATGATTGTAGAGCCCGCGCAGGAACGTCTTGAGTGCCGCCGGCGAGGCCCAGGCGGTGGCGTCACCTGGAGACACCAGCCCGGCATTCGACTGGCTGGTGCCTCGCGCCGGCGCCGCATGACGCTCGATCACGGTGACCTCGTGACCGTCGGCGGCCAGATAGTAGGCTGCCGCCGTACCGACGACGCCGGCTCCAAGCACCGTTATCTTCATACCATCCCCCAAAGCTCTTCGCGGCACCGCCTCCACACGTGTCGCGGATACTTGCATAGCGCGTCGCCGCGCGCCTTGCGAGCCCTGGGCTTGTGAGCCCCTGGGGAAAGCGCGCTCAGCCCCGCGCGGAGTTCTTGCTGGTCAGGATGCGTTCCCAGGCCAGCGCGTCGTTGACGATCTGGTCGAGATCGTCGCGCCGCGGGGTCCAGCCCAGTTCCGACCGGGCGAGATCGGAATTCGCAACCACCGCCGCGGCATCCCCGGGACGCCGGTCGCCCATCCTGACCTCGAAATCATGGCCGAAGGCGCGCCGCACGCTTTCGATCACCTCGAGCACCGAATAGCCATGGCTGTAACCGCAATTGGCGACGAGGCTGGCGCCCCCGGCGCGCAGCCGCTGCAAAGCCAGGCGATGCGCGGCGGCCAGATCGCTGACGTGGATATAGTCGCGCATGCAGGTGCCGTCCGGCGTCGGATAGTCGGTGCCGAAGACCTGCATGAAGGGTCGCTTGCCGAGCGCGGTCTCACAGGCGACCTTGATCAGATGGGTGGCGCCCGGAGTGGATTGGCCGGTGCGGCCCTTCGGGTCGGCGCCGGCGACGTTGAAATAGCGCAGCGCCGTGTAGCGGATGTCGTGCGCAAGGGCCGCGTCGCGCAGCATCCACTCGCTCATCAGCTTGGACAGGCCATAGGGCGATTCCGGCGCCAGGCGGGCATCCTCGCGCACCGGCTCCAGCCCGGCGCCGCCATAGACGGCGGCTGTCGAGGAGAAGATGAAATTCGGCACGCCTTCGCGGACCGCTGTTTCGATCAGCGTGCGGGTCTTCGAGGTGTTGTTCTCGTAGTAGGCGAGCGGATCGGCTACCGATTCCGGCACCACGATGGAGCCGGCGAAATGGATGATGGCGTCGACATGATTGTCCCGGATGATCCCGCCGACCAATTCCTTGTCGGAGACATCGCCGACAATCAGCTTTGCCTCCGGCGCCACTGCCCATTCGAAGCCGGTGGAAAGGCGGTCGAGAACGACCACGCTTTCGCCTGCATCCAGCAATTCCCAGACCATATGGCTGCCGATATAGCCGGCGCCGCCTGTCACCAAAACCGTCATCCCAAGTCCTCGCTTACCCAAGATTTATCGGAAACTGTCTCAACAACCGCCTTACTGGAAAGCCCGGCGCATGACCATTAGAACGAGAGGTAACCGGCGTTCACTTGATGTGGCATCATGCGGAAACAAAAGTGATCCACTGAGCGTGTCGTGAAGCGGAATAGGCCACGATCCGCCAACGTTAGGAACAGGTGCGGGGCGTGGCATTTTGACCAAAATGGCCCGGTGGACGGCCAAAAGGCCAATGATTATGATGCCGCGCAAAATTGGGAAGTCGACATGAACTATCAGCGGTTTTTCGAGGAAGCGATCGATCAGCTCCATGCCGAGCGTCGCTACCGCGTCTTCGCCGACCTGGAGCGTATCGCGGGCAAGTTTCCGCGCGCCGTCTGGCGTTCCAACGGCCGCGCCGAGGAAATCACCGTCTGGTGTTCCAACGACTATCTCGGCATGGGCCAGCATCCTGACGTGATCGCCGCATTCCAGAACGCGGCCGGCAAGATGGGATCGGGCGCCGGCGGCACCCGCAACATTTCCGGCACGTCCAACCCGCTGGTCGAGCTCGAGCATGAGCTGGCCGACCTGCACGGCAAGGAAGCCGCCTTGGTATTCACCTCCGGCTTCGTCTCCAACGAGGCCTCGATCTCGACCATAGCGCGGCTTTTGCCCAATTGCCTGATCATCTCGGACGAACTGAACCATGCCTCGATGATCGAAGGCGTGCGGCGCTCGGGCGCCGAGAAAAAGATCTTCCGCCACAATGACGTCGCGCATCTGGAAAGCCTGCTGCAGACCGCGGGGCGCGAACGCGCCAAGCTGATCGTCTTCGAAAGCGTCTATTCGATGGATGGCGACATCGCGCCGATCAAGGAGATCGTCGAACTCGCCGAACGCTACAACGCCATGACCTATATCGACGAGGTCCACGCCGTCGGCATGTACGGACGGCGCGGCGGCGGCATCACCGAGCGCGAAGGCCTGGCCGACCGCATCGATATCATCGAAGGCACGCTGGCCAAGGCGTTCGGCACGCTGGGCGGCTACATTACCGGCACCAGCGCCGTCATCGACGCGGTGCGCTCCTACGCGCCGGGCTTCATCTTCACCACCGCGCTGCCGCCGGCGATCGCCGCGGCGGCCACCACCTCGATCCGTCACCTGAAGCGCTCGCAGGCCGAGCGCGACGCCCAGCAGCAGCAGGCGAGCCGAACCAAGCAGATCCTGTCGGCGGCCGGTCTGCCGGTGATGGAGTCGCCGACACATATCGTGCCGGTGCTGGTTGGCGATCCTGAACTCTGCAAGATGGCGAGCGACCGCCTGCTCGGCGTCCACGGCATCTACATCCAGCCGATCAACTACCCGACGGTGCCACGCGGTACCGAACGGCTGCGTATCACGCCGACGCCGTTCCATTCCGACGCGCTGATCGCCGAACTGCAGGACGCGCTGGTCGAAACCTGGGACGCGCTTGGCATCCCCTACGGTTCGGCGGGACGGCCCTCAGTGACCAAGAGCGACCGCATCATTCCACTGCTGGTGCCCAAGTCGGGCGGCTGAAGCCCGTTTGAAACTCTACTCCGACGGCCAGCTGACGCGGCTTTCAATTCGGGCTTCGTCAGAGCTCAGACAGTCTTCATCCACCTTGCCAGCCGGTTTGCCGCATCCTCGAGCTGGTCGAGCCGGCGGTGGAAGCACAGCCGCAGGAACGCTTCGCCACCGGGCCCGAAGGCGGTGCCGGGCGCCAGGCCGACATTGGCCTTGTCGACGATTTCGAAAGCGGCTGCCCGCGAGTCCGTGATGCCGTCGACGGTGAAGAACAGGTAGAAGGCGCCCTGCGGCACGGTGAAGCGCGCCTTGCCGGTTTCGCCCAGAATACCGCAGACCAGGTCGCGCGCTTGCCTCGCCCGCTCCACCTGTTCGGCGACGAAGGCATCGCCCTCGTCGAGCGCCGCGACCGCGCCGCGCTGCATGAACTGGGCGACGCCCGAGTTCGAATACTGGATCAGGTTCTCGAACACCTGCTGCAGGCCTGGATGCGTCTTGATCCAGCCGACGCGCCAGCCGGTCATCGCCCAGTTCTTGGAGAAACTGTTGACGAACAGGATGCGGTCTTCCGCCTCCGCGATGTCGAGGAAGGACGGCGCGCGGCCGTGCCCATAGTGGAACAGCGAATAGATCTCGTCGGCGATGATCCACAGGCCTTTGGCGCGGGCGAGATCGAGGATCGCCCGCAAGGTCTCGTGATCGGCGGTCCAGCCGGTCGGATTGGACGGCGTGTTGATGAACAACGCCTTCGTGCGCGGTGTGACCGCCGCCGCTATTTTCTGGACGTCGCATGACCAGCCATTTCCGGAATGGTCGAGTGTGACCGGCACCGGAACGGCACCCGCGATGGCGGCGGCGGCGTCGAAATTCGGCCAGGCGGGCGACAGGTAGATCACCTCGTCGCCGGCTCCCGCAAGCGCATCGAGCGCCAACTGGATGGCATGCATGCCGGAGCCGGTGACGATGAATTGCTCCTCGGCGAAGGTCTTGGCGAAGTGCCTTTCGTAGTAGCGTGCCAGCGCCTGCCTGAGATCGGGAATGCCCCTCTGCCAAGTGTAGAACGTCTCGCCGCGGGCCAGCGCCTTCGACGCCGCATCGGTGATGAAGGACGGCGTCGGCAGGTCGCCCTCGCCGGCCCAAAGCGGGATCAGGCCTTCGCGCAATCTACCATAGTTGACGACGGCGACGATACCGCTTTCGGGCGCGGCCAGGGCCTCGGGGCGCAGGGTCTGGATCAAGGTCATGGGCAGGTCCATTGTCTCGGGGCGTTCGCAGGTGCTGTTTACCAGATGCGAAAACAGAAAACCCCGGCCGCGAACGACCGGGGTTTTGGTCCAGAAGAACCCTATCCGTCTATCGCCTGGCCAGCAGATCGCGGATTTCGGTCAAAAGCTGCACATCGGCCGGCGGTGGCGCGGCCGCTGGAGCCGGCTTTTCCCTTTCCAGGCGCCTGCGCATGTTGTTCACGGCCTTGACCATGAGGAAGATGATGAAGGCTAGGATGATGAAATTCAGCACCACGGTGATGAAGCTGCCATAGGCAAAAACAGCACCTTGCTTTTTGGCTTCCGCCAGCGAGGTGGCGTTGACGGCCGAGGAAAGCCCAAAGAAGTAGTTGTTGAAGTCCAAGCCGCCGAAGATCGCTCCGACGATCGGCATGATGATGTCGTTGACCAGGGAATCGACGATCTTGCCGAAGGCAGCGCCGATGATGACGCCGACGGCCAAGTCCATCACATTGCCCTTGGAAATGAATTCCTGGAATTCTTTCAGCATTCGACCCTCCTTATCATGGCGGGCCGCGCAGCCGTCCCATCCCGGAAGCACCGCCCCGGCGACACCATAACAAAAACCTCAAGTTGCAACATGGGCAAAAAGGAGAAAACAACCGGTTTCGCCTTACCCTGCGTTACCTCTTTGAAATCAGGTGCCCAAAGCCGTGATGGACTTGACGCCCAAGCTGTGATTGCGTCTGACCCGGCCAGGTGAAATCGGCACAGGGAGGATCTTGCCGGCGTGCAGGGCTTGTTCATCGTCATCATCGCGATCGCCTATGTGACGCTGCTGTTCGCCATCGCCAGCCTGGGCGACCGCCGCTCGGCCTTGTCAGGGCCCAGCAGGGCGCGACCTTTCATCTATGCGCTCAGTCTTGCCATTTACTGCACGTCCTGGACCTTCTTCGGCTCGGTCGGCCTTTCCTCCGAACGCGGCCTCGAGTTCCTCGGCATTTATACCGGCCCGGTGCTGGTGTTCGTGTTCGGCTTTCCCTTGCTCAACCGCATCGTGCGGCTGGCCAAGACCGAGAAGATCACTTCGGTCGCCGACTTCCTCGGCGCCCGCTACGGCAAGAGCTTCACCGTGGCAGCCATCGCCACGCTGATCGCCACGATCGGCGCCGTGCCCTATATCGCGCTGCAATTGAAGGCGATCTCCGGCTCGGTCAGCCTGATGGTCGAGCATTATACGGGCTCGCCGCCATCCTTCGATCCGTTTGTCAGCGACATCTCGCTGGTCGTCGCCATGCTGCTTGCGCTGTTCGCGGTCCTGTTCGGCACGCGCCATGCCGATGCCACCGAACACCAGGATGGGCTGGTGCTGGCGGTGGCGGTCGAGACCGTGGTCAAGCTCGCCGCCTTCCTGGCCATCGGCCTGATGGTCACCTTCCTGATCTTCGGCGGCCCCGGCGACATGTTCGACCGGCTGGCCGAGAATGGCCAGGTGCGGCAGGCAATGGGCTATTCGACATCGCTGGCCACCTGGCTGGTGCTGACGTGCCTGAGCGGCTTCGCCATCATCCTTTTGCCGCGGCAGTTCTACGTCACCATCGTCGAGAACCGCAGCGAGGCCGAACTGCGCACCGCGACCTGGGTGTTCCCGCTGTATCTCGTGGCGATCAACCTGTTCGTGCTGCCGATCGCCTTTGCCGGCCTGACGCTGGTCGGCGCGAGGACGAGCAGCGACCTTTACGTGCTGTCGCTGCCGCTGTTCAGCGGCCACGATTTCCTGGCCATGGCCGCCTTCATCGGCGGCTTGTCGGCGGCAACCGCCATGGTCATCGTGGAGAGCGTGGCGCTGTCGATCATGATCTCCAACGACCTGATCATCCCGCTGTTCGTGCGCCGGCTGTTGCGGACGACCACCTCCGAGAACGAGGATTGGTCGACGCTCATCCTCAATGTGCGGCGGGCGTCGATCTTCATCCTTTTGTTCATCGCCTTTCTCTATTATCGCGAGAGCACCAACAGCGCCCGGCTGTCCTCGATCGGCCTGATGTCCTTCGCGGCGATCGCGCAGTTCGCCCCTGCCCTGGTTGGTGGGCTGATCTGGCGCGGCGCCAATGGCCGGGGTGCGGCACTCGGCATGGTCGCCGGCATCCTGGTCTGGGGCTATACGCTGCTGGTCCCGTCGCTCGTCGCGCCCGATACAGGCATCATCGTCCACGGACTGTTCGGCTTCGAGGCACTGCGGCCGCAGGCACTGTTCGGCACCGTCGCCGAGCCGCTGAACCACGGCGTGCTGTGGAGCCTTTCGGTCAACGCGCTGTTTTTCGTCTTCGGGTCACTGTCGCGCGCGTCGGTACCGCTGGAGCGCATCCAGGCATCGATCTTCGTGCCGCGCGAAGCCGGACCGATGCCGAGCCTGCGCCGCTTCCGCACCGCCATCACCGTCAACGACCTCAAGGATACGATCGCACGCTATCTCGGCGTCGAACGAACCGAGCGGTCGTTTCAATCCTTCGAGAAGAGCAATGGTACCTCGCTGCATGGCAACGAGCAGGCCAGCATGGACGTCATCCGCTTTTCCGAGCAGCTTTTGGCCAGCGCCGTCGGCTCCTCCTCGGCACGGTTGATCCTGTCGCTGCTGTTCCGGCGCCACGACCGCGAATCCCGCGACGCCTTCCGCCTGCTCGACGACGCCACGGAAGCGCTGCAGCACAACCGCGACCTGCTGCAGATCGCGCTGGACCAGATGGAGCAAGGCATTACCGTCTTCGACCGCGATTTCCGGCTGATCTGCTGGAACCGCCAATACCGGGCGCTGTTCGACCTGCCCGACGAGATGGGCCAGGTCGGCGTTTCGCTCGACCAGATCCTTCGCCATCTGGCCGAACGCGGCGACATTCCCGCCGACCAGCGCGTGACGATGCTCAACCGGCTGACCAGCTTCGTCAGCCCCTGGCAGATGGAGCTGAAGACCAGCGGCCGCATCCTCGAACTGCGCTCCAACCCGATGCCTGACGGCGGCATCGTCGCCACCTATGCCGACATTTCCGGCCGCGTCGAACAGGATCTCGCGCTGAAAAGCGCCAATGAATCACTGGAGCAGCGCGTCAAGACCCGCACCATCGAACTGACTGGGGTCAACGAGGAATTGACCCGGGTCAACGAGGAACTGGCGCAGGCCCAGATGCTCGCCGAGGAGGCCAATCTCGGCAAGACGCGCTTCCTTGCCGCCGCCGGTCACGACATCCTGCAGCCCTTGAACGCCGCCCGGCTCTATTGCTCCTCGCTGATCGAGAAGGCCGGCAAGGGTCCGGCCGGCAAGGCGGCCATCAACATCGAATCCTCGCTGGAATCGGTCGAGACCATTCTCGGCGCCGTGCTCGACATTTCGCGCCTCGATGCCGGCGCCATGAAGCCGGACGATACCGCCTTCAACCTCGACGGCCTGCTCAGCCAGATCGGCAATGATTTTCGACCGATGGCCGCAGCAAAGAAGCTCGAGCTGACCATCATTGCGTCCTCACTGACCGTGATGACGGACCGCAACCTTTTGCGCCGCCTGATCCAGAACCTAGTTTCCAATGCCATCAAGTACACCCGCCAGGGCCGCATCCTGGTCGGCGTGCGGCGGCACGGCGAACTGGCGGAAATCCAGATCATCGACACCGGCATTGGCATCGCCGGTGACAAGCTGAACACCGTCTTCCATGAGTTTACCCGACTGGACGAAGGCGCACGCGAAGCAGAAGGTCTTGGTCTTGGCCTGTCCATCGTCGACCGCATCGCCAGGGTGTTGCGGCTTGAGATCCGTATCTTCTCCAACCCGGGCAAGGGCACGCGCTTTTCCGTCATCCTGCCCGTGGCGGCCGCGCAGGTGCCGCGACGCGAGGTCGAGACCAGGGCGCCGGCCCGCGCGGCGGCTTCGCTCTCCGGCCTGCATGTGCTGTGCATCGACAATGACATCCGTATCCTCGAGGGCATGCGGCTGCTGCTCGAGGGCTGGGGCTGCAATGTCGCCACGGTGACCGGCTCGGAGGATCTGGAGAGGGCCGCGATCGACCGTCCGGACATCGTGCTTGCCGACTACCATCTCGACCGCGAAACCGGTCTCGATATCATTATCAGGCTGCGAGCCACCCACGGCGACGACCTGCCGGCCGTGCTGGTCACGGCCGACCGTTCCAACGAGGTACGAGCAGCCGCGGCAGGCCTCGACATCCCGATGATCAACAAGCCGTTGAAGCCGGCGGTGCTGCGTTCGATGATGGCCAGGTTCAGGCCGATGGTGCGGGCGGCGGAGTGACGTCGAAGCGCCTGAATCAGGCCTGGTGCTCCAGGGTTTCGAGATAGGCGCAGAACATGTCGGCGAGCGCATCGGAACAGGTCGATGCGGCGAGCCGAAGTTAAAAGTTCCGACTGAGCCAAGCAGCCGGCACTCAGCCCGCCGGCTGCAGCGGGTCGCTGCCTATCTTGGACAGCAGGATCACCGCCTGGGTGCGACTGTCGACGCCGAGCTTTTGCAATATGGCCGAGACATGCGCCTTGATCGTCGCCTCGGAGACGCCGAGTTCATAGGCGATCTGCT
The DNA here is from genome assembly GCF_006440715.1 of Mesorhizobium sp. B2-7-3. Classification (NCBI taxonomy): domain Bacteria; kingdom Pseudomonadati; phylum Pseudomonadota; class Alphaproteobacteria; order Hyphomicrobiales; family Phyllobacteriaceae; genus Mesorhizobium; species Mesorhizobium sp. B2-7-3. The sequence goes on from NZ_VFTY01000004.1 coordinate 29,857, forward strand.
TGTTGAGCAGGCCCTCGGCCAGCATGCCGAGCACGCGGGTCTGCTGCGGGGTCAACGTCTGCAATCGTTTGATCAGGTCCGATATTTCGGGATCGCGTTCGACGCCGAGATCGACGCCGACAGGTGCCGCGATATCGCCGGCAAGCACCGACTGCACGGCGCCGCGGATTTCCTCCATGCTGGCCGACTTGGAGATGAAACCGGAGGCGCCGAGATCGAGCGCACGCCGTATGGTCGCCGGGTCGTCATGCGCCGACACCACGACCAGCGGCACCGCAGGATGGATACCGCGCAACGAGATCAGGCCGGAGAGGCCGCTGGCGCCGGGCATCGACAGGTCGAGCAGCACCAGATCGACATCTTCATTGGCCACGACCAGCGCCTTGGCGCTTTCGAAATCACCGGCCTCATGGATGGCGGCGACATTGCCGATGCCGGCAAGCGCCTCGCGCAGCGCGCCGCGAAACAGCGGATGATCGTCGGCGATCACGAAAGAATAGCCTGACGGCAAATGTCCCTCCCCGAATCCCCGATTTATTGCTTTTTGCGGGATCAGTTGGACGATTATGAGGGGCTGCGCACTGTTTTCAAGCGGCAAAGCCAGCGCGCCGCGTTTTCCCTCGTCTATGGCGCTCAGGTCTTCTGCGAGTTGGGCCGGGCGCCGTCGCCGCTGTCCTTGTCCATATCCTTGACGATGCCCATGAAGCTCTTCAGGAAGCGCTCCATGTAGCTCATCGTCGTGTTGAAATCCTCCTCGCTCGGCAGTTTCGATTCGAGACGGGCGGAGAGCGAATTCTCCAGCTTGGTGACGCGCTCGTCCATCGCCTTCATCGAGGCCTGCAAGCGATCGACCTCGTCCTGGTAGGCGGCGCGTTCGTCGGCCGCCATCTTGCAGACGAGCTGGCCCGAACGCTCCTCGCAGATCGACATCGCGCCGGTCTGCGTATCCATGCGGATATAGCCGGTGGCCGACTTTTCCAGCCGGTAGCGGTCCGTTTCTTCCGAATAAGCTGAAGCCGCGACCAGCGAAACGAGCGCGGCGGGGATCAAAATGTGCTGCAGACGCATGTTGTCCTCCATGGCCAAGGCCTCAAATATCGCATGTTTGCGCCGGAAATGGGGAAGACCCTTGGCGTGGCCTTCCCCGCGCGACTGGTTCGGATTATAGCGCAACCATGTCACAGATTATCTACAAGATAACTCCGCAAGCGCCTTGGCGCGAGGCCGAAGCCAAAGGCCGCTTCGCCGGAGCGCCGATCGACACCGCCGACGGCTTCATCCATTTTTCGACGGCGGCGCAGGCCATGGAAACCGCGGCAAAGCATTTCCAGGGCCAGACCGACCTTCTGCTGGTCGCCGTCGACGAGGCCGTTCTGGGTGATGCGCTGAAATACGAAATCTCGCGCGGCGGCGCGCTGTTTCCGCACCTCTACGGCGTGCTCGACCTGAAAGCGGTGCTCTGGGTCAAGCCGCTGCCGCTTGGGGCCGACGGTACCCACCAGTTCCCGGCCCTGGAGGGGCAATGAGCGTGCTCGACCGGATCGGCCAGAAACTGCTGTTCACCTTCGATCCGGAAACCGCGCATGGCTTGTCGATCGCGGCACTGCGCTGCGGCCTGCCGGGCGGTGCGCGGACGGTACGCGATACGAGGCTGAAGGTCAGCCTTTGCGGTCTCGATTTCCCGAACCCACTTGGCATGGCGGCTGGCTACGACAAGAACGCCGAAGTACCCGACGCGCTGCTTGGCCTCGGCTTTGGCTTTGCCGAAGTCGGCACGGTGACGCCGCTGCCGCAGGCCGGCAACCCGAAGCCGCGCATCTTCCGGCTGACATCGGATGAAGCTGTCATCAACCGGCTGGGCTTCAACAATGAGGGCCATGCGGCCGCCGAAAAAAGGCTTGTGGCGCGCTTGGGGCGCGGCGGCATCGTCGGCGTCAACATTGGTGCCAACAAGGACAGCACCGACCGCGTCGGCGACTATGAGAGCGGCGTTTCCCGCTTTGCTCCTTATGCCAGCTATCTCACCGTCAACATTTCCTCGCCCAACACACCAGGCCTGCGCACCATGCAGGCGCGCGAGCAGCTCGGCGAATTATTGTCCCGGGTCAGGGCCGCGCGCACTGCAGCGTCCGCGCAGCCGCCGATCTTCCTCAAGATCGCGCCTGACCTGGTCGAGGCCGAGCTGCAGGATATCGCCGCCGAGGTCATCGAAAAGCAGATCGACGGCATCATCGTTTCCAACACAACCATTTCCCGCCCGGCGCTGCGCAGCGAGGATGCCGCGCGGGAGACAGGCGGGCTTTCGGGAAAGCCGCTATTCGAGCGCTCGACCATCGTGCTGGCCAGGATGCGCAAGCTGCTCGGGCCCGAAATGGCCATCATCGGTGTCGGCGGTGTCAACTCAATGGAGACGGCTCTGGAAAAGATCCGCGCCGGCGCCGATCTCGTCCAGCTCTACACCGGCATGATCTATGGCGGACCGGCGCTGCCGGGCCGGATCGTCGCCGGAATGGCACGTTTTGCCGAGACGGAAAAACTCAGGTCGATGCGCGAGTTGCGCGACAGCCATCTCGACCGATGGGCGTCGAAGCCGCTCAGCTGAACGCGGTTTGCATCCGCAGCCGCAGAATTGTCAGCAGGCTCAATCCACGCACCAGCAGAAAGACGTGCAGCGCCGCCCACAGGCCGTGATTGCCGAAGGCGGGCGCCAGCGTGATCAGCGCGGCGGCAAAGGCGAGGAATGACAAGAGCATCATGTTGCGCATGTCGCGCGACCAGGTCGCGCCGATGAAAACACCATCCATCTGGAAGGCGAGCACACCGCTCAGCGCGGTGAACGCGGCCCAAGGCAGGTATGTGTCGGCCACGGCGCGGACCTGCTGCGACGTCGTTACGACGGCAATCAGGTTGGTGCCGGCCATGAGCAGCACCAGCGTCGCGGCACCGGCCAGACCAAGGCCCCAGAACAGGGTCAGCCGCACCGCCTGCCGGAAGGGCTGTTCGGAGCGCGCGCCGACGGCGCGGCCGGCGAGTTGTTCGGCGGCGGTGGCGAACCCGTCGAGGAAATAGCCGGCGACGAGAAAGAAGTTCATCAGCACCGCATTGGCGGCCAGCGTCACCGTGCCGAACTGCGCGCCCTGGCGGGTGAACAGCGCGAAGGCGGCGAGCAGCGAGAACGAGCGGATCATGATGTCGCGGTTGAGCGACAGCATGCGCAGGAAGGCGCCCATATCGAGCAGGCGCTGCCGAGGCAAGGGCGGGGTGGATCGGAACCGGCGAACCACGATCGCGAGACCAAGCAGCATGGCGAGGAATTCGCCGGTGACGGTTGCCCAGGCGACGCCGGAAACACCCCAGCCGAGCTCAAGGCCGAGCAGGAAGCACAGCGCGATATTGGTGCCGTTCAGCACCAGTTGGAGGATCAAGCCGAGCCCGCCCTCGCCGCGCCCCAGCACGTAGCCGAGGATGGCGTAGTTGATCAGCGAGAACGGGGCGGCAAGCAGCCTGATCCTGATGTAGACACCCATCGCGTCGCTGACGCGTGGCCCGGCGTCCATGAACCACTGGCCGCCAACGGCGATGAGTGGTGAAAGCGCTGCCAGCACGACGCCGGCAACGACCGCGATCAGCACGGCACGCCAGAACACCGCCTGTTCCTCCAGCGCGTCGCCACGCCCGAAGGCCTGGGCGACGAGACCGGTGGTGCCCGAACGCAGAAAATTGAAGGTGGTGAAGACGACGTCGAAAGCCAGCGCGCCGGCGGCCAGGCCGCCAAGCAAGGCGGCGTCACCGAACTGGCCGACAACAGCCGTGTCGACGAGGCCGAGCAGCGGCGTCGTGAGATAGGCGAGCGTCATCGGCACGGCGATGGCAAGCACCGACCGGTTGGTGACGGAAAACGCCCTGGCTTCGGTTGGGATGGCGCCCTTGTCCAAAGGATTGCTGCCTTGCTGATTTGCGGCTTGATCGGGGAACCGATGTGCCCCATTTTCCGGCCACCGCGCAATCGCCCTTCCGCGGCGGCCAACCGAAATCCCGCTCTGGCGCGAAACCGTCCGACCAGTTCATGCCCCTGCAGATCGTCCACCATCCCGACTACGACGCCGGCTTCGCGACCAGCCATCGCTTTCCGATGAGCAAATATCCGCTGCTGATGGAGGCCCTGCGAGCACGCGGCCTAGCCGGAGCCGGGGCGCTCAATACAGCCGAACCCGCGCCTGCGTCGTGGCTTAAGCTCGCCCATGCGGCAGATTATGTCGAGCAGGTCATCGCTTGTTCAGTCCCTGAAAAAATCGAGCGAGAGATCGGCTTTCCGGTCGGCCCGCGCGTCTCGTTGCGCGCGCAGCTTGCCGCCGGTGGCACGGTGGCGGCGGCGCGGCTTGCCTTGCGTCAAGGCATTGCCTGCAACACCGCCGGCGGCAGCCATCATGCGCGGCGCGCGCAAGGCGCCGGCTTCTGCACCTTCAACGACGTCGCCGTCGCCTCGCTGGTGCTGCTTGAAGAGGGCGCGGCACACAGTATCCTGGTGGTCGATCTCGACGTGCACCAGGGCGACGGCACGGCGGATATTCTGGGCGACGAGCCACGCGCCTTTACCTTCTCCATGCATGGCGAGCGCAACTACCCCGTGCGCAAGATCGCCTCCGACCTCGACGTCGCCCTGCCCGACGGCACGGGCGACGCCGCCTATGTCGAAAGGCTCGATACCATCCTGCCGGAGCTGTCGGCCAAGGCGCGTTGGGACATCGTCTTCTACAATGCCGGCGTCGACGTCCATGCCGAGGACCGGCTCGGCAGGCTGTCGCTTTCCGACAAAGGCCTGCGCGCCCGCGACAAGATGGTCATCGGCCATTTCCGGGCGCTCGGCATTCCCGTCTGCGGTGTCATCGGCGGCGGCTATTCCACCGATGTGCCGGCACTTGCCGCGCGCCACGCCATCCTGTTCGAGGTCGCATCGGACTATGCCTGAAGGTCACTTCCGGTAGTTGGCGATCCTGAGCAGGATGAAGGCCGGCACGACGATCGCGGCACCGAGCAGGATGTAGCCGAGGAAACGGTCGATGGCGTGGAAGCCGAGATTCCATAGATCAATGAAGAACTTCTGGATGCCGTAGAACACGTCCATCGGCGACCAACCGAAAGCGTTCATAACCAGGCCGACGAGAAAGGATACCACTAGCAGCTTCAGAATAATCCTGAGCGGCGAGTCGCCGAGAAAGCGCGTCAGTGCGGACAAGGCCGTCTCCCGATTGAGATGCCCCGACTCATGGGCACGGCGCAGAGATACGTGCTTGGCGGCCATCCATCAAGCCGCCAGGGGCCGGTGCGGGGGAATTGATAAGCCGCGGCAGATGTTGGGCGCCATCGGGAGGGCGCTCTGCTCTGCCGCAGCTGGTGAAAGCCGGATCCTGGCGGGCTCATGGCGCGGTGCCCGCATCCGCATGGAACTGCCGGTTCGTTCGTGACACGTGCCATCGGCGCCGCCAAAAGCGTGGCGGCCGCGCGACCCCGGCTTACCTGTTTTCTGTTTTCTAACCAATTGCCGCTATTGCCATTCCAAAGCGGGAGCCAGGCTTTGGTGGGAACGGGAAAAATCGGCGCGCACCGCGCACCCATATTGTCGGTCGTCGTGCCTTGCTACAATGAGCGCGACGGCGTGGCGGAGCTTCATCGACGCGTCAGCGCGGCATGCCTCGAGCAAAGCCTCTCCTACGAGGTCGTGCTCGTCATCGATGGAGCGACCGACGGAACCCGTGAGGCCGTTTTCGAACTGGCCGAAAAAGACGACCATGTGGTCGCCATCGACCTTGCCCGCAACTACGGCCATCAGATCGCCTTGAGCGCCGGGCTGGAATTCTGCCGCGGCCAACGCATCCTCATTCTCGACGCCGACCTTCAGGATCCGCCCGAACTGCTTGGCGCGATGATGGCGAAGATGGATGAAGGCTTCGACGTGGTCTACGGCCAAAGGGTAAAACGGGAGGGCGAAAGCTGGTTCAAGCTGGCCTCCGCCTCGATGTTCTACCGCCTGCTCGGCCGGATGGTCGATGTCGAGATCGCGCCGGACTCCGGAGATTTCCGGCTGATGAGCCGGCGCGCGCTGGACCATCTGATCGCGATGCCCGAACGCTACAGGTTTATTCGCGGCATGGTGAGCTGGATCGGGCTGAGGCAGGCCGCCTTTCCCTATGAACGGCAGCGGCGCTTTGCCGGCGCAACGCACTACCCGCTGAAGAAGATGGTTCTTCTGGCGGTCGACGCCATGACCAGCTTTTCGATCGTGCCTTTGCGCTTCGCTTCGCTGCTGGGCATGATGTTTGGCCTGCTCGGCCTGGTCGTGCTTGGCTATACGCTGTTCGAATGGTCTATCGGCAATGTTCTGCCGGGCTGGACGAGCCTTGCCGCGATCATGCTTATCCTGGGCAGCGTCCAGCTTCTGGTGCTGGGCATTTTCGGCGAGTATCTCGGCCGCATGTACATGGAGACGAAGCGGCGACCGCTTTATTTCGTCAACGAAATCGTTTCACGAAGCCAGGCGGCGGCCGAGGACCAGGACCTGCCGGTCCACCGCCTCCAGGAAATAGTGAAACGGGCGGCGCGTCGTTGAGGTAGGGTCGACCGTGGGTAACGGGCACGCCATGGGCGGGATATGGTCGGCTGTTCCGGCCGGCTTTTCGCGGATGCTGCGGTTTGGCGCGGTCGGGCTGCTCAACACGGCGCTGGGCTATTGTCTTATCCTGGCCGGGCTGAAGCTGGGCCTTGGCGACATCGCCGCCAACATGACCGGCTATGCCGGCGGCCTTGTCCTTGGCTTCTTCCTCAACCGCCGCTGGACCTTCGGCCGCGCGGGCGGTTTTCGCTCCGGCACGGCCGTGCGGTATGCGCTTGCCTTCGTTGTGGCTTATACCGCAAACCTGACGATAGTGGTCGCCGCCATGTCCGCCGGCATCGTCGAAAATCCGTTTGTCCACCTGGCGGGAAACTGCCTCTACTCGGTCCTCTTCTATCTCGGCTCGGCCCGTTTCGTCTTCGTCGGCGCGGCAAAGGACACTGTCTTGGTCGCGATCGACATGAAATCCCCTGGAGCGGCGACATGAACAAGGTCGAGGCAATCGTTCCAGTGTTCTCGCCGCTCGAGGACGCACAGCGCGCCAGGCTGATATTCTGCCTGATCGGCGCCGGTGTCATGGCGACGGCTCTGGCAACCTTTGCCAGCGCAACCCTGCAGGACCCCGACAGCTGGTGGCATGTCAAGGTGGGGCTGGATTTCCTGGCAAACGGAACGCTTCCGACCGTCGACACCTATTCCTACACCTTTGCCGGCCAACCGTGGATCGCCAAGGAATGGCTAGGGCAGGTTCTGCTGGCCCTTGCCTACAGCGCGGGTGGCTGGAACGGCGTGGTCACGCTGATCATCGGCACGATCTGTCTCGCGGTCTTCCTGTCGGGATGGTTCCTCAGCGCGCACCTGAAACCGGTCCTGGCCGTAGCGCTGGCATTCGTCGCGGCGTTCCTGATCAGCCCGATCTATACGGCGCGCCCGCACGTCTTCACCTTGCCGATCATCGTCGTCTGGACGACGATGCTGTTTCGTGCCGCGCAGGACGAGAAGGCGCCGCCGCTCTGGCTGCTCGGCCTGGTCGTATTGTGGGCGAACCTGCATGCCACGTTCACCCTGAGCTTCATCATCGCCGGCTTCGCCGGCCTCGATCTCCTGGCGCGCACCGGCCTGTCGAAACCCGCACTTTTGGCGAAGTGGGTGGCGTTTGGCCTGCTCTGTCCGTTGGTCAGCCTGATACACCCTTATGGCGTGCAGGCCATCCTGGCCACGCTCACCGTCGCCTATGGCAATGAGGCGGTGCCGCTGATCCTGGAGTGGCGGCCGTTCAATGCCCAGGAACAGGTCCTCCAGGAAGCCGCGATACTGCTGGCCTTTTTCGGGCTTCTGACATCGAGGCTACGGATCGGCTGGGCGAAGGCGTTGTTCATCGTCTTCACCTTGCACGTCTACCTTTCGCATCTGCGGTTCGTCTATCTGTTCTTCCTGCTTGTTCCCCTGGTGGTCGCGGTCGAGGTCGCGCGCCAATATCCCGCCTTGTCCGCAGGCGCCTGGCTGAAAGAAGAGCGCGACGGACTGGAAAAATTCTTCGCCAGCCGGTTCCATCTGCTCCGCGGCGCGACGGCGGTGTCGCTGGTCGTTGCGATGCTTGCGCTCAACAACGCCGCCTACCAGGTCGCGCCGAGCCCAAAGACATCAGCCAGCGGCGCCCTTGCGTTCGCCAGGGATCACCACCTCGCAGGCAATGTGCTGAATTCCTACAATTTCGGCGGCACATTGATTTTCCACGACATCAAGACCTATGTCGACGGCAGGACGGACCAGCTGTTCCTGGGCGGGTTCACGAAAGCGGATGAGGCGACGGGGCAGACCGGCGGAAAACCCCTGCTCGAGGCGCAGTTGAAGAAATACGCCATCGGCTGGGCACTGCTTACAGCCGCGGATACCCGCATCCCCTTCTTCGCCGAGTTGGGCTGGAAGCGGGCCTATGCCGATGACCATGCCGTGATCTACCTGCCGGCAACCTGACCGGCCGCTTCCAAACCGGCTGCGCCGGCGTCCAAAGCATGGCGTTCCGGCTTGACACTCATGTTGCAGTGCAGCAAAATCGTTTCGCAGAGGAGAGCCTGTGAACCCCACGGCGTCACGATTTTTCGCACAACCAAGGCATCGTCGCATGAGCGGCGTGGCATGCTTCGCACGAGATCGGCGGGCCGCGAGCCGCGGACTGTCCGAATGAACTACAGGCGCGACATCGACGGCCTGCGGGCCGTTGCCGTGCTGCCCGTGGTGCTCTTTCATTTTGGCGTGTCCGCCATCCCAGGGGGATTCACCGGCGTCGATATTTTCTTTGTCATATCGGGCTATCTGATCAGCGGCAGCTTGCTGGATGATCTCGAGCGCGGCCAGTTTTCGATAGGCCGCTTCTACTGGCGCCGCGCACGGCGCATCCTGCCGGCGCTGACCTTCGTCATCCTGCTTGCAAGCATCGCGGCATGGTTCATCCTCCTGCCGTCGGACCTGCACGAGTTCAGCCTCAGCGTGATCGCTGCCTCGACCTTCTGGTCGAACATCTATTTCTGGAAGACGACGAACTATTTTTCGATCGACGCCGAACTGCGGCCGCTGCTGCACACATGGTCGCTTTCGGTCGAGGAACAGTACTACATCTTCGCGCCGATCCTGGTTTATCTGATCTATCGCTATGCCTCGAAGCGCTGGCTGACGATACTTCTGCCCATCACCATCGGCAGTTTTGCCCTGGCGGTGATGGCGACCACGCTGGCGCCGACCGCCGGCTTCTACCTGCTGCCGACACGCATCTGGGAACTGGCGCTGGGCGCCATGCTGATGCTGAAAAGGCCGCCGCCACTTGCCAGCCGGCCGGCGACGGAACTGATCGGCTTGGCCGGCTTTGCACTGCTCGGCTTCGGCTTCCTGACGATCTCGGAGAGCGACCCGTTTCCGGGCTATAACGCCCTGTTTCCCTGCGTCGGAACGGCCCTGCTGATCTATGCGGGCCAGAACCATGCGAACCGACCCGTGCCCCTCGCCACGCGTGTGCTTCAGTTCGCCCCGATGGTCTGGATCGGCCTCATCTCCTATTCGCTCTACCTTGTTCACTGGCCGATCAACTCCTTCGTCCACTACCTCTCGCTGAAGGCCATCTCGGTGCCGATGATCGTCGCGATGACGGTGGCCAGCGTCGCCCTGGCGACCTTCTCGTGGAAATATGTCGAGCAGCCTTTCCGGCGGAAGCGGGCCTTCACCGCCCCGTTGCCGATCTTCGCCTTTTCGGCGACGGCGATCGCCCTGCTGTGTGTCGGCGGTCTGGCCGGTGTGCTGGGCAAGGGCTTTCCGCAGCGGTTCCCGGATTTCTCGACGCAACGGATCCTGGTGGGCGACTGGCGCAACGGTGTCTGCTTCAATGAGGGTGCGAGCCGGATCGAGGATTGGAACCTTGCCGACTGCACGCGCACGCACGGCTTTGCCACCAATGTGCTGCTGTGGGGCGATTCCTTCGCGGCTCACTACGTATCGGGCCTGGAAGCCAACGCGCAGAAAATCCAGGCCAACGTCGTCCAATATACCTATGCCGGCTGCCCACCCAACCTGAGCTATTTTTCCTATGCCCGGCCGGCCTGCACCCGCTTCAACGAACGGGCGCTGTCGATCATCCGCGATGCCAACATCCAGGCGGTGATCCTGAGCGGTCGATGGACCGACTACCAGGCCAGGGGCTTCGACGGCCTGCAGACGACGATCGACCGGCTGCGCGACATGGGTGTCAAGGTCTATGTCATCGGCCAGTCTCCGGAGTTCATCGCCGACGTCCAGAAGATCGCTTTCTTTGCAAAACACGAGGGCGCCGCAAATACATCCTGGCCGATGGCCATGGATCCCGACATCAACAAGCAGGTGCAACTCTTCGCCAACGGCGCGACCTTCATCGACCCGCTCACCTATCTGTGCGACGCAACCGGTTGCTCCTATGCGGATGCCGGCAGCAAGCAGTTTCTCTATTTCGACTATGGCCATTTCTCTTCCGCCGGCGCGACGCTGGCCATCTCGAAATACTGGCCGAGCTTCGCCGCCGGCGGCGAAGTCGCAAAGGCCAGGGAACCAACGCCGACCGTCACCGGTGAGCTGGCGAAGCCCGCCTTGTGAGACCGGTTTGCGATTGCCCGAGGCCATGCCGTCATGATAACGAGGCTGCAGCGCGGGTATGATGTAATGGTAGCCTGTCAGCTTCCCAAGCTGAACGCGCGGGTTCGATTCCCGCTACCCGCTCCAGCTTGATGCGAAAAGCCGATTGCCTAGCCCGGCCCCTGTCCGATTGGCAGCACTATCGGGATTCCCCCTAGGCCTGTCCGGTTAGCATCTGCTTCTTGAGGAGGAACCGGGCGAGATTGTTGATGTTCCGCGGTGCCACCTTCCTGGGCAGATGCGCCAGGAGGTCTTCCGATTTGACGTCGTTGCGGAACCGCTCCGCCCAATCTTCGGTGAGATCGTCCCGCTGCAGGCGTAAATTCGTTTCGAACTCTCCGTCCGGCATTTCAACCGACAACTGCCGGGCCACCGACGCAACGTACGGCCGAGGATCGTCCAACAAATCCTCATAAAAAAAGTGATCGTATGCCAGGTCGGCCAGCCGCAGGTAAGCTTCCCAGAAGGCATAGCTCTGCTCGATCAGGAAATAGGCCTGGCAGATGCCGGCGAAGTCGTATCGCGGAACCAGATCGGCGCCGTCCATCGTACTTTTCCAGTGCCCCGACGCCTTTGCCCGGCAATAGGAAATCGCCTGGCGAAGGCGGTCCCGCCGCTCCAACAGGACCAAGCCCATGGCATGGCGCCGGCTGCATTCAGCGAGGAAGTCAACTCCATATCTGGCCTGCGACCAGTGAAGATGCCGCGGAAACAGTTTCACGGCGAACGTGCCGTTTGCGGTTCCGCCGCGATCGATGACGGCGGACATCAGGTCATCGAAGGATTTCGGCTTGCACCCCAGATTGGCCGTATCGAGCCACTCGGCCGACTTGCCCAACAATCCCGTGCTGTTCGTGAGACTGCCAAGCCATTCGGAGCCGCTGCGGGCTTCGGTCAGTATGGCGACGCCCTTCATGCGTGCCGCTTCTCCGCGGCACGCATGATCTTGATTGCAGAACGCCGTTCTTCTTGATGGTCCCTCGGCATGGTCAAAGCTCCGCTTTAAACAGGCTTCAACGGACAAAGGCTCATATGGTTCCGCCGATTCGGCGGCAGCTAGGCAAAAGTGCGAGTCCCAAACACGTTACAGTTTGGGTAATCAACGCCGGACTTGAAGAGCCTGAACACAGGTGCCGGCCACCTGCGGTGGCCGGCTTATGCGTCAGCAAGAAGAGACTACAGCCATACGCGGAGCCAGACGCGCTCGCGCCAGCAGCGGGTACGGCGGCGGCCATGGCGCCAGTAGCTGCGGCAAACTCGTCTCCAGCCGCGGCGACGCCCGTGGCGACGACGCCAGTAGCCATCGTGGCCATGATGGCGGCGAAAATGCCAGTCGCGATGCGAGACCTGCTCTACCTCGACCGCTTCATCCCCTTCGAAGACAGCCGGATCCGGCTTGTCCAGTTCATCGAGAATTCCGTTTCCCTGGGGAACACCGGCTACCGCGCGGCCGGGTCCGGCCACGCTCGCAAACGCCGCTGCCCCCGCGAGGCCAAGCATTCCAGTAAGAAACAACCGACGTTCCATAAAAACCTCCCGAGTTGTTAATCGTCGACACCTCGTTTCCTCGCCCGCAACGGGCTCCAGCGCGCATGCCGAACGGTTTGAACGCGCGGCAGCGGTTCTCGTTCCATCACCCCACTTCGCGCAGGATGAAATCATGCAGCATTTTGGCAGCCGGCGACAGTACGCGATTCCTGACGGTGATCAGGCTGTAAGGCCTGACCTCGATGTCGAATTCGGTTTGGACGACATCGATGGCGCCGGCAAGCCCGTCCGGGTTCTGGATGAACTTCGCCACCTGCACCGAGACCGGCGCGATGGCATCGGATTGCGCGACCATGACCAGCGTGAGCAGCAGCGAACTGGTGTTCAAGATCCGGTCCGGCAGCGCGATGTTGCGGTTCAGGAAGTTGCTCTCCATCGCTTGACGCAAGGGCGAACCGCCCGACTGGAACACCCAGTCATAGGCAGCGGTGTCTTCCAGCCGCACCACATTGCCTCCGGCGAGCGGGTGGCCGCGGCGCACGATCAGGCAGGCCTTCTCGACGCCGATCACACGGGATTCGAACAGTCGTGGATTGAGGTCGTCGGGAATGCGGGCGATGATGAAGTCGTGGCGCGAGCCGATCAGCTCGCGGGCGAGCACGTTCGACGTCTCGACCTGCATGGTGATCTCGATGCGCGGGTAGATGCGGCGGATTTCACGGATCGCCGGCACCGCCAATTCGATCGCCGGCGCGGTCACGGCGCCGAGGAACACCGAACCGCCCTTGCCAGCCTTGAGCTCGGCAATCTCGCGGTCGGCTTCGCGCATCTCGAGCAGGATCGAGCGGGCCCGCCTGGCAAGCGCCTGGCCATAGGGAGTGAGGGTCACTCCGCGCGGCAGCCGTTCGCACAGCTTCACGTCGAGCACCGCCTCCATCTCGGCAATCATGCGCGAAGCGGCCGGCTGGGAGATGTTCATGACCTGGGCCGCGGCGCTCACCCGTCCGTGATCGTCGAGGGCGGCGATCATGCGCATGTGGCGCAAGCTCAAACCACTGCGCAGGAGTGTCTCACCGTCTCCCGGGAGCTTCTCGTAACTTACTGGAATCGCATCTGGATCGCGCAATGCCCCCATGATCTCCAGCTTTCTCGCCGATTGCTTTCCGGATGCTAGATCATACCGGTTTCGGTATAGCAACCACCAAAGATCGCATTTGACAGTTATGGCAAAGGGACCCACCCTTCGCGCGTTCCGGGACGCAAGGGTCGGTGGCGATCAAAATCGTATCGATTGAAACTACGTCGCGGAGCCGATTGGGAGGATACCGGAGATCGATAATGCCGACAGCGGCGCGTTTGCGCTCCTGTCTGGCTGCGCGGCCCGCGAAGCCCCGAGGTGTCGCGTCCATCAACCAGGGAGAGTAATGTGAAGATTATCAAGACGCTGGCCGCCGTGGCGGCCCTTGGCATCGCTGCCATGACCTATCAGGCGCACGCGGCCGACAAGGGTCTTGTCGGCGTGCTGATGCCGACCAAGACCTCGCAACGCTGGATCAATGACGGCGACGCCGTCAAATCCCAGCTCGAGGCGCTCGGCTACACTGTCGACCTGCAATACGCGCAGGACGACATCCCCAACCAGCTCAGCCAGCTGGAAAACGAAATCACCAAGGGTCCGAAGGCGCTGATCATCGCCTCGATCGACGGCACCACGCTGTCGGATGCGCTGCAGAAGGCCAACGACGCGGGCGTCGTCGTCGTCGCCTATGACCGCCTGATCAAGAAGACCAAGAATGTCGACTATTACACCACCTTCGACAATTTCGGCGTCGGCGTGATCCAGGCAAATTCCCTGGTCAAGGGCCTCAAGGAGCGTTTCCCGAACACCAAGCCGTGGAACGTCGAACTGTTCGGCGGCTCGCCCGACGACAACAACGCCTTCTTCTTCTACAATGGCGCGATCTCCGTCCTGCAGCCGCTGATCGACGATGGCTCGATCAAGATCAAGTCCGGCCAGACCGGCATGGACAAGGTCGGCACGCTGCGCTGGCTCGCCGCCACCGCCCAGGCGCGCATGGACAACCTTCTGTCGGCCAACTACTCGGACGGCAGCCGCGTCGATGGCGTTCTGTCGCCCTATGACGGCCTGTCGCGCGGCATCACCGCCTCGCTGCGCGCTGTCGGTTACGGCACCGACGCACAGCCCTGGCCGATCGTGACCGGTCAGGACGCCGAGACCGCCTCGGTCAAGCTGATCATCTCGGGCGAGCAGTACTCGACCGTGTTCAAGGACACCCGCGAACTGGCCAAGGCCACGGTGCAGCTGGTCGACAAGGTGCTCTCCGGCGGCAAGCCGGAAGGCCTCGACGAAAAGACCTACAACAACGACGTCAAGGTGGTTCCCTCGATCCTGCTGACGCCGCATGAGGTCGACAAGTCGAACTACCAGGCCCTGGTCGTCGACTCCGGCTACATCAAGGCCGAAGACCTGAAGTAATCCCGGTTACAAAGGCAGGGGTCCTGCGCGACGCAGGGCCCCTTTTCGTTCACAAGCGGCCCCGGTATTGTCTCTGCCGGCCTGGAGCCATTCCCGGAAAAGTGCGCAGCGGTTTTCCGTCAGGAATCGCCTAAGAAAGAAAGTCTAGGAGGAGCTTGCCCTGATGACCTCGCCGATTTTGGAGATGCGCGACATCACCAAGACGTTCCCCGGCGTGAAGGCGCTGTCGAACGTCAACCTCCACGTCGAGGAAGGCGAAATCCATGCCGTGGTCGGCGAGAACGGCGCCGGAAAATCGACACTGATGAAGGTGCTTTCGGGCGTCTATCCCTCCGGCACCTATGATGGCCAGATCATCTTTCAGGGCCAGGAATGCCAGTTCAAAGGCATTCATGACAGCGAACACAAGGGCATCGTCATCATCCACCAGGAGCTCGCGCTGGTGCCGATGCTGTCGATCGCCGAAAACATTTTCCTCGGCAACGAGCAAGCCAGATACGGCGTCATCGACTGGGACGCCAACGAGGCGCGCACGGCCGAGCTTTTGAAGAAAGTCGGGCTCAAGGAAGACCCCAAGACGCTGATCACCCATATCGGCGTCGGCAAGCAGCAGCTGGTCGAGATCGCCAAGGCGCTCAGCAAGGAAGTGAAGCTGCTGATCCTCGACGAGCCGACAGCATCGCTCAGCGAGAAGGACAGCCAGGCGCTGCTCGATCTATTGCTCGAGTTCAAGCGGCAGGGCATGACCTCGATCCTGATCTCCCACAAGCTCAACGAGGTGAACCGCGTCGCCGACAAGGTGACGGTGATCCGCGACGGGCGCACGATCGAGACATTGCCGAGGAAGGACATCAGCGAGGACCGCATCATCACCTCGATGGTCGGCCGATCCCTCGACGATCGCTACCCGCCGCGCGAACCTAGCATCGGCGACGTCATTTTCGAGGTCAAGGACTGGTCCGTCTACCACCCGATCCATGCCGAACGGCAAGTGATCAAGAGCATCGACCTCAAGGTGCGCAAGGGCGAAGTTGTCGGCATTGCGGGACTGATGGGCGCCGGCCGCACCGAATTCGCCATGAGCCTGTTCGGCCGCTCCTATGGCCGGCGCATCAGCGGCGAGGTGCTGCTCAACGGCAAGCCCGTGGACCTTTCCACAGTGGGCAAGGCCGTGCAGAACGGCATCGCCTATGTCACCGAGGACCGCAAGACCTATGGACTGAACCTCATCGACCATATCAAGCACAATGTGACGCTGGCCAACCTCGGCGGCGTTTCCAGTGGCGGCGTGATCGACGATATGCGCGAAATGAGCGTCGCCAACGACTATCGCAAGAAGACCAATATCCGCGCCTCCAGCGTCTATCAGCTGACCGGCAATCTCTCTGGCGGCAACCAGCAGAAGGTGGTGCTGTCGAAATGGCTGTTCGCCGACCCGGAAGTCCTGATCCTCGATGAGCCGACGCGCGGCATCGACGTCGGCGCCAAGTACGAAATCTATACAATCATCGCTCGCCTTGCCGCCGAGGGCAAAGCGATCATCGTCATCTCGTCTGAAATGCCGGAATTGCTCGGCATCACCGACAGAATCTATGTCATGAACGAAGGACGCATCGTCGGCGAGATGGCGGCAAGCGACGCCAGCCAGGAAAAAATCATGCGCGCCATTGTTCGCGGAGAAGGAAAAGCATCATGAGCACAGACAGCGCTCCCGCACCGCAAAGCGGCACCGCCGAGGACGTCAAGCAGGGTCCTCGCGTCGCCGTCTCGGCGCTGACGACGAACCTGCGCGAATACGGCCTGATCATCGCGCTGATCGTCATCATGCTGTTCTTCCAGTACACGACGTCGGGAACGCTGTTCAAACCGGTCAACCTCAGCAACCTGGTGCAGCAGAACTCGTTCATCATCGTGATGGCGCTCGGCATGCTGCTGGTCATCGTCGCCGGCTATATCGATCTCAGCGTAGGATCGGTCGCCGGCTTCATCGGCGCGCTTGCCGCCATGATGATGGTCATCTGGCCGCTCGGCATATTCAGCAATCCGCTCGTTGTCTCGATCGTCTGCCTCATCGTCGGAGGGTTGATCGGCGGCGCGCAAGGGTACTGGATCGCTTATCACCGCATACCAAGCTTCATCGTGACGCTCGCCGGCATGCTGATCTTCCGCGGCATCTGCCAGGCGCTGCTTGGCGGCGGCTCCTCGGTCGGCCCGCTCCCCGACAGTTTCAAGGCGCTGAGCTCCGGCTTCATTCCAGACGTGATCGGCCCGCTGACGCTGATCCCGCCGACGGTGAACGCGGCCGGCAAGACCATCTTGGGCAGCGGCCTGACGCTTCACATGACGACAGTCGTGCTGGGCCTGATCGCGGTGCTCGCCTACGCCTATTTCGGCTTCAGGACGCGACGCAAGCGCGAACTCCACGGTTACGAGGCCGAGCCTTTCACCCTGTTCGTCATCAAAACCCTGGTCGGCAGCGCGCTGGCGCTCTTCCTGATCTTCCAGTTCGCGACCTATCGGGGCCTGCCGATCGTGCTCCTGGTGATGGGCGTGCTGATCTCGCTGTTCGTCTTCGTCACCAAGCGCATGACCATCGGCCGCCGCATCTACGCCATGGGAGGCAACGCCAAGGCGGCGCAACTGTCGGGCATCAACACCGAAAGGCTGACGCTCTGGGTGTTCGTCAATATGGGCGTTCTGTCGGCGCTCGGCGGGCTGATCATCGCCGCACGTCTCGGCCAGGCCGTGCCGGCGGCCGGCCTCGGCAGCGAGCTCGACGTGATCGCGGCCGTCTTCATCGGCGGCGCCTCGGCGATGGGCGGCGTCGGCCAGGTCATCGGCGCGGTGGTCGGCGGCTTCATCATGGGCGTGATGAACAACGGCATGTCGATCATGGGCGTCAATGTCGATTGGCAGCAGGTGGTCAAGGGTCTGGTGCTGCTCGGGGCCGTCATCTTCGACGTCTACAACAAGAACAAGGCTTGAGGGCTGGGGGCGAGGACTAGGAGGCATACGGGTTCTAGATCGCGAAGCTGCCGGCAGCCCGTCGGCACCAAGAAGTCCGGGGAAGGACCAGGCTCGCGAACGCAATCCGGACGAAGCGTTTCAACCGTGGTGCGTTTCCGCGCCGCGCCGGTCAGGATTTGCCCATTGGCAGCCGGATACAGATAAATGAGAGAGGACTGATCATGCTGATCTCGCAGATTCTCGACGACGCCGAGACGATCCGTGTCGTTGCCCGCAGCGGCGGGAAGACCCGGATCATCAACGGGGCGCGCAGCGTCTATTCGCTGGCGATGGAGGCCGCCCGCACCGGCGTCGGCCTGGCCGCCCTGATCGAACGCAAGGGGCTTGGCGAGACGATCGATCTCGACGCCGCCTACAAGCGGGGGCGCCTGCTGTCGCCGATCAATCACCCCGACCCGGCGCATCTGCACCTGACCGGCACCGGGCTGACGCATCTGGGGTCGGCGGCGACGCGCGATTCCATGCACAAGAAGCTCAGCACCGACGGCGAGGAGCAACTCACCGATTCCATGAAGATGTTCCGTATGGGACTGGAAGGCGGCAAGCCCGCGAAAGGCCAGGTCGGCGTGCAGCCGGAATGGTTCTACAAGGGCAACGGGACCATGGCGGTCGCGCCTGGCGCGGCGCTCATGTCACCGGCCTTCGCCAAGGATGCCGGCGAGGAACCCGAGGTCGCCGGGATCTATGTCATCGGCGACGACGGCGCACCGTTCCGCGTCGGTTTCACCTTGTCGAACGAATTCTCGGACCATGTGACCGAGCGCGTGAACTATCTCTTCCTCGCCCATTCCAAGCTGCGCAATGCCTCCTTCGGCCCGGAGATCCTGATCGGAGACCTGCCTTCGGACATCCGCGGCACGTCGCGCATCCTGCGCGACGGCAAGGCATTGTGGGAGAAACCCTTCCTGTCGGGTGAAACGAACATGTCCCACACCATCGCCAATCTCGAACACCACCACTTCAAATATTCGGCCTTCCGCCAGCCTGGCGACGTGCATGTGCATATGTTCGGCACCGCGACGCTATCCTTCGCCGACGGCATCAAGACGGAGGCCGGCGACGTGTTCGAGATCGAGGCCGGGGATTTCGGACTGCCGCTGCGCAACCCGCTCGAGATCGAGAAGCCGGTGAAGGTGTCGGTGAAGGCGCTTTGAATCCATGAGCGCGTGATTCCCCCTCTCGTGGGGAATGGCTGGCAAGCCAGAGCGGGGCGCTGTCCCGCCGATCTAGCAATAGGTTTCAGTCACGTCCCTGCCGGGCATCTCTCCCACAAGAGCGAGGTCGGCAGCTTCGACCTTAGCGCACGGCGCGGAAATGCTTCGACAACTTCAGGCCCTGCGCCTGGTAGTTCGAGCCGAGATCGGTGCCGTAGAGCGCCTGCGGTCGCTTCAGCATATGCTCGTAGACCAGCCGGCCGACGATCTGGCCGTGGTCGAGGATGAACGGCACTTCGTGGCTGCGCACTTCGAGCACCGCCCGGCTGCCGGTGCCGCCGGCCGCCGAATGGCCGAAACCCGGATCGAAAAAGCCGGCATAGTGGACGCGAAACTCGCCGACCAGCGGATCGAACGGCGTCATCTCGGCGGCGTAGAGCGGCGGCACATGCACCGCCTCCTGGCTGACGAGGATGTAGAACTCGTCGGGATCGAGCACCAGTTCGCCGGCGCGGCTCTTGTGGATCGGCTCCCAGAAGTCGAGGACATCCTGCGCGGCGCGCTTGTCGACATCTACGAGGCCGGTGTGGTGCTTGCCGCGATAGCCGACCAACCCATCCTTGTCGCCATTGAGGTCGATCGACAGCGCGATGCCGCCGCCGGAAATGTTCGGCGGCTCCGTGGCGACCAGCATCTCGGCACGATGCAGCTCATGCAACTCGGCTTCCGAAAGCAGCGCGTTGCCGGTGCGAAAGCGGATTTGAGACAGGCGCGAACCCGTGCGCGCGATGATCGGAAAGGTGCGCGGGCTGACCTCGAGATAGAGCGGACCGTTGTAGCCGGCGGCGATCTTATCGAACTCATGGCCCCGATCGGTCATGACGCGGGTGAAGATGTCGAGCCGCCCGGTCGAGCTCTTCGGATTGGCCGAGGCCGAAATGTCAGCCGGCAGGGCCAGACTTTCGAGCAGCGGCACAATATAGACGCAGCCGGTTTCGAGGACCGCGCCTTCGGTCAGACTG
Organism: Mesorhizobium sp. B2-7-3; assembly: GCF_006440715.1. Taxonomy (NCBI): domain Bacteria; kingdom Pseudomonadati; phylum Pseudomonadota; class Alphaproteobacteria; order Hyphomicrobiales; family Phyllobacteriaceae; genus Mesorhizobium; species Mesorhizobium sp. B2-7-3. Next base: position 49,810 of record NZ_VFTY01000004.1, read on the forward strand.
ATCTCGTGCAGTTGCAGCCGATCGAGCTTTTCCGACACCTTGTGGTTGGGACCGGGCAGGAACGAGGCGCGAACCCGCCAGGCCTTTTCGCCCAATCTGAGATCAAGGCTCGCCGGCTGGATCTGGTCGGCATCGAGCGCACGCGGCGACTTCAGCGCGCCGGACCGGAACAGCGCCGAAATGTCCTGATCGGGAAGAATGCCTGTCTGCCGCAAAGTCTGGCTCCGCCCCAAGACTGGTCTCTATTCGTTGCAGGTTCTTGTTTGTTGCAGGTTCTTGCCGCAAAACCGCCGGGCACTTCTGCGGAACCTGCCTTGGTACAAACGTCTTAATGAAGCCGGCAATTGACGCAAGCGTGGCGCGGGTCTAAAGGGTCGTTATCCCGTGGTGATTTGGCCGGTCGGCTTGCAGCCACGTTAAACAAGTCGCTAAAGGACCGTCGGGCCGCAAGGCCGTATGGACCGGTTGCGACTTTCGCGGCCGGTTTTTTTGTGTCTGGAACAAAGCGATGAGCACCAAGAAGCGCAACTGGAAACCTCAGACGGCACTCGTGCATGGCGGAACCCTGCGTTCCGGCTTCGGCGAAACCTCCGAGGCGATGTACCTGACCCAGGGTTATGTCTATCAGACGGCGCAGGCCGCCGAGGCCCGCTTCAAGGGCGAAGAGCCTGGTTTCATCTATTCGCGCTACGCCAACCCGACCGTCGACATGTTCGAAAAGCGCATGTGCGCGCTTGAAGGCGCCGAAGACGCGCGCGCCACGGCGTCGGGCATGGCGGCGGTGACGGCTGCCCTTCTGTGCAGCGTCAAGGCCGGCGACCACATCGTGGCCGCGCGCGCGCTGTTCGGCTCCTGCCGCTGGGTGGTCGAGACGCTGGCGCCGCGCTATGGCATCGAGGCGACCTTGGTCGACGGCACCGAGATCGCCAATTGGGAAAAGGCGGTCAGGCCGAACACCAAGCTGTTCTTCCTGGAAAGCCCGACCAACCCGACGCTCGAGGTCGTCGACATCGCCGCCGTCGCCTCGCTTGCCAATTCGATCGGCGCGCGGCTGGTCGTCGACAATGTCTTTGCCACGCCGCTGCAACAGAAGCCGTTGCAGCTTGGTGCGCACATCGTCGTCTACTCGGCCACCAAGCACATTGACGGCCAGGGCCGCTGCCTGGGCGGCGTCATCCTGTCGGACAAGAAGTGGATTGACGAGAACCTGCACGACTATTTCCGCCACACCGGTCCCAGCCTGTCGCCGTTCAACGCCTGGACGCTGCTGAAGGGCCTGGAAACCTTGCCGCTGCGCGTGCGCCAGCAGACCGAGAGCGCCGGCAGGATCGCCGACTTCCTGGCCGGGCAGCCGCAGATCGCCCGCGTCATCTATCCCGGCCGTGCCGACCACCCGCAGGCCGATATCGTCAAGAAGCAGATGTCGGGTGGCTCGACGCTGATCTGCCTCGACGTCAAGGGCGGCAAGCCGGCGGCCTTCTCCCTGCAGAACGCCCTCGACATCGTGCTGATCTCGAACAATCTCGGCGACGCCAAGAGCCTGATCACCCATCCGGCGACGACCACCCACAAGAACCTCAGCGACGAGGCCCGCGCCGAACTCGGCATCGGGCCCGGTACGCTCAGGCTGTCGGTCGGCCTGGAGGATACGGACGACCTGCTGGAAGATATCGCGCAAGCCTTGAAGGCCGCCAAATAGGTTTCGTCCAGGCAGCGTCGTCAGCAGCGATCAAGCGCTCGATGGCGTCTCCTCCAGTTCCGCCGTCTTGGTGCGGATGGTCATGGCGTTGCCGCGCCAGTCGACGGCGCCGCCGAGCCAGCCGCGCGCCCAGATGGCCGGGAGCATGACGTCCCGCGCGACCGTCGCCGCGATCATGCGCGTCGAGACGTGCCAACCCTTGGCCAGGGCCAGAGCGCATTCCGGAAGATAGAACGCCGCCAGCACGGCAATCGCGGTCGCCCAGAGACTAATGCCGGCGCTCGCCGCGGCAATCAGCGCAAGAACCAGCGGGACCGCCGCACCAGTCAGGATCTCGGGCGCGAAGAACAGCGGGAAAGTGACGCGGCGCAGGCGCGCCCAGCGGGCCTGGCGCGACCAGATCTCGCCAAACGTGCGCTGGCCGAGCGGCTGCTCGAAGGGGGCGGCAACGAGGTTGACACGCAGGCCGAGGCCGTTCACCAGCTTGGTTGCGGCGGCGTCCTCGGCGATCTCGGCGGCCAGCGCGCGTATGCCGCCATTGGCGTCCAGCATCGGCTTGTTCCACAGCATGCTCTTGCCCTGCGCGAAGCCGAGGCCGAGCGCCGCGCCGGCATACTGCCAGCGGGCCTGCAATGTGTTGAGGAAGGCGCATTCGACGTCGGCCCAGAAACCATCTGGCCTGGAGCCGATCGGCGTCGAGCAGACAAGGCCGGTACCGTGCTGCCACGCCGCCATCATGTGCTCGACATAGTCCCTCGGCATCAGAACGTTGGAATCGGCAAGAATGACCCAGTCGTGGCGCGCCGCTTCCCAGCCTTTGACGCAGTTGTTGAGCTTTGGATTGGCACTGACACGGTCGTCGCCGATCAACAGCCGGGCCGGCACCTGCGGAAACCGGGCAATCGCCCTGTTTATCAGTTTGACCACCGGGTCGTCGGCATGGGCGACGCAGAAGATCAGTTCGTAGCGTGGCCAGTCGAGCGCGAAGGCGCGTTCCAGCGTCTCATGTGTGAATGGCTCGACGCCGCGCGACGGGACGACAATCGACACCGCCGGCGATCTGCCCGCCGGCGGGGCAATCGTGGTGCGCCGTTTCAGCTGTGAAGCGGCAAGCAGGATGCTGGCAGCGTTTGAGAGGATGAGTGCGGTCGAAAGCGAGGCGGATATGAGAGTGAGTTCCATCGAGATCTGGTCACTCCGGAAGTCGGCCCGCGTCGCGGCCGTTTTCAACAGTTCGACAGAGGGCCGAGTCGCCCGGTTCGCGCACACCACCATTGTCGTGTGTCACTTAAATGACATTCTTTGCCGGCACCTGCGTTTCAATCCCAGGCGCGACAAGACGCGCACGTTGACCTGCTCACCGCGAGCGTCGAAAGTCGTCGGATTGTTTTGGAGCCGCTCATGTACCGCGCCGTGACGCGCAACATCGAAGTGCAGGTCAGGCCGTTCTATCTGGAGGATCGTTCAGATCCCCAGGAGAACCGCTACGTCTGGGGCTATCAGATAACGATCGACAACCAGTCTGACGAGTTCGTGCAGCTTCTGTCGCGCTATTGGCACATCACCGATGGTGCCGGCCGGGTCGAGGAGGTGCGCGGGCCGGGCGTTGTCGGCGACCAGCCGGAACTCAATCCCGGCGACAGCTATCAGTACACGTCCGGCTGCCCGCTCTCGACACCCTCCGGGATCATGGTCGGACGCTATACGATGCGCAACAAGCGCGGCGAGACGTTCGACATCGCCATCCCGGCCTTCTCGCTCGATCTGCCGGGGACAAGGCGCACGGTGAACTGAGCGCCGACGGTCGCGCCGCCCCTCAGCCGCCCTTCGGGCACCTTCTCCCCGCGGAACGAGGAGAAGGAAAGGCTTTACTGAGCCGCAAACTCGGCCGGATCGAAGTCGTACTGCGTCGAGCAGAATTCGCAGGCGACATGGATGCCGCCATCCTCTGTGCTGTCCTTGATCTCCTGCGCTGAGAAGCCTTCGAGGATGCCACGGATCTTGTCGCGGGAGCATGAGCACTGGTCGGCCACGGGAACGCCGCCGAAGACGCGCACGCCATGCTCGTGGAACAGACGATACAGCAGCCGCTCGGCGCCTATGGTCGGGTCGATCAATTCGGTCGGCTCGATGGTGCCGAGCAAGGCCAGGAGTTCCTGCCAGGAATTATCGGCCGGATCGTGGACTTCCTCGCGCGGATCGCCGTCCCCACCCGGCAGATCCGGAATGCGCATGCGCTCGGGCGATTGCGGCAGGAACTGCGCCAGGATGCCGCCGGCGCGCCATTGCTCGCGCGCGCCGCCGATCCCGGGCGTCAGCAGCTTGGCGACCGAGAGCCTGATATCGGTCGGGATCTGTTCCGACTGACGGAAATAGGTGCGCGCCGCGTCTTCCAGCGTTTCGCCGTCGAGCTGGACGATGCCTTGATAACGCTGCGTATGGGCGCCCTGGTCGATGGTCAGCGCCAGCACGCCGCTGCCAAGCAGCGTCTGCTGGGACGTCTCGCCTGCCGCGACCAGTGCTTCGAGCCGATCCGCATCGAAGCGTGCGTAGGCGCGCAGTGCCGAGGGCGTGGAGAAGTCCGCGACCAGCATGTCTACAGGCCCGTCGGTACGGGTCTGCAGGATGAACTTGCCTTCGAATTTGAGCGAGGTGCCGAGCAGAACGGTCAGCACGCAGGCTTCCGCCAGCAGGCGGGCGACCGGCTCGGGATAATCGTGGCGGCCAAGGATGGCGTCGAGCATCGGCCCAAGCTGGACCGTGCGGCCGCGCACGTCGAGCGGACCGACCTCGAAGGGAACGACGTGATCGTCGCCGGCGTAGCCGAACTCGCCGAGTTTGGGGTGATGTTCAGTCACTTGATGGCTTTCCAACATGACAAAGCTCCAGGGCGCGGCCATGCGGCCCTGGTGGGCACATGCGTCCAAACGCGCTTGATTTGCGTGATGCGGCGCAGATAGGCATCGCGCCGCCGCAGATCAAGCGCCTGGGCATTTCAGGCGCCTGGGCATTTCGGGCGCCCAAGACACTTCAAGCCCCAAGACACTTCAAGCACCAAGACACTTCAAGCACCGAGGCACCAGGCAAGCACTGCCTTCTGGGCATGGAGCCGGTTCTCGGCCTCGTCGAAGACCACCGAATGCGGCCCGTCGATGACCTCGTCGGTCACTTCCTCGCCGCGATGGGCCGGCAGGCAGTGCATGAACAATGCATCCGGCTTGGCCTTGGCCATCAGCGCCGCGTTGACCTGATAGGGCGAGAAGACATTGTGCCCGCGAGCACGGTGTTCCTGTCCCATCGACACCCAGCAATCGGTGACGATGCAGTCGGCCTGGTCGACGGCTTCCTCGGGCGAGCGGGTGAAATGCAGCTTGCCGCCATGCGCCTTGGACCAGTCGACATGCTTCTGCGCCGGTTCGCTGCCTTCGGGCACGGCGACGTTGAGATTGAAGCGGAACCGTGCAGAGGCCTCGAGCAGCGAGTGCAGCACATTGTTGCCGTCGCCGGTCCAGGCAATCGTCTTGCCGGCCACCGGACCGCGATGCTCCTCGAAAGTCATGATGTCGGCCATCAGCTGGCAAGGGTGGGTGTCGTCGGTCAGTCCGTTGATCACCGGAACGGTGGCATTCTCGGTCAGCTCCAGCAGCCGCTCATGCGAGGTGGTGCGGATCATGATCGCATCGACGTAGCGCGACAGCACCTTGGCGGTGTCGGCGATTGTCTCGGAGCGGCCGAGCTGCATCTCGGTGCCGGTCAGCATGATGGTCTCGCCGCCGAGCTGGCGCATGCCGACGTCGAAAGAAACGCGCGTGCGCGTCGACGGCTTGTCGAAGATCATGGCCAGCACCTTGCCTTCGAGCGGCTTGCTCCGCTCGCCGGCCTTGAGACGCGCCTTTCGCGTCACCGCATCATCCAGCATGAAGCGCAAATCGCCTTCGGAAACGGTGGAAAGATCGGTGAAATGGCGAACTGACATCAGGAATGGTTCCGGATTACTTCGCGGCGGCGGAGGCGATCGCCTCCGACAGGCCCTTGGCGCCGGCGCGGATGCGGTTGAGCGCTTCGTGAATCTCGGCGTCCGTGACGGTGAGCGGTGGCAGCAGGCGAATGACGTTGTCGCCGGCCGGAACCGCCAGCAAATGCTGGTCGCGCAGCGCCATGTTCACCTTGCCGTTGGGCATCGCGCATTTGAGGCCGAGCATCAGCCCGGTGCCCCTGATATCCTCTACAATTTCGGGGAATTCGTCGGCTATCGAGGCTAGCCCCTGCTTCATCAGCAGCGCCTTGCGCTGGACATCCTCCAGGAAGCCGTCTTCCAGAACGACGTCGAGCACGGCGTTGCCGACCGCCATTGCGAGCGGATTGCCGCCGAATGTGGTGCCGTGCACGCCGGCGGTCATGCCGACGGCCGCCTCGTCGGTGGCAAGGCAGGCGCCCATCGGGAAGCCGCCGCCAATGCCCTTGGCGATTGCCATGATGTCGGGCGTCACCGCAGACCACTCATGCGCGAACAGCTTGCCGGTACGGCCAATGCCGCACTGGACCTCGTCGTATATCAACAACAGGCCGTGCTGTTCGCAGAGCTGCCGCAGCCGCTTGAGCGACTGTGTCGGTACTGGGCGGATACCGCCCTCGCCTTGCACCGGCTCGATCAGGATCGCGGCGGTCTCGGGCGTGATCGCCTTCTCGGCGGCGTCGATGTGGTCGAAGCCAACCTGGTCGAAGCCTTCGACCTTGGGTCCGAAGCCTTCGAGATATTTGTACTGGCCGCCTGCCGCGATGGTCGCCAGCGTGCGGCCATGGAAGGCGCCCTCGAAGGTGATGATGCGGAAGCGCTCGGGATGTCCCTTGACGAAGTGGTAGCGCCGCGCCGTCTTGATCGCGCATTCCAGCGCCTCGGCGCCGGAATTGGTGAAGAACACCTTGTCGGCGAAGGTGGCATCAGCCAGCCGCTCGCCAAGCCTGCTCTGCCCCGGAATCTCATAGAGATTGGAGACGTGCCAGAGTTTCGCCGCCTGTTCGGTGAGGGCCGCGACAAGATGCGGATGGCCGTGGCCAAGCGAGTTGACCGCGATGCCGCCGGCGAAATCGAGATATCGCTCCCCCTTGTCGGTAACCAGCCAAGTGCCTTCCCCATGGTCGAAGGCCAGGGGTGCGCGAGCAAAGGTCTCGTAAAGCGCCGAACCGCTCATTATATGCGTCTCCGGTACCGGAAAATCAAAAAAGCCGCCAAAGCGGCGGCCTTCTGCGGCTTATCGTGTTTTTCGGCCATGAAGTCAACGAAAACGTCGCGTAGTGGCGCGCGGCAAGCTCCCGACGCAACGCCGGCTCATGAGCGACCGGGCAAGTTGGGGAAAACCGAAAAAACCGATTCGTGTTGCACTTGGGACTCTTGTCACCGAGTCAGCGCATAGAGTAGTTGTAGTCGAGAAATAACTAGATTTCGTGCGGCGGACCTAATCACCAGATATATGTGGTGTCTGCCCCAGCAGTGGTGCTGGGTCGGGAATGGATTCTGATTGCCGCACGCTTATAAGGAGCGCGGTCATGAACTGGACTGACGAGCGGGTAGAACTCTTGAGAAAACTGTGGTCGGAGGGTCTGAGCGCAAGCCAGATTGCTGCGCAGCTTGGAGGGGTCAGCCGCAATGCCGTCATCGGCAAGGTGCACCGGCTGAAGCTGTCGGGTCGCGGTCGCGCAACAGCGACGCCGGCGCGCCAGAAGAAGGCTACGCAGGGATCGACCGTCCAGAAATCGGTGGCGCGCGCCGCAAGCACGGCACGCCACGTCACGACTTCGATCGGCGCGACGGCCCTTCAGACGCAATTCGACGCCGAACCGGTGGCGCGGCACTACATCCGTCCGGTCGAGAACGTCGTAGTGCCGATCTCACGGCATCTGCAGCTCGTCGAACTGACCGAGCGCACCTGCAAATGGCCGAACGGCGATCCACTTTCGGAGGACTTCAATTTCTGCGGCAACGAAGCCGCTGAAACCGGTCCCTACTGTAAATACCATGCCCGCGTGGCGTTCCAGCCGGCGGCGGAGCGGCGGCGGAATAGATAAGCGGTGAGTAGTGAGGAAACAAGCGCTCCCACCAACCACTACCGACTACTGACTACTGACTACCGACTTCCTCACAGCCAGCCGTTCTTCCTGAAGCGCCAATAAAGGAAGCAGCAGATAAGCGCGATGGTGGCCAGCACCATCGGATAGCCATATGCCATCTTCAGCTCCGGCATGTCGGTGAAGTTCATGCCGTAGATGCCGGCGAATGCGGTTGGCACTGCCAGGATGGCCGCCCATGAAGCGAGTTTCTTGGAGATCGCCGTTTCCTGGCTTTGACCGACCAGAAGACTGGCCTCGAAGGCAAAGGCCAGCACCTCGCGCAGACTGTCGATCTTCTCCTGGACGGTACGAATATGATCCGTAACGTCGCGGAACAGCGGGTGCATGGCCGAATGGATCTGCGGCAGGTCGGCGCTGGTCAGCCGGCGACAGACTTCCACCAGGGGCAATGCCGCGTTGCGCAGGCGCAGGAGGTCGCGGCGCAGCATGTAAAGGCGTTCGATGTCGGGGCCGGTCATTGGCTTCAGCAGGACCTTGTCCTCGATCGCCTCGACCTCGTCCTCGATCTGCTCGAGCACGGGCATGTAATTGTCGACGATGAAGTCGAGAATGGCATAGAGGACGAAATCCTCTCCCTTGGCCAGCGAGTGCGGGCAGCTTTCCCAGTGCTGCCGCACGGCGGCATAGGATGTCGAAGGACCGTGCCTGACGCTGACGATGTAGCCTGAGCCGACAAACAGATGTGTCTCGCCGAAGGTGACGCGCCCGTCGATCAGCTGCGCCGTGCGGGCGACGATGAACAGCGCATCGCCATATTGCTCGATCTTTGGCCGCTGGTGCGGATGCTCGGCATCCTCGATCGCCAGCTCATGCAGATGAAACTGCGCCTTGACGCGCAGCAGAAGTTCGCGGTCAGGCTCAAGCAGCCCGATCCAGACGACATGTCCCGACTTCTTGGCCCATTCGCCCGCTTCCTCGATCGGAATATCGGCGATACGGCGCCCGGCGGTATAGACACCGCAGGCGATGATGCCCGATGTCGGCGGCGAGGCCTTGAACTCCCGGACATATTCCATGGCAGCCTCCCGAAAGCGTTGCCTTCCCTAGGGAACCGGCAAGCTTATCTCAGGATAGTCTAGCGCAATATGATCAAGCGTTCGAGAGGACGTGCGTTCACTCCACCGGCAGCGCCTCGGGGAGGCCGATCTTGTCGGTCTTGTCGCCTTTCGGCCGGTCGGCGGGCATCTGGTCGCCGGTGACGATATAGTAGATGGTCTCGGCGATGTTGGTGGCGTGATCGCCGATCCGCTCGATATTCTTGGCGCAGAACAGCAGATGCGTACAGGGCGTGATGTTGCGCGGATCTTCCATCATGTAGGTCAGCAATTCGCGAAACAGCGACGTGTACATGGCATCGATCTGGTCGTCACGGTCGCGCACGAAGCCGATCTTGTCGACCGAGCGCGATGCATAGACGTCGAGGACTTCCTTCAGCTGGGTCAGCGCCAAATTGGCCAGAGCCTCCAGGCCGCGAAACAGGCTGGTCGGCTGCCGGCCGTCGGTAACGGCAACCACCCGCTTGGCGACGTTCTTGCCGAGGTCGCCGACGCGCTCGAGGTCGGCCGAAATGCGGATGGCGCCGACGATCTCGCGCAGGTCAGTCGCCATAGGCTGACGCCTGGCGATGATGATGATCGCCTTATCGTCGATCTCACGCTGTCCCTCATCCAGGACGGCGTCGTCTCGGATGACCTTCTGGGCCAGCCCCGGATCGGCGTTGACCAGGGCGGCGACCGCCTGCTCGACCATACGCTCGGCATGGCCCCCCATCGCGGCGATGCGCTTCGACAGATATTTCAGTTCCTCGTCATAGGCGCTGACAATGTGAACGGACTGCATGGATGAAATGCCTTCCCACGGGATCTTGTCTTTGAGTCGTTTCCTCGAATCCCCGCTGATACGCTAACGGGATGACAGAAAAAAGAAACGGCCCCGTGGAAAACTAGGGCAGTATCAGTGCGCCGGCAAATGGACCGAGAAGGCGGCGCCCTTGCCGACCTCGGACCTGATCGTCAGCCTGGCGTTATGACGCGTCAGGATGTGCTTGACGATCGACAGGCCAAGCCCCGTGCCCTTCTGGGTCCGGCTGGTCTCGACATCGATACGATAGAAGCGCTCGGTGATGCGCGGTATGTGCTCCTCGGGGATGCCGGGACCAAAATCCCTGATGGTGACGTCGATGCCGGGTTCGGAACCATCATCGCCGCGCGCGATCGACACCACGACACGACCGCCCGACTGGCCGTATTTGCAGGCATTTTCCAAAAGGTTCTCGAACACCTGGAACAGCTCGTCGCGATCGCCCGGCACATCGAGCGGCCCCTTGGCGAAATCGCGCTCGATGGCGACATTGTTTTCGCGGGCGAGCGGGCCGAGCGAATCGATGACGCTGTCGACGGTCTGGCGCAGATCGACTTCGGTTCCCGGCTTGAGATAGGGCTTCATCTCCAATCGCGACAGAGACAGGAGGTCGTCGATCAGGCGGGCCATGCGGCCGGTCTGGTTCTGCATGATCTGGAGGAACTGCTCGCGCGCCGCCGGATCGTTGCGGGCCGGTCCGCGCAGCGTTTCGATGAAGCCCGCGATCGAAGCCAGCGGGGTGCGCAATTCGTGGCTGGCATTGGCAATGAAATCGGCGCGCATGCGGTCGATACGCCGCGCCTCGCTCTGGTCCTTGAAAACCAGCACATAAAGATCGGTGCCATGCCCGACCGAGGATGCGCTGACCCGGTAGGCCCGTTCGACAGGCAGTTTCTCGGTGTAGTCGACGACATCCGAGGCGACAGTGCCCGACAGCACACTGTCCAGCAGCGCCTGCATTTCCGGCGCCCGGAATTTCAGCGGCAGCGATATGCCGGGCGCGATGCCGCCAAAGGCGGCAAAGGCGGCGGCGTTGGCGTGGACGATGGTGGCGGCGTGGTCGAAGATGATGAGCGGGTCGGCCACGGCGGCCGCCAGATATTCACCGGACAGGCGCTGCAAGCCAATCGCCTCGATCGCCGCGGCGTTCCCCGCGGAATAGCGGGCGCCGGTGACCGGCAATATTGCCGCGGCCGGCAGCAGGAGCAGCGCCGGCACCAGCACGTAGGCGGAAAAGCCCGCGAAGCCAAAGGCGATCAGAACCGCCACGACACCGGCCGCAAGCAGCCAGCGGCTGTGCCACAGCCGAGCGGCCACAGCTTGCCCCGTGCTCTTCTGCTCTGCGCCCAGCTCGGTCATTCGCGCGCCCAGCCTCCACCGGTCAGACGGCGGCGAAAACTTCCGCTGGACCGCAAATCAAAAGTGCTACAGCCTCCTTTGCGCGTCCAAACGGAGGCGCGGCGCTGTAGTGGCTCCCAATAGCATGAGTCCAGACACTTAAAAGGGTTCGTCTGCATGAAAAAAGCCAACGACAATTCGGTCACTCCAACCTCAGGCCCGCTGAAAATCAGGATCGGCGGCAAGGAACGGGAGTTCGATATCGAGAATCCCGAGCTTCCGGACTGGGTCGAGGAGAACAAGCTGACCGCGGGCGGATATCCTTACGACAAGAAGATGAAGAGCGAGGAGTATGACGAGACGCTCGAGAAATTGCAGATAGAGCTCGTCAAGGCGCAGGCATGGCTGCAGGCGACCGGCAAGCGGATGATGGCGCTGTTCGAGGGTCGTGACGCGGCCGGCAAGGGCGGCACGATCTTCGTGCTGCGCCAGTATCTTAACCCACGCACGGCGCGCAACGTCGCGCTGACCAAGCCAACCCCGACGGAACTGGGGCAATGGTACTACCAGCGCTACGCCGACCATTTCCCGACAGCGGGCGAATTCGTCACCTTCGACCGCTCCTGGTACAATCGTGCCGGCGTCGAGCCGGTGATGGGTTTTTGCACCCCCGAACAGCACGAGAAGTTTCTCGACGAGACGCCGCATTTCGAACGCATGATCGTCAATGACGGCATCTATTTCTTCAAATTCTGGCTGAACATCGGCCGGGAGACGCAGCTCGAGCGCTTTCACGATCGCCGCTACAGCCCCCTGAAGAGCTGGAAATTCTCGCCGATCGACATTGCCGGCATCACCAAGTGGGACGATTACACCAAGGCGCGCGACACCATGTTCGAGCGCACCCACAAGGAGTTCGCGCCATGGATCATCGTGCGGGCCAACGACAAGCGCCGCGCGCGGCTGGCGGTGATGCGCCGCATCCTCCTGTCGCTGCCCTATGAGGGGCGCGATCTCGACGATATCGGCAAGGAAGACAAGAAGATCATCGGCGAAGGGCCGTCATTCCTGAGCAAGGAAAGCTGATCCCTGCCGTGCCGCGTGATGGTCCGCGCGGCACGGCATTCCGGGCGGTGGCTCAGGCAGCCAGCCTGGCGATCCGCTGCAACCGTCGCAACGTGGCGTCGTCCTGCAGCGCCTGCTGGAACAGCGATATCTCCTCGTCGATGCGCTCGCAAAGCGCGGCGGTGTTCCCCTTGAGCAGGCCCCGTGTCTGCAGCAAAGCGGCAACCGGCTTTTTGGCGAGCTGCCTGGCCCGGCCAAGCGCCGCTTCCTCGACGCTGCCTTCCGCGACGATCTCGGCAACGAGGCCGAGCGCTCTGGCGTCTTCGGCAACAAGCGTGTCGCCGAGACAGAAGAAGCGGAAAGCACCGGCATAGCCGAGTTTCTGCGGCGCCAGGATGCTGGTTGCCGCGTCCGGCACCAGGCCGAAATCGACGAACGGCACCCGGAAGGTGCTTTTTTCAGATGCGATCACCATGTCGCAATGGAACAGGATGGTGCAGCCGACGCCGACGGCATCGCCGTCGACACAGGCCAGGATCGGCTTTGGAAACGTCGCCAGCATGCGGAACATGTCGGTGACGGCGGCGATCAGCTTCTGGTGCTTGGCGGCATCCAGGAATTCGGAAAAGTCACCACCAAGGCAGAAGCAGCCGGCCAGGCCGCGCAGCACGACAACCCGCACCTCGTCATTCTCGGCGGCTTCATGGAACGTCCTGGCAAGGCTCTCATAGGCCCTCCGGTCGAGCACCGGCCGGCCGTCGTTCGACGACACGGTGACGATCAGTGTGTGGTTGCGCAGTTCGGGTTGCGGGTGCGCGTTCATGACGCCCTCCTTTGACCGAACATGTCGGGATATCCCCTGGCTAGGACGGGTGCATGATGATTGCGGCGCGAACGCACCACGTCCAGCGTGTGCTCGTTGAAGGTGAGCAGCGTCGCCACGACCTGCTGGTTGCCATAGGTGCGCTGATAACCGAGCGGCGTCGCCAGGAAGTGCAGTTGCAATGCGCGCAGCACCCACATCGGCTCGAACTCGATGATCACCTTGTCGACGCCGCGCTTCAGACCCCACTCGACGAAGCCGGCTATCAATTCCGTGCCGACGGTCGAGACACCGCGACGCCCATCGCGAAAACCCGGAGCCACCGCATAGCGGGTCAACTCCCAGATGTTGGGACCCGCCGGCGGCGTTCCTTCGGAGAGATCGGTCAACACCTCGGTCAACAAATGCGGCCGTGTGGTCGGCAACATCCTCTGATAGCCCGCGACTTCATTGCCCCTAATGACGATCTGATGCACCGCCTCGTCATGATCGAACTGGTCGACCTCAAATCCGTCGGGGCGCCGAAGGTCCTCCCATCCCATCTCCTCGACGAATATCCGGTAGCGCAGCCGATGGACGGCCTCCCAAAGGTCGGGACGTTCCATCAATTCCTTGGTCGTAAGACAAAAAAGCATTCCGTAGTCTCCTGTGGTTCAGGGGAAGATACGGCCGTGCTTCGATGCGAAAATTGCGTGATCACGTAGGCAAGAAGTTCTAGGCCTGCACGGCCGACCTAGCTAATGTAGCCGCGCCTTATCGCCTCGGCGACTGCCTGGACCCGGTTGACGGCACCGAGTTTGCTTTTGGCGTTAAGAAGATGTTTCTCCGAGGTGTGCTCGGAGATGCCGAGGATTTGGGAAATCTCCCATTCGGACTTGCCGACGGCAGCCCATTGCAGGCATTCGCGTTCGCGCGGCGTCAGCTCGATGTGATCGATCGTCGTTGTCGCCATGGTGTGGAGTTGCATGGCGCGGCCGACGGCATAGGTCGAGACCAGGGAGACCAGGCCGAACTCGGCCGCCGACAGTTCCACGGCCTCGCCCCCCAGCGACACCATGACGATTTCGCCGTCGAGCGTGATCAAGGGAAAGGCCAGCCCGTCGCGCAACTTGAAGGCGCCGGCGTCGCCCATCACTTCGCCGCTGCTCTTGTCGATGCGGATGCCCTGGGCGGCTTCCCGCCACTGGAACGGCGCTTGCAGCTGTTTCATGTGACTGACGACGGGATCGTGATCGACATAGTTGCGTGTCACGTAGCGCTCGAGCCATTCGACCGGCCAGTCGCAGAGCAGCACATGCTGCTTCTGCTGGCCCGTCGGTGTGCCCGGCTGCGGAACGGTTCCGGCCATCAGCGCGGTCAGGCCGAACTCCGATGTTACGCCCAACAGTTTCTCGCAGACCGCGGCCGCCGTTGCGGCGTGCTGCAGTTGATCTATGTATTCCAGCGTTCGATCGAACTGACTCATCGCAACATCAACCCCATGTTGCCTCATGCATTAAGTCCATGGTCCGCGCCTTCCCGGCACTTCGCCACCGACCACGGATTGCAAAGCGCCCGCTTCCGGTTGTGGTTCTCGACCCTGGTATTCCCACCAGGGCAGCCACCGCTGTTTGCAAACCGACCGAACCATATCCTGAAATCGAAGCGTTGAAATCAAAAAGCATTGTGCCTGTATCGTTTTCGTACCAAAACCGGCACGAGCACGGGTGCGGCGGAGTTTTATCGTGGCGTTCCAATGGAGGTCCCATGTCCTGGCAGCGGCGCTCATCGCCGCATTGTCATGGGTTTCCGGCGCGGGCGCGGCGGAGCCGCAGGTGCCGGTGTTGTGGGATGCCAAGGAGCGGCTTCCCAAGCCCGACCTTTCGGCGCTGCCGCGGCTGCGGTTCCTGACGACCACGGATTTTCCCCCCTTCAATTTCCTCGACGGCGCGGGGAAGCTGTCCGGTTTCCACATCGACCTGGCGCGCGCCATCTGCGCGGAACTCGGCATCGTCGACAAATGCCAGATCCAGGCCTTGCCTTGGGCGGAGCTTCAAGGCGCGCTTGAGAGGGGCGAAGGTGAAGCTGTTATCGCCGGCATTGCCCCAACGCCACAGTCGCGCCAGACATACGCCTTCTCGCGCGCCTACCTGCAGTTCCCGGCGCGCTTCATCACCGCGAAGAACAAGGCGCTGGCGGAACCGCTCTTCGACAAATTGCATGGCAAGCGCGTCGGCGTGATATCGGGCTCGGCCCATGAACGCATGCTGCGCGATTATTTCGGCACGGTCCAGGTCGTCCCCTTCGACAAGCCGGAAGCCCTCTATGGCGATCTCAAGGCCGGCAAGATCGACGCGGCCTTCGGCGATGGCATGCGCTTCGCCTTCTGGCTCGGCGGCTCCGATGCCGCCGGCTGTTGCCACTTTGCCGGCGGCCCCTATCTGGCGCCCGAATATCTGGGCACCGGAATGGCCATCGCCACGCGAGCGGACAATCCAGCGCTGGCCGCGGCCCTCGACTACGCTTTGCAAGAGATTTCGATGAAAGGCACCTTTGCCGAATTCTACCTGCGCTATTTCCCGGTCAGTTTCTTCTGATCCGGTCCGGTCAGCTTTTCTGATCCGGCCGTAACCTCGTCAGGTCAGAGTTCGCAGCCGCGCCTTGGCCGCACGGCCGATGGCCGCCACGGTCAGCGTGTCGAGATCGAGCTGACGACGGATCAACTGCAGCACCCGCACTTCCTCCAGCTGCATCTCCAGATCGACGGCGGCCACTTCGAAGGCCGCGGCATAAGCGGTGTCGCGCAACCGCTCCGGCAGCGCCTCCGAGACCTGGGTCAGGACACCTTCGAGCCCACCCTTCTCATGCAGCATTTTCTGGCAGGCTTGGGCCACGGCAACGAGACGCTCCTGCTTGAAATCCTCGAACACCGGCCACGAGCGCACAACCTCGCCGATCCTGGCCAGTTCGACATCGGTCATGTCCCGGTCGGAGGCCGAAGTGATGACCATCAGATAGATCAGGGCTTCGTGCGGGGTGGGCGACAGCATTCTTTGCTCCTTGAACGGGCTCCGAAGGTAGGAAGGGGAGCCTGAGGCCGCAAGGAAAAAGCGCCCGACGCGTTGACGCTCCGGCCACGCACGCCTAGAGACCGGTTGAAAATGCACTTGCGGCTATTGCCGGGATACAATCTGGAAACTGTGACATGGCGGGATCAAACATCATCGATCTCAATCCCGAACTGCTGACGGCCGCGGCCGAGAGCAAGGCATGGCCGTTCGAGGAAGCCAAAAAGATTATCGAACGCTACAAGGGCGCCGATTTCCCCGAAACGATCCTGTTCGAGACCGGCTATGGACCGTCGGGCCTGCCGCATATCGGCACGTTCGGCGAAGTGGCGCGCACCTCGATGGTGCGCCATGCGTTTCGCGTGCTGACGCAGGACAAGGTCGCGACCAAGCTGCTGTGCTTTTCCGACGACATGGACGGCATGCGCAAGATACCCGACAGCGTGCCGGACCGCGCTGCGCTCGAGCCATATCTGCACAAGCCGCTGTCATCGGTGCCCAACCCCTTCGGCGGCGACTATGCGAGCTTCGCCGACCATAACAATGCGATGCTCTGCCGCTTCCTCGACACGTTCGGCTTCGATTACGAATTCGCCAGCGCGACGCAGTACTACAAGTCAGGCCGTTTCGACGCGATGCTGTTGCGCGCCGCCGAACGCTACGACCAGATCATGGCGGTCATGCTGCCGACGCTCGGACCCGAGCGGCAGGCGACCTACAGCCCCTTCCTGCCGATCTCGCCAAAGAGTGGGCGCGTGCTTTACGTTCCCATGAAGCATGTCGACGCCAAGGCCGGCACCATCACCTTCGACGATGATGGCACCGAAACCACGCTGCCGGTCACCGGCGGCCGCGTGAAGCTGCAGTGGAAGCCGGATTTCGGCATGCGCTGGGCGGCACTCGGCGTCGATTTCGAGATGTTCGGCAAGGACCATCAGACCAATGCAGTGGTCTATGACCGCATCTGCAACATACTGGGCGGGCGGGCGCCGGAGCATTTCGTCTACGAACTGTTCCTCGATGAGAATGGCCAGAAGATCTCCAAGTCGAAAGGCAACGGCCTGACCATCGACGAATGGCTGACCTATGCGCCGACCGAGAGCCTGGGGCTCTACATGTACCAGCGGCCGCGGCAGGCCAAGAAACTCTATTTCGACGTCATCCCGCGGGCCGTGGACGAATATTACACCTTCCTCGCCGCCTATCCCCGCCAAGAGTGGAAGGAGCGGCTGGGCAACCCGGTCTGGCATATGCATGACGGCAATCCGCCCGCCATCGACATGCCAGTGCCGTTCTCGTTGCTGCTCAACCTTGTCAGCGCCTCCAATGCGCAGAACAAGGACGTTCTGTGGGGTTTCATCTCGCGTCACGTCGCGGGTGTGACTCCGGCGACCCATCCCGAGCTCGACCGGCTGACGGGCTACGCGATCCGCTACTTCGACGATTTCGTGAAGCCGACGAAAACCTTTCGCCCGGCCGACGAGGTCGAGCGGGAAGCGCTGGTGGCTCTCGAAAAGGCACTTGGCGACTTGCCGGCGGGCGCCAGCGGCGAAGCGATCCAGAACGCTTCGCTCAACGTGGCGCGCAAGATCGCACGCTATCAGGATCATTCCAAGCAAAGTCCTGAAGGTGGCCCGGGTGTCTCAGGCGCCTTCTTCCAGATGATCTACCAGGTGCTGATCGGCCAGGAGCGTGGTCCACGCTTTGGATCATTCGCCGCCCTCTACGGCGTCGCCGAGACCCGCTCGCTCATTCAGAAGGCGCTGGCTGGTCAGCTGGCTTGAGGACGCCGCCGTCCTCCTCCAGGATCGAGCCCGGCGCCTGAGGCGCCGGGGCAGGTGCGGCCGGCACCGCCGAGATGCCGGCAAGGTTCGGCGCCGGCCCGAAAATGCCTTTCTTCGCGCCTTGTGCCTTGTCACCGGCCTCGACATAGGGTCCGCCCTTGGCGGCACGGGCCCAGCCGTTTTCGACCAGCCATTGACCGACATCCTGCTTGCCGATCCGGCACTCCGCCGCGATCCGGTCGCGTCCGCCTTCCGGCGGCACCGTGCAAACCACGGCGCGGCCGCGCAGGAAGGCGCGGAATGCCGTGCGCGCGCGGATGCCGCACGGCCAGGATTTCCCGTCGGTGGTGCAGGTCTCGTCCTGACTGACGACATCGATGCCGGAAATCGCGACCGAATACCCCTTCGCCTCGATCAGGCCGGCGGCCGGAGCTACCGGCTGGAACAGTTTCGTGCCGTTCCAGTCGTCGGGCATTTTAGGCTTGGGCGGCACGGCGAGCGCCAGCTTGCTCAACGGCGCACGCGGCTCGACCCGCTCGAGTTCGCCGGTGGGCAGTTCCGGCGGCGCGACCACGTCCGGGTCGATCGCCCGCGAATGCACCGCCGGATTTGGTGGCTGCGCCGGTGCACGAATTGCTGAGGTGGACGGTTCCTCGGGCGTCGCATCCCTATCTGCCTCAGCGGTAGTGTCGGCGCCGGGATCGATCTGATCCACCGCAACAGTGCTTTCGCTGCCTTTCAGCGTGCGTCCGCCGGCAACGACCAGCGCCGCCATCGCCGGGATCATCAGAACCGCCAGGACAAGATGAGGAAGCCGCACCCGTTGCACCTATTGGCTTGCCCAGACGATCCGCGCCACCCACTCGACCTCGAGCATGGGGATGTCGCGGTCCGGATGCTCTGGATTGAGCGAGACCAGCGCGATCGACTTGACTGTCTGGCGCTCGAGCACCTTGGCCATCACCTCGCCCGATGTGGTCTTGACGACGACGCGGTCGCCCTTGCGGGTGGCCGCACCCGGCTCGACGATGAGGACGTCGCCATTGCGGTAGAGCGGCAGCATGGAATCGCCCTGCACCTGCAGCGCATAGGAACTTTCGGTCGATTGCGCCGGCAATTCGACGAGATCCCAGCCCTGCCCCGCCGGAAAGCCGGCATCGTCGAAGAAGCCGCCGGCGCCGGCCTGGGCGAAGCCGAGCAACGGCACCGCGCGCCGGCTGGCGGGCGATGCGCCACGGCCTTCGATCAGCCCGGTGAATTCGTCCAGCGAAGCGCCCGTCGCCTCGATGATCTTGGCCAGCGATTCGGTCGAAGGCCAGCGCGGCCGACCGTCCGAGGACAAGCGTTTGGATTTGTTGAAGGCGGTTGAATCAAGTCCCGCGCGCCTTGCCAGACCCGAAGCCGAAAGCGAATAGCGCTCGGCAAGAGCATCGATGGCAGCCCAGACTCGGTCGTGCGAGAGCATGACGTGCTCTCCTTCGAAACAGGAAAAAATGCCTCTTCCTGTCTAACGCGCAACGGCTGAGTTGTCCACCAGCGGGCTGGCGGATCACGAACAAAGCTGTGTGCCGCAACCACGGCACAGTGTCATGGCCGAAGCCGGCTATCCGGCCAATGCCGCCATCGCCCTCGGCAGGCCCTTCTGGAGCTCGTCGACGTTCATCACCGGGATGAGCTCGACGGTGGCATTGAAGGCGAAGAAGAACCGCTCGGCGACATAGGGCATGTCCGAACTGTCCTTTACCTCCAGGAAAAGGTAGGCCGTCCGCCAACCACCGTCCGCGGTAAAATAGGCAGCCTCCGGCTTGAGATCGGACAGGGTTTGCTCGATGATCTTGCCCATGCTGCCGTCCTTGATCGCCTTATTGCCTTCCTCGGCCGGGATGGAAACTCATGTTAGCGATACCTAATATATCATCCGCGCCTGGTTTGGGAAAGTCGATCGAATCCTGCTTGCCAACGGGTTGGTCAGCCGGACGATTTGGCCAGGCCGCGCAGTCCCTGGTGCGATGTCATGAAAATGCGTTCTGCCTCGGTCGGTGGCCGCGGTTCACCGCACGGCCAAGTGCGGCGACAACCGCGTCAATGTCGAGGAAGCGGCGCGCCTTGCGGTCATAGTCGGTCGGCAGGCAGCGAAAGGCCAGCCGGCCTTCACCGCCCATCATGTAGGGGCCACGGCTTCGCGCCGTGGCCGGCATGCGCGCCCAGACATAACATGACGCTCTGTCAGGCTGCCTGCTTCACATCGCCCTTGGCATAGGGGTCGAAGCGTTCGTAGAAGGTCTCACCTTTCTCGGCCATGTCGAGGAGCAGCTTGGGCGCCTTGAACTCGGCGCCATACTTCTTCTGCAGCGCCTTGGCGATCTTGACGAATTGTTTGGCGCCGATGCCGTCGATATAGGACAGCGCGCCACCGGTGTAGGGCGCGAAGCCGAAGGCCAGGATCGAGCCGACATCGGCCTCGCGTGGATCGGTGACGATGCCCTCTTCCATCACGCGCGCCGCTTCGAGCGCGATGGTGACCAGCAGGCGTTGCTGCAGCTCCTCATAGTCGACCTTCTCGGCCGCGAGCTGCGGATAAAGATCCTTCAGGCCGGGCCACAGCTTCTTCTTGGCCGGCTTGCCCGGGTAGTCGTAAAAACCCTTGCCGTTCTTGCGGCCGAAGCGGCCGTGATCGTCGACCATGGTGTTGATCAGCGCCATCTGCCTGGGGTCGACGGCCTTTTCGCCGAGATCCCTGATGGTCTGCTTCATGATCTTCTGGGCAAGGTCGATGGCCGTCTCGTCGGTCAGCGCCAGGGGACCGACCGGCATGCCGGCGGCCTTTGCCGCATTCTCGATCATCGGCGCGGGCACGCCTTCGATCAGCATCTTGTAGGCTTCCGACATGTAGCGCAGCACGCAGCGATTGACGTAGAAGCCGCGCGTGTCGTTGACGACGATCGGCGTCTTCTTGATGGCCCGCACGAAGTCGATCGCGGTGGCCAGGGCCTTGTCGCCGGTTTTCTTGCCAAGGATGATCTCGACCAGCATCATCTTGTCGACCGGCGAGAAGAAGTGGATGCCGATGAAATTCTTCGGCCGCGCCGAATTCCTGGCGAGGCCGGTGATCGGAATGGTCGAGGTGTTCGAGGCGAAGATCGCCGACGATTTCAGCACGGCTTCCGCCTGTTCGGTGGCGTTCTTCTTGACGGCGGAATCCTCGAACACGGCTTCAACGACGAGATCGCAGCCGGCGAGGTCGGCAAAGTCTGCCGTCGGCGTGATCAGAGACAAGAGCTTGTCCTTATCCTCGGGCTTGGCACGGCCCTTCTTGACCTGATCCGAGATCAGGCCGTCGGAATGCGCCTTGCCCTTTGCGGCCGCCTCCATGTCCCGGTCGAGCAGCACCACCGGAATGCCGGCCTTGGCCGTGACATAGGCGATGCCCGCGCCCATGAAACCGGCGCCGAGGATGCCGATCTTCTTGAACTTGGTGTCCGGCACGCCGGCCGGGCGGCGTGCGCCCTTGTTCAATTCCTGCAGCGACACGAACAGCGAGCGGATCATCGCCGCCGCTTCCTTGGTCTGCATGATCTCGGTGAAATAGCGCTGCTCGATCCTGAGCGCCGTGTCGAAGGGCACCAGGAGGCCCTCATAGACGCATTTCAGGATCGCCGCGGCGGCCGGATAATTGCCATGGGTCTCGCGGCGCAGGATGGCGATGGCTGGCGGCCACAGATTGGCACCGGCCGCCGAATAGACCGGGCCGCCGGGCAGCTTGAAACCTTTCTCGTCCCACGGCGCCACCGGCTTGAGGCCGTTCCTGATCATCGCCTTGCCCATCTCGACCAGCTTGGCCGGTTCGGCGATCTCATGGATCAGGCCCATCGCCTTCGCCTTCTGCGGCGACAGGGTCTGGCCGGAGGTCAGCATTTGCAGCGCCTGCTGCTGGTCGGTCAGCCGCGGCACACGCTGGGTGCCGCCGGCACCGGGGAAGATGCCGATCTTCACCTCGGGGAGTGCCATCCTGACCTTGTCGGAATCGGCCGCGACGCGGCCATGGCAAGCGAGCGACATTTCGAAGGCGCCGCCCATGCAGGTGCCGTTGATCGCCGAGACCCATGGCTTGCCGCAAGTTTCCAGCTTGCGGAACAGGCCGGTCATGATGCCGGCATTGTCGAACAGCGCCTTGGTCGCCTTTTCGACATCCTTGACCTTGTCGGTGGCGAAGGTGGTCAGCATCCTCTGCAACAGCGTGATGTCGGCACCGCCGGAGAAGGTGTCCTTGCCGGAGGTGATCACCGCGCCCTTGATGGCGGCGTCGCCGGCCACCTTGTCCACGATATCGTTCAGCTCGCGCATCACCTCTTCGGTGAAGACGTTCATCGAGCGGTCCGGGCTGTTCCAGGTGACCAAGGCGATGCCATCGGCGTCGATGTCGAGGGTGAAATTGGTGTAGCTCATCGTTCTCTCCCCGTCAGACGCGTTCGATGATGGTTGCAGTGCCCATGCCGGCGCCGATACAGAGCGTCACCAGCGCGGTGTTGAGGTCGCGCCGCTCGAGTTCGTCCAACACGGTGCCGAGGATCATCGCGCCGGTGGCGCCGAGCGGGTGACCCATGGCGATAGCGCCGCCATTGACGTTGATCTTGTCGTGCGGAATTTCGAAAGCCTGCATGTAGCGCAGCACCACCGAGGCGAAGGCCTCGTTGAGCTCGAACAGGTCGATGTCCGACAGCTTCATCTTGGCGCGCTTCAACAGTTTCTCGGTGACGTCGACCGGGCCGGTCAGCATCAACACCGGCTCGGAGCCGATGTTGGCGAAGGTGCGGATGCGCGCGCGCGGCTTGAGACCCATCGCCTTGCCGGCCTTCTTCGAGCCGAGCAGCACGGCGGCCGCGCCATCGACGATGCCGGACGAGTTGCCGGCGTGGTGGACGTGGTTGACCTCCTCGACCTCCGGATGCTTCTGCACCGCCACCGCGTCGAAGCCGCCCATTTCGCCAGGCATGACGAAGGACGGGTTGAGCGAGGCGAGCGACTGCATGTCGGTCGACGGCCGCATATGCTCGTCATGATCGAGAATGGTGAGACCATTCTGGTCCTTGATCGGGATGACCGAGTTCTTGAAGCGGCCATCAGCCCAGGATCTTGCGGCGCGCTTCTGGCTCTCGACCGCGTAAGCGTCGACGTCGTCGCGCGAGAAGCCGTATTTGGTGGCGATCAGGTCGGCCGAAATGCCTTGCGGCACGAACCAGCCGGGCAGGCCGACCGAAGGATCCATGAACCAGGCGCCACCGGACATGCCCATGCCGACGCGCGACATGGATTCGACGCCGCCGGCGATGACGATTTCATCGGCGCCTTGCGCGATCTTGGCGGCGCCGAAATTGATGGCGTCCAAGCCGGAGGCGCAGAAGCGCGAGATCTGCATGCCGGGTGCCTTGGTGTCGTAGCCGGCCTCGAAGGCGGCGGCGCGTGGAATGACGGAACCCGCCTCGCCGACCGGGTCGACGCAGCCGAAGATGATGTCGTCGACGTTTGCAGTGTCCAGCCCGTTGCGATCGCGCAGGGCCTCGAGCGTCCTGGCGGCGAGCCGTACCGCCGGCACTTCGTGCAGCGATCCGTCCTTCTTGCCCTTGCCGCGCGGCGTGCGCACGGCGTCATAGACATAAGCTTCGGTCATTTTTCATGCTCCCTGGGGTTCGCTGAAAAGCTGCTCAGAGCGAGCGTCCGATCAGCAATTTCATGATCTCGTTGGTGCCGCCATAGATGCGCTGGACGCGAGCGTCGCGGAACATGCGGGCGATCGGATATTCGTTCATGTAGCCATAGCCGCCATGCAATTGAAGGCATTCGTCGACGACTTTGCCCTGGAGGTCGGAGAGCCAGTACTTGGCCATCGAAGCGGTCACCGGATCGAGGCCGCCATTGATGTGGCGGGTGACGCAGTCATTGTAGAAGACGCGGCCGATGGTGGCCTCGGTCTTCAGCTCCGCCAGTTTGAACTGTGTGTTCTGGAAATCGATGATCGCCTTGCCGAAGGCCTTGCGCTCCTTGACGTAGTCGATGGTCAGCGCCAGCGCCCGTTCGATCATGGCGATCGCCCCGGTGCCGATCTGCAGCCGCTCCTGAGGCAATTGCTGCATCAGCTGGACGAAGCCCTGTCCCTCTTCATGGCCGAGCAGATTGGAGGTCGGTACACGCACGTCGTTGAAGAACAGCTCCGACGTGTCGTTGGCCTTCAGTCCGATCTTGTCGAGGTTGCGGCCGCGTTCGAACCCCTCGACCTCGTCGGTCTCGATGACCATCAGCGATGTGCCCTTGGCGCCCTTCTCCGGATCGGTCTTGGTGACGACGATGATGAAGTTCGCCAGCTGGCCGTTGGTGATGAAGGTCTTGGAGCCATTGATCTTGTACTGGTTGCCATCCTTCTCGGCACGGGTCTTGACACCCTGCAGGTCGGAACCGGCGCCGGGCTCGGTCATGGCAATGGCGCCGATCAGTTCGCCGGTGGCGAGCCTGGGCAACCATTTCTTCTTCTGCTCTTCCGAACCGTAATGGAGGATGTAGGGGGCGACGATCGAATTGTGCAGGCCGATGCCGAAACCGTCGACGCCGACATGGCCGATCGCCTCGATGATGGCGCTCTCATGCGCGAAGGTGCCGCCGGAGCCGCCATATTCCTCCGGCATGGACGCGCAGAGCAGGCCGGCGGAACCAGCCTTCAACCAGCTTTCGCGGTCGACCATCTCGTTCTTCTCGAACTCGTCGTAGCGCGGTGCGATCTCCTCCGACATGAAGCGGCTAGCCATGTCGTAGAGCATGCCGACCTCGTCGGCCGCCCAGGCTGGTTTCGGCAAAGAGAGCACTTCGGCGGGATTTGTCGCCACGATTTCCTCCGCGTATCGACAGACAGAAAGGCTAGCGAGACGGAGTTTAGAACGCTTCCGCCGACAGGGCCATCAGCGTATCGGCACCACTCGAAATACGGGCGAGGTGCGCCGACGTCTCCGGCATGATCCGCTCCATGAAGAAGCGCGCGGTCACGACCTTGTTCTCGTAGAAAGACTGGGAGCCGTTGGCATCAGTCTTGCCCTGTGCCGCCTTGGCCATCTGCGCCCACATGTAGCCCAGCGCGACGAGGCCGAAGAGATGCATGTAGTCGGTCGAGGCAGCACCGGCATTATCGGGCTTGGCCATGCCGTTCTGCAGCAGCCACATGGTCGCCGCCTGCAAATCGTTGAGGCCCTTCTTCAAACCCTTGGTGAACGGCGCCATCTTTTCGTCCGCGCGGTTTTCCTCGCAGAACTCGCCGACCTCCTTGAAGAAGGCCTGGATGGCGCGGCCGCCGTTCAAGCCGAGCTTGCGGCCGACGAGGTCGAGCGCCTGAATGCCGTTGGCGCCTTCATAGATCATGGCGATGCGGGCGTCGCGCACGAACTGGCTCATGCCATGTTCTTCGATGTAGCCGTGGCCGCCGAACACCTGCTGCGCCATGACGGTGTGATCAAAACCCTTGTCGGTCAGCACGCCCTTGACCACCGGCGTCATCAGGCCGGTGTAGTCGTCGGCCGCCTGGCGATCCTTGTCGTCGGCGGAGCGGTGCGCGATATCGGACTTGATCGCGGTCCACAGCGCCAGTGCACGGCCGGCCTCGTTGAACGCCTTCATGGTCATCAGCGAGCGGCGGATGTCGGGATGAACGATGATCGGGTCGGCCTTCTTGTCCGGCGCCTTCGGGCCCGACAGCGAGCGACCCTGCAACCGGTCCTTGGCATAGGCGGCGGCATTCTGGTAGGCGATCTCCGACAGCGACAGGCCCTGCAGGCCGACGCCGAGGCGGGCCTCGTTCATCATCGTGAACATCGCCTTGAGGCCGCCATTGGCCTCTCCCAGCAGCGTGCCTTCGGCCTCGTCATAATTCATGACGCAGGTCGAGTTGCCATGGATGCCCATCTTCTCCTCGATCGAGCCGCAGGAGACGGTGTTTCTCGTCCCCGGATTGCCCGAGGCGTCGAGCTTCAGCTTGGGCACGATGAACAGCGAAATGCCCTTGACGCCCTCCGGCGCGCCTTCGATGCGGGCCAGCACCAGATGGACGATGTTGTCCGACATGTCGTGCTCGCCGGCCGAGATGAAGATTTTCTGGCCTGAAATCTTGTAGGTACCATCGCCGTTCGGCACCGCCTTGGTGCGCAGCAGGCCAAGATCGGTGCCGCAATGCGGCTCCGTCAGGTTCATGGTGCCGGTCCAGCTGCCCTCGACCATCCTGGGCAGCCAGGTCGCCTTCTGCTCGTCGGTGCCGTGGGTGATGATGGCGGCGATCGCGCCCTGGGTCAGGCCCGGATACATCATCAGCGACATGTTGGCCGACACCATGTATTCAGCCACCGCCGTGTGCACGGCATAGGGCAGGCCCTGGCCGCCGAACTCGACGGGCGCCGCCAGGCCCATCCAGCCGCCTTCGCGATACTGGTCGAAGGCTTCCTTGAAGCCCCTGGGCGTGGTCACCGAGCCGTCGTCATGGCGCACGCAGCCCTCCATGTCGCCGACACGGTTGAGCGGATGCATGACGTTCTCGGCGAGCTTGGCCCCTTCGGCGAGAATTGCCTCCAGCACGTCAGGCGTTGCGTCGGCGAACCCCGGAAGGTTCGAATAGCGCTGATAGCCGAGCACCTCGTTGAGCACGAACAGCGTGTCCTGGACCGGGGCCCTGTAGATCGGCATGCTTTTCCTCCACCATGCGGATTGACCCCGAAATCAAGCCGTGCGCGGCAAGCGGGCCAATGTCGAAGCCGCAATAGCAAATATTGACGTTTGCGTAAACGTCAATATCTGCGCTGCGGCAAGATTTCCGCCACCACGGGCGCAATCGGCCAAGCGTCACGGCAATGCGCAAGCCAGCGCGAAGCAGGCAGGCCAGACAGCGAAAAGCCGCGCGGCATGGCCACGCGGCTTTGTGGTGAAGGGTCCGACAGTATCGGAGGGTGGCTTAGCTCGCGACGCTCGCTTGCGGCGCCGAACGCTCGGCCAGCATCTGACGCACCGCCGACATCGAGCCGCCGAGCTCATTGATGGCGTCGTCGATCAGCGCCCGCTGCTTCTGCAGGCGAGCGAGCTGCTTTTCCGACTTGTCCAGCGCCAGCCGCAACTGCTTGGTGTTGGAACCGGTCGGATCGTAGAGGTCCATCATCTGCTTGACGTCGCGCAACGAGAACCCAACCTTGCGGCCGAGCAGGATCAGCTTCAGCCTCGCCTTGTCGCGGCGCGTATAGAGACGGGTCGAACCGTCGCGCTGGGGGTTGAGCAGGCCCTTGTCTTCATAGAAACGCAGCGTGCGCAGCGTCACGCCGTACTTCTTGGCCATCTCGCCGATGCGGGAGAGATCCTCGCCGGCTTCAACGGTTGCATTATTGGTGTTGGCCGCGGTCTCGCCGGCCGAGATAAGCTTCATGGTCACTGGCTTCCCCGTCTGGTGGCGTCGCGGTCCCGGACCATGCGTCGCCTGACTGGAAGCGGGGGCGTGCTTCCGGCCGTGGTTTCGACAAACAAATCGAAAACAGCGCAGTTGATACGCCATTTACGTTTACGTCAATTCTATACCGGTAGCCGTCTCATGACGCAAGGGCGTTCTGAGAACGGTGCTTTATGCCGCACCGGAAGTCACGTCAGCCAACTTCCTTGCAACTTCTTAAGCTTGGTTAACGCGTTGTTTACCACGTTGGGCGAAATGTGCGCGTGTCGGCTACCCGTGGTTATCCTGTATCGAATTTTCACGGTTTTTCGGAGCGCGGGGAAACCCGGGAAGCTTGTCTTCCACCGTGGCATCGAAGCGCGGTCGCCTCGTTCCGGCAGGGACTTGGGGAGCTGGCCGCAAGCCGGCCAATCTGAAAGACGGACGCACCGATGAACAGCAAGCGGTCCTACCTCGATACACTCAATGCTGGCAGGCAGCGCAAGCCGCAGACCACGCTCGAGCAGCTGAACCGCTCCCTGGAGACGCTGGAACAGCGCCTGGGGCAGACGCGCGAGGACGCGACGGCACGACCCGCTCCTCGCCAATATGGCGCCGAACCGCGTTACCCCGCCTCCGACCCGCGCTCTCCCGCTGCGCAGCCGACGGCCCAGCAGCGCTGGTACGAGGATCCGCAGCCGGCACCGCGTGCGCACAACCCGGCGCCCTCCCCTGCACCCTTCGACCAGAATTATCAGGCGATCGCGCGTGACATCGACCGCGTGCGCGGCCAAGAAGACAGCGTCGCCATGGTCGGCAAGATCGCCAGCGAACTGCGCGGCATGCGCGAGGAACTGCGCCACCAGGTGACTTCAGGGCTGCAGCGCGAATTCGACGCGCTGCGCAAGGACATCGACCGCGCCTTCCAGTCGAACGCCAAATCCGGGACATCGGGCAAGGGCAGCGCCGAACTCGGCGTGGAATTCGAGCGGCTCTCCGGCGCCATCAAATCGCTGTCGGAGAAGAGCGACGACAGGAGCGTCAACCTGCTGCGACTGGAACTCGAACAGGTCAAGGCCGCGCTCGACACGCTGGCGCGCGAGGAGAGCGTGCAGAAGGTCGACCGCCGCTGGGACGAGTTCGACCGCCGCTGGACGGCCTTCGAGGACCGCGTCGACGCCGACCAGCGCAAACGTTCCGACGACCCCGCCCTTGCCGCCTTGACCGACCGGCTGGAGCAGATCAGCAACGCCGTCAACAACCTGCCGGAATCGCTGTCCCTGCGCTCGCTGGAGGAGAAGGTCCGCACGCTGGCCGGGGCGGTCGACCATTTCGCCAGCCAGCAGGACAATCGCGGCGGCGGCACGCTGGCCATGATCGACGAGCGGCTGGACGAGATTTCCCGCGCCATCGTCGCCTCGACAGTCGCCGCACAGGCGAATTCAGTCGACCACGAAGCCTTCGAGCGCATCGAGAAGCGGATCGACTCGCTCGCCCAGCAGATCGAGGAAGTGGCGCAGGACCGTCCCGCAAATGTCGTGATCGACCGGCTGAACACGCTGTCGAGCCGGGTCGACGACCTCGCCGGCCGCGCCAACCTGCCCGAGCAGGCGATGGAACGGCTCGCCAAGCAGATCGCGCTGATCGCCGACAAGATCGATCAGGCGCCGGCCATGCCCGACGCCGACTACATCTTCCACGGGCTGGAGCAGCGCTTCGACGTGCTGTCGGGCATGATGGAGCGGCGCCAGGGCGACGCCATCGAGCAGGGCAACATGCTGTTTCGCGATCTCGAGCGCCGGCTGGACGAGGTTGCCGACCGGCTGGACCAGCGCAGCATGCCGCAGGTCGACAGTGCCGGCATCATGGACGCCATCGACGCTCGCTTCACCGCACTGGCCAAGCGCATGGAGACACGCGCTCCCGATCCCGCCGGCGAGGCGGCGATCCGGGGCCTGGAAAGCCGGCTCGAAGATATTTCAAGCCGGCTGGACGCTTCGGCGGCCCAGGTGGCCGGCATCGATCCGGCGCTGATCCGCAGCCTGGAGGCGCAGGTCGCCGGCCTGTCGGCGCATCTTTCCAAGCCCAGCACGCCGCTGCCGGACTTCGAGGACATCAGCCCACGCCTCGACGAAATCGAAAAAGCGCTGGCCGGGACCCGCGATTCCATCCTCGGCGCGGCACGTGAGGCGGCCGAGAACGCGGTGCGCTCGCTGGCCGGAACGAGCACCAATACGGCCGCGGTATCCGGCCTCGCCCAGGATCTGAAGACCCTGGAGACGCTGACGCGGCGTTCCGACGAGCGCAATTCGCGGACCTTCGAGGCCATTCACGACACACTGCTCAAGATCGTCGACAGGCTGGGCTCGCTGGAAACCAGCGAGCCGTCCGAAGCGGTAAGCGAACTCCTGGACGCGGCCTCGATCGAACCCAGTGGCTGGCGTGGCTTGCAGCGGCCCAAGATGGCCGTGAACGCACCATCCATGACCATGGACGAGCTGCCGCTGACTGGCGACATGGCCGATCTGGACGCGCGTGCCGCGGCCATAGTGCGCACCGAGCCCGGCGAGCCCGCACTGCACGTTGGAACGGGCTTGTCTCCCCGGCCGGGCACGCGCTCGCCGGCGGAAGCCGCCGCCGCCGCCGCGATGGCCGCACTCGGTTCCGACACCACCGCCGGAAAGGACCAGCCGGCAGGCCGCAAATCGATGTTCGGCGGACTGGCGCGGGCCTTCAAGGGCAAGAAGGCGGCGGATGTTCCGCCGCTGGCCGGCTCAGCGCCGAGCGCCGACATCCCGAGTGTCGATCTCGACGAGCCGCTCGACCCGAAAGTGGCCAACCGCCCGCTGGAGCCCGGCTCCGGCGCGCCTGACCTCAATGCCATCATGAAGCGCGTGCGCGACGAGCGCGGACAACCGGCAAAGTTCGGCGACAGCGACGCGGCGAAATCGGATTTCATCGCCGCCGCCCGGCGCGCGGCGCAGGCGGCCGCGGCCGAGGCCGACGCCCTGAAGCGCCAGTCGACGATGAAAGGCCCCGTCAAGGCGCTCAGGATAGGCGACCTGCTCAAGGCGCGGCGCAAGCCGATCCTGATGGCGGCGGCAGCGATCATGCTGGCGCTTGCCGGCCTGCAGCTCGGCAAGGCGTTCCTTTCGGATCCCGCCCAGGTGGCAAGCAACGACGCATCCCCGATCGTCGCCGCGCAGCCGGTTCAGACGGCATCTCTCGATACCGCCAGCCAGCCGAAGACCGAAGTTCAGCCGACGGCGATGAACAGCGCGCCGGCCCGTCCGGCCAGGCAGGCCGAACAATCCGCGCCGGCCAGCAAGGACGATATGGCGGCGCGGACCGTCGTGGCCATGCCGTCTGATACGGACGCGATGCCGGACACAGCGCCCACGGCCGAGCCCGCTTCGCCGGTCACGTCGGCCATGGCCTCCGGCCCGAGCGCCCCCGACGCGATGGCTTCGGCCGCGCCGGTTGCTCCGATGACCGCTGCCCCGGCCATGACGGATCCGGCACCAGCCGCCGGCGCTACGCAGGCGACGGATGCCGATCTCCAAGCGGCCCCTGCCGCGCCAGTGGCGACCGAGGCGACGACCAACGACACGACTGGCGCCGTTGCGCCCATGGACAAGCCGGCGGCGACAGCCGCGATCAAGTTCGACATTCCGGCCGATGCCGGCCCGGTCGCCTTGCGTGACGCCGCCGCCGGTGGCGACGCCAAGGCGCTGTTCGAGGTCGGCTCGCGCTACGCCGAGTCGCGCGGCGTCAAGGAAGACATGCCGGCTGCCGCCAAATGGTACGAGAAATCGGCGGAACTCGGCTTCGCGCCGGCTGAATACCGCATCGGCAATTTCTACGAGAAGGGCATCGGCGTCGCGCGCGACATCAAGAAGTCGAAGACCTGGTACCAGCTCGCCGCTGCGCAGGGCAACGCCAGCGCCATGCACAATCTGGCGGTGCTGTTCGCCATGGCCGCCGACGGCGCAACCGACAATGAATCGGCCGCGCATTGGTTCCAGGCGGCCGCCGACCTCGGCGTCAAGGACAGCCAGTTCAATCTTGGCATCCTCGCCGCCAAGGGCGTCGGCATGAAGCAGAACCTGGAGGAATCCTACAAATGGTTCGCGCTCGTCGCCAAGACCGGCGACAAGGATGCTGCGGCCAAGCGCGACGAGATCGCCAACGCGCTGCGGCCCGAGCAGCTCGAGCGCGCGCGCGCGGCGACCGAATTGTGGAAGGCCAAGCCGCTCAACGCGGCGGCCAATTCGGTGGACATTCCCGAATCCTGGCAGGAAGGCACGCCGCAGACGACGGCCGGCATCGACATGAAAAAGGCGGTCAAGAACATCCAGCTCATCCTCAACAAGAACGGCTATGACGCCGGCGGCGCCGACGGCGTGATGGGCGGGAAGACCAAGAACGCGATCATCGCTTTCCAGACCGACAACAAGCTGCCAGCGACGGGCGCGGTCGACGAGAAGCTGGTCAAGGCATTGCTGGCGCGCAAATAACGGCAGAAGCGTCGTTTCCACGACGCCCTTGCCTTACATTTGCCTGTTAACTGATTGAGTTGTTTTTTGTTTCGGCGCGGTGACGGGGTTTGGTCCCGCTGCCGCGTCGGCGCAAGAGAAAATTGGCTTTTCGATGCGATAGTGCCCGCAGCGGCTTTATTCGCCGACAGGCAAACTGATCGAGACAGACGGGTGGGCATCTATCTCCCGATCGCGGAAATTTCCGTCAACGTCTTCGTGCTGCTGGCCATGGGCGCCGCGGTGGGCTTCCTGTCGGGCATGTTCGGGGTCGGCGGCGGCTTCCTGATCACGCCGCTCTTGATCTTCTACAACATCCCGCCGGCGATCGCGGTCGCCACCGGCGCCAATCAGGTCATCGCTTCTTCCGTCTCCGGCGTGTTGTCGCACATGAAGCGAGGGACGCTCGACTTCAAGCTCGGCAGCGTGCTTCTGGCCGGCGGCGTCGTCGGCTCAACCGGCGGCATCTATGTGTTCGGCTTCCTGCGCAGGCTCGGCCAGCTCGACCTGTTCATCTCGCTGCTCTACGTCGTGCTGCTCGGCACCGTCGGCGGGCTGATGCTGGTCGAGAGCATCAACGCCCTGCGCGCCACGCGCAGCGGCGCGGCACCGGTGCTGAAGAAATCCGGCCAGCACAACTGGATCCACCGCCTGCCGCTGAAGATGCGCTTCCGCGCGTCGAAACTGTTCGTCAGCGTCATTCCGGTGCTCGGGCTTGGCGCCGGCATCGGCTTTCTGTCGTCGATCATGGGTGTCGGCGGCGGCTTCATCATGGTGCCGGCGCTGATCTATCTCTTGAAAGTGCCTACCAATGTCGTCATCGGCACCTCGCTGTTCCAGATCATCTTCACCTCCGCCTATACGACGCTGGTTCACGCCACCACAAACCAGACCGTCGATGTGATGCTGGCCTTCCTGTTGATGGCCGGCGGCGTGGCTGGGGCGCAATATGGCGCCAAGGCCGGCCAGCGGCTGCGCGGCGAGCAATTGAGGGCGCTGCTGGCGCTGCTGGTGCTGGCGGTGGCGATCCGGCTTGCCACCGATCTATTCGTCACGCCGCCCAACCTTTATTCGCTGTCCGGCCTGGGCCTCAACTGATGAATGGCCTGAAAGCGCTCGCAGCCGTCGCTCTCCTGTCCCTGATCGCCGCCGCGCCGGCGAAGGCGCAGACGCCGCTGACGGAAGGCATCCAGATCGGCCTTTCCACCGACGCGGTGTCGATCACCGCCGGTTTTTCCGGCGCCGACCTGACCATCTTCGGTTCGCTGGAAAATCCCGACCCGCTGGTCGCACGCCAGGGCCGTTACGACGTCATCGTCGTGCTCGAAGGGCCGCCGAAACCGGTGGTCGTGCGCCGCAAGGACCGGGTGCTGGGCGTCTGGGTCAATTTGGATTCCGAGACCTTCGAGAACGTGCCGGTGTCCTATTCGGTCGCGACGACGCGGCCGCTGCAGGACATCACCGAACCCAACAGCTACAAGCAGCTGTCGCTCGGCGCCTCCAACCTCTATATGCAGCCCGCCGAAGCCGGTGACAGCCCGGCGACGATCGAGGAATTCACGGCCGCACTGCGCGAACGCAAGGCCGCCGCCGGCCTCTACAGCGAGAATGTCGGGGGCGTGCAATTCCTGTCGCAGAACCTGTTTCGCGCTACCGTCAGGCTGGCGCCTGATGTCTCGGTCGGCACGCACAAAGCACGCGCATTCCTGTTCAAGAGCGGCCTATTCGTCAAGGAGAGTTCGGCGCAGCTCGAAATCCGCAAATCGGGCTTCGAACAATCGATCTTCCGCGTTGCCCACGACTATTCGTTCCTCTACGGCGTGTTCGCCGTATCGCTGGCCATGGTGACGGGCTGGCTCGGCCGGCTGGTGTTCCGCAAGGATTGATGCCGCGGGAAAAGAGGGTTCCCCTTTTCGCCGCCATGCGATAAACCGCCGCCTCCCAACCCAGGGGCAAACAAGCACATACCGTTCGCCAGGAGCGGTCCGGCATCCCGATGACAGCGGCGACGCGTCGCCGCTGTTTTGCCGCCATGAAACAATGACAGGAGGCTGCGATGCATCAGGCATTCGGCGGCATCGACTTCGGCACGTCCAATTCCACGGTGGGCGTCATCCGGAACGGCAAGGCGCGGCTGGTCCCGCTGGAGGGCGAGCAGCCCACTTTGCCAAGTGCCGTGTTCTTCAATTTCGAGGACGGCCATACCTATTTTGGCCGCCGCGCTATCGGCGACTATACCGACAGCATCGAAGGCCGCCTGATGCGCTCGTTGAAGAGCGTGCTCGGCAGTTCGCTCGCCCACGAGAAGACGCGGATCAAGGCACGCCAGATCGGCTTCATCGACATTATCGGCCTGTTCATCGGTCATCTGAGGACGCGGCTGGAAGAGGACGCCGGCGGCGTGGTGGAGAGCGTGGTGCTCGGCCGCCCGGTGCAGTTCGTCGATGACGACGCGCAAGCCGACGCGGTGGCGCAAGGCGAACTCGAGAAGGCTGCCCGTGCCCAGGGCTTCAAGCACATCGCTTTCCAGTTCGAACCGATCGCGGCGGCGCTCGATTACGAGCAGAAGGTGACACGCGAGGAACTGGCGCTGATCATCGACATGGGCGGCGGCACGTCCGACTTCTCCATCGTGCGGGTCTCGCCAGAGCGCGCGCGATCGACCGATCGCAAGGACGACATCCTGGCCAGCCGCGGCATCCATATCGGCGGCACTGATTTCGACCGGCTGCTGAGCATCGCCCATGTCATGCCGCAGCTCGGGTACCTCTCGCCGACCAAGGACGGCAAGCGCAATCTGCCGGCCAGCTACTTCATCGATCTCGCCACATGGCAGCGCATCAATCTGGTCTACACCGCCAAGGCGATGACGCATCTGCGCCAGATCCGCTACGAGGCCGCGCGCGCCGACCTGGTCGACCGCTTCATCCATATCGTCGAGCACCGCTACGGGCACGCGCTGGCGGCGCTGGTCGAGAAAGCCAAGATAGAGCTGACCGACATGTCATCGGCGGACGTGGCTGTGAAGCTGCCGGGCGCGGCGTTCGCCGCCGGGATCACGCGCGACGGGCTGGAGGCGACGATCGCTCGAGACATCGAGCGGGTTACCGAAACGGTGGCGCAGACCATCCGCGACGCCGGGATCAAGCCCTCCGACATCACCGCGGTGTTTCTGACCGGCGGATCGACGGCGATCCCGCTGGCAAGGCGGGAAATCCTGTCGCTGGTGCCGCGGGCTTCCGTCATAGAAGGCGATATGTTCGGATCGGTCGGACTCGGCCTGGCGCTCGATGCGCAGCGGAAGTTCGGCTGAACCTACCCCTACGTAGTCCCGTTCGCCTCCGCGGCCAGATGCGCCTTCAGCGCCATCTGGGCCAGGCTTGCCTGACGGTCGCGATGGGTAATCATGGCGAAGTCGCGCTTGGGCAATTCGATCGGCACGGCTCTCAGGCTCCCCTCGGCGACCGCGCGCCCGACGACCAGCTCCGAAATGATGGTCGCGCCGGCACCCGCCTCGACAGCTTGGCGAACCGCCTCGTTGCTGGGCAGCACCAGGAATATCCTGAGGTCGGCAAGCGAAATCCCCTCGCGGCGCGCCAGATCCTCCAGCACCTCGCGCGTGCCGGAGCCGCCCTCGCGGATTATCCAGCGCAGGCCGGTGATGTCAGGGCGGCCCGGCGCGGTTTCGGCGATCTCTGGATGGGAGCTGGCAACGACCAGCATCAACCGGTCGGTATCGACCTTGACGCGGCGCAACAAGTCGGACTCGGTGCGCCCTTCGACCAGGCCGAGATCGGCGGTTCCATCCAGCACGCTGGCCTCGACCTGCCTTGTGTTGCCGATGGTGACGCTCAGCCTGACGGCCGGATAGGCCTCGTGGAAAGAGGCCAGCCGGCGCGGCAGCCAGTAACTGGCGATGGTCAGGCTGGCGGCGATGGAGAGGCTGCCGGCGACCGTCTGCGAAACATGTTCCAGGACATTGCGCGCGGCTGCGGCCCGCTCCAGCACGGCCTTGGCCTCCGGGAGGAACCGATGGCCGGTCTGGGCCAGCTCGATGTTGCGGCCGACGCGGTTGAACAGATGGACACCATGCTGCTCTTCCAGAGCGCGAATGGCCGCCGACGCGGCCGACTGGGAAATGCCCAGGAGCTCCGCCGCCTTTGTCATGTGGCCGCGCTCTGCGACGGCGACGAAAATGCGCAACTGATCCAGGGTCATGCCTGTATTAAGAACCAATATCGATCGAATTTACAAGAACAACTGATTAGACGGATCGATAGCTTTATTCTACTTTTTCGTCGGAAGTTAGAAAAAATTAGCCTGCAGGTCGCAAAGAGCAAAATGATCGGGCGGTTCAGATCCCTGCTTGCGCATTGGAGCCGCGGTATAAGGCGACGGCTGGCCGGCGACCGCTACCATCCCGAAGAACATTATATGCGCGGCCCCGGGCCGAAGACGCGAGCCAAATCCGCTGACCGCGCGAGCACCACGGGATCATGATGCAAGGACCGCCGCGCGGCGCCAATTCAGCCCCCTCGCAACGCCCGCTTGCCGACACGCGGGCGCCCGATGAAGGCGACGGTGTCGACACCTCGCCTGATGTTTCCGACAGCATCGCCAAGACGACCTGCTACATGTGCGCCTGCCGCTGCGGCATCGACGTGCACATCAAGGACGGCAAGGTCCGCTACATCAACGGCAACAAGGATCATCCGGTCAATCGCGGCGTGATCTGCGGCAAGGGCAGCTCCGGCATCATGCAGCACTACAGCCCGGCCAGGCTGAAGAAGCCATTGCTGCGCACCGGGCCGCGCGGCTCGGGTGAGTTCCGCGAGATCGAGTGGGAGGAGGCCTTCTCGATCGCCACCGAGCGGCTGTCGAATATCCGCCGGACCGATCCTAAGAAACTCGCTTTCTTCACGGGCCGTGACCAATCACAATCTCTTACAGGGTGGTGGGCGAGCCAGTTCGGCACGCCGAACTTCGCCGCTCATGGCGGCTTCTGTTCGGTGAACATGGCGGCGGGCGGGCTCTACACGATCGGCGGCTCGTTCTGGGAGTTCGGCGAGCCCGATTGGGACAACACGAAATACTTCATGCTGTTCGGCGTTGCCGAGGACCATGATTCCAATCCGATCAAGATCGGACTGGGCAAGCTCAAGGCGCGCGGCGCCAAGGTGGTGTCGATCAATCCATGCCGGACCGGCTACAATGCGATCGCCGACGACTGGATCGGCATCCGGCCCGGCACGGACGGCCTGTTCGTGTTCGCGCTGATCCACGAACTCTTGAAAGCCGGCCGCGTCGATCTCGATTATCTGCTCCGCTACACCAACGCGCATGTCCTGGTTATCCAGGAGCCGGGCGCGGCCGATGACGGGCTGTTCATGCGCGACAGCGACGGCAATCCGCTGGCATGGGACAGAGTGGCGACGACCTCCGTCAACGCAGTCGATTCAAATGCCAAACCGGCACTGACCGGCAGCTTCACAGTCGACGGGCGCAGGTGCCTTCCCGTGTTCCAGCTGATCGCGGACCGCTACATGGACGTCAGCTATTCGCCCGATGCGGTCGCGGAGCGTTGCGGCATCCCGGCCGGAACGATCCGCCGGATCGCCGCCGAACTGGCCCACGTCGCCTTCGAGCAGGCGATCGAACTGCCGGTGGCATGGACCGATTGGGCCGGGCGCCGGCATCAGACGATAAAGGGACGGCCGGTTTCGATGCATGCCATGCGCGGCATCTCGGCCCATTCCAACGGCTTTCACACCTGTCGCGCCATCCACCTGCTGCAGGTTCTGCTGGGCACGGTGGATGTGCCGGGCGGCTTCCGCTTCAA
Organism: Mesorhizobium sp. B2-7-3; assembly: GCF_006440715.1. Lineage (NCBI taxonomy): Bacteria > Pseudomonadati > Pseudomonadota > Alphaproteobacteria > Hyphomicrobiales > Phyllobacteriaceae > Mesorhizobium > Mesorhizobium sp. B2-7-3. Next base: position 87,368 of record NZ_VFTY01000004.1, read on the forward strand.
GCCGCCCTATCCCAGGTCGGCGCCGCCCGGCCCGAAGCCCTGCGGCAAGGATGTCAGGCCGATGACGCCGCTCGACGGCATGCCGCTCGGTTTCGTCTGTGGACCCGACGATCTGCTGGTCGACGAAGCGGGTACGCCGCTGCGCATCGACAAGGCCTATTCCTGGGATTCGCCGCTTGCGGCCCATGGGCTGATGCACACAGTCATCCGCAACGCCTGGGCCGGCGATCCCTACCCGATCGACACGCTGATGATGTACATGTCGAACATGGCCTGGAATTCCTCGATGAATACCGTCGAGACCATGGCCATGCTCACCGACCATGACGAAGCGGGCAACTACAAGATCCCCTTCATCATCTATTCCGATGCCTACTACTCCGAGACCGTGCCGTTCGCGGACCTGGTCCTGCCCGACACCACCTATCTCGAGCGTCATGACTGCATCAGCCTGCTCGACCGGCCGATCAGCCATGCCGATGGGCCGGGCGACGCCATTCGCCATCCGGTCGTCGAGCCCGACCGCGACGTCAGGCCCTTCCAGTCGGTGCTGATCGACCTCGGCGCGCGGCTTGGCCTGCCCGGCTTCGCCGATGACGAAGGCTCGCCGAAGTACCGCGACTATGCCAACTACATCGTCAATCATGAACGCACGCCCGGCATCGGCCCGCTCGCAGGCTGGCGCGGCAAGGACGAAAACTCGATCGGCAAGGGCGACGTCAACCCCAACCAGTTGCAACGCTACATCGACAATGGCGGGTTCTGGCACCACGATTTCACCGAGGACCAACGCTATTACAAGATGGCCAACCGCTCCTATCTCGACTTCGCGGTGCAACTGGGCTTTATCCCCAAGGCCGAGCCGATCGTCTTCCAGCTCTATTCCGAACCGATGCAGCGTTTTCGGCTGGCCGCGCGTGGTCATGGCCGGGTGATGCCGCCCGAAAGCGAACGCAAGCGCGTCGAGACCTACATGGACCCGCTGCCGTTCTGGTACATGCCGTTCGAGGAAGCGTCCGTCGACCAGGAAGAATACCCGCTGCACGCGCTGACGCAGCGGCCGATGCACATGTACCATTCCTGGGGTTCGCAAAACGCGTGGCTCAGGCAGATCACCAGCCAAAACCGGCTGTTCGTGCATCAGCGAACCGCCGCCGGGCTCGGCCTTGGCGACGACGACTGGGTCTGGATCGAAAGCATCAACGGCAAGGTGAAAGGGCAGATCAAGCTGGTCGACGGCGTGAACGAAAGCACGGTGTGGACCTGGAACGCGATCGGCAAGCGACGCGGCAGCTGGGGGCTGAAGGACGATGCCGCCGAAAGCAATCGCGGCTTCCTGCTCAACCACATCATCGGAGACCAGACCTTGGCCGACGCGCAGGGCAAGCGTTATTCGAATTCCGATCCGGTCACGGGACAGGCGGCGTGGTTCGATCTGCGCGTGCGCATCGTCAAATGCGCGGCGGAGGAGGCCGGCTTCACCGAACCGCAATTCGAGCGTTTTCAACAGCCGCCGCATTTCGAACCCTCGCCCGACAAGCTCACTTTCGGCGCCGGGTTTCGGCAGGCAAGAGAGGCGGCCGAATGACCTGTCTTCCAAGTCCAGGCGGCAAGAAGCTCGGCCTCGTCATCGACCTCGACACCTGTGTCGGCTGCCAGGCCTGCCTTACCGCCTGCAAGGAATGGAACACCGGCGGCCACATGGCGCCGCTGACCGACATCGACCCCTATGGCGGCCATGTCGACGGGGTCTGGTTCAACCGCGTGCACAGTTACGAGCACATCACCGAGATGGGTGGGCGCACGGTCAACTTCCCGCGTTCCTGCCTGCATTGCGAGACGCCGGCCTGCGTCACCGTCTGCCCGACCGGCGCCTCCTACAAGCGCGCGTCGGACGGCATCGTGCTGATCGACGAGGACAAGTGCATCGGCTGCAAATTGTGCAGCTGGGCCTGCCCTTACGGCGCGCGCGAATTCGATGGCGATGTCGGGGTGATGAAGAAATGCACGCTCTGCGTCGACCGCATCTATAACGACAATCTGGCCGAGGGGGACCGCGTGCCGGCCTGCGTCGCCGCCTGCCCGACCAGCGCCCGGCATTTCGGCGACCTCGGCGATCCCCAATCCCCCGTTTCGCAACTGGTGGCGGAGCGCGGCGGTGTCGACCTGATGCCTGAACTCGGCTATCGCCCGACCAACAAATACCTGCCGCCGCGCGCTCACACGCAACGCGCCGCATCGGTGACCGCTCCCGCGCTGGAGCCGCTACGGGCCGAGGGCGGTTTCCTTGGCTGGGTCGACCGCATGCTTTCGAGCTGACCATCCATGCATCCGGCTTTTTCGGTCGTCTTCTTCACCACCGCCACGGGTGCCGGCTATGGGCTGCTCGCGCTGCTCGGCGTGCTCGGCCCGCTCGGCTTCGTCGCGCCCGATTTCTGGCCGGGCTTCGTCGGCATGGGGCTGGCGCTCGGCCTGATCGCCGCCGGCCTGTTGTCATCGACCGGCCATCTCGGCAGGCCCGAACGTGCCTGGCGGGCGTTCTCGCAATGGCGCAGTTCATGGCTGTCGCGCGAAGGCGTTGCCTCGGTCGCCACCTTCATTCCCGCAGGCGTGTTCGGCGTAGGCTGGGTCTTCCTTAGCCGCCTCGATGGCTGGGTGGCGGCCGCCGGCGTCCTGGCCGCCGTCGGCGCCACAGCCACGGTCTGCATGACAGGCATGATCTATGCCTCGCTGAAACCCATCGCCCACTGGCACAGCCCCTACACCTTGCCCGGCTATCTCATCTACTCGGCGATGAGCGGCAGCGTGCTTCTGAACGCTGTGCTGCAAGCATTTTCTCTCGGCTCGAAAATGCTTCTGGCGGCTTCCGCGCTGCTCATTTTGCTCGGCTGGGGCTGGAAGCTGGCGACGTGGCGCTACAACGACCAGCTTGAGATCCCGACCAATGCCAACACCGCGACCGGGCTCTCCGGCGGCATGGTGCAATCCTTCGAATGGCCGCATACTGAGGAGAACTACCTGCTCAAGGAAATGGGTTTTCGCATCGCGCGCAAGCACAGCGCCAAGCTGCGCCGGATCACGCAGGCGCTGGCTTTCGGTTTGCCGATCCTGTTGCTGCTTGCCGCCTTCGCCTTGCCGTGGCCGCTCGCGGCGGCGCTATCGGCGCTGGCCGCGATCGCCCAGTTCGCCGGCATGCTGGTCGAACGCTGGCTGTTCTTCGCCGAAGCGAAGCACACGGTCATGCTCTATTATGGGCGATAGATCTCAGCCTGGCCGCAGCATCGAGTGCGAGATGGCGAAGATGCGCTCGGTGCCGAGCATGTAGGCCATCAGCGACTCCAGGCGAAACAGCCCGGCATAGGCGCGGTCGAGCACGTTGAGCGAACCGGTATAGGCGCCGAAAGCCGGCATGATCATGCGGCCGCCATCGCCGGCAAAGCAGCGCCTGCGCACCGAGCGGCCTTGTTGCACAATGCGCGCGCAGGGGTGCAGATGACCAGATATTTCGCCCTCGACCCTCACCTTCGATGGCTCATGCCTGAACAGCAGCGAGCCTATGGCCAGTTCCCGCACGGTCTCGCCAGGCAGATCCGCCGGCGCTTCGGGGTCGTGATTGCCGGCGACCCAGAACCAGTCACGGCCTGCCATCTGCGCTTCCAGCCGTTCGCGAAAGCTCGAATGCATGCGCGCTGCGCCGCCACCGTCGTGGAAGGAGTCACCCAGGCTGATGACGATCGACGGCTGGTAGTCCGATATGACCGCCTGCAGCCTGAGCAGGGTCGCGCCAGTATCGTAGGGCGGGATGAGCGTGCCGCGCCTTGCCAGGGACGACCCCTTCTCCAGATGCAGGTCCGATACCGTCAGCAGCTTGAGCTCGGGGAAATACAGCACACCGCGCGGATCGCAGACCGCGCGCTCGCCCGCGATGCCGACGAGATCGGCCTCGGCGATCAGCGATGCGCGCGCCAGCGAAAAACTCATTCCTCAGCCATTCCCAGGCCCCATGGCCTCTTCGACCAGCGTCGCCGCATCCATCAGCAGCGTTTCATCGGCCTCGCCGTTCACCGGCATCTTGCCGATCTCGAGCATGATCGGCACGGCAAGCGGCGATATCTGTTCGAGCGCCTTATGCATGATTCGACCCTGGATGCGCGAGAGCATGTCCGCAAGTCTGCTGACATCGAGCAGGCCGGTCGCTGCATCGGCACGCGTCGCCTGAAGGAGGATGTGGTCCGGCTCATGGCTGCGCAGCACGTCGTAGATCAGGTCGGTCGACACGGTGACCTGCCGGCCGCTCTTCTCCTGGCCGGGGTGGCGTTTTTCGATCAGGCCCGAGATCAGCGCGCAATTGCGGAAAGTGCGCTTGAGAAGCCAGCTGTCGGCCAGCCAGGCTTCGAGATCGTCGCCCAGCATGTCCTGATCGAACAGCGCGCTCAGTGAAGGTTTCCTGGCTTTGAACATCGCGCCCATGTCGCCCAGCGACCATATGGCCAAGGCATAATCAGTGGCGACAAAGCCGAGCGGCCTGACGCCCGCCCTGTCGAGGCGACGGGTGAGCAGCATGCCAAGCGTCTGGTGCGCCAGCCTGCCCTCAAAGGGATAGGCGACCAGATAATGGCGATTGCCACGCGGAAAGGTCTCGATCAGCAAATCGTCGCGCTTGGGCAGCATGGATTTGTCCGACTGGAACCGCAGCCAGTCGGCCACCTGCTCCGGCAGCTTCTTCCAGCGCTGCGGATCGTCCAGCATGATGCGGACCTGCTCTGCGAGGTAGGTCGAGAGCGGGAACTTGCCGCCGCCATAATATGGCACCTTGGCGTCGCTGCCGGGCGCGTTCGACACGAAGCACTCATTCTCGCGGATGCCCTCGAAACGCAGCACCTTGCCGGCGAACATGAAAGTATCGCCATGCGTCAACGTTTCGAGGAAGGCCTCCTCGATCTTGCCGAGCACGCGGCCACCGTGCGACGCCGCGCCTTTGCTGCCGGCCTTGACGTAACGCACGTTGAGGGCGGGCACCTCGATGATGGTGCCGACATTGAGCCTGTATTGCTGGGCGACGCGCGGATTGGAGACGCGCCACAGCCCGTCCTTGTTAAGGCGGATGCGGGCATAGCGCTCATAGTTCTTCAGTGCATAGCCACCGGTGGCTACGAAATCGATGACACGGTCGAAGGTCGGCCGATCGAGGCCGGCATAGGGTGCCGCCGTTCGTACCTCCTCGTATAGGTCATCGGCGCGGAACGGTGCGCCGCAGGCGCAGCCGAGCACATGCTGGGCCAGCACGTCGAGCCCGCCATTGACCAGTGGCGGCGTATCCTGCGCGCCGAGATAATTGGCGTCGAGTGCGGCCCGGCACTCCAGCACCTCGAAACGGTTGGCGGGGATCAAAATCGCCTTGGACGGCTCATCCATGCGGTGGTTGGCACGGCCGATGCGCTGTGCCAACCGGCTGGCGCCCTTCGGAGCACCGACATGCACGACCAGATCGACATCGCCCCAGTCGATGCCGAGATCGAGCGTCGATGTGGCGACGATGGCGCGCAGCGCGTTCTCGCCCATTGCCTTCTCGACGCGCCGGCGCTGGGCGACGTCGAGCGAACCATGATGCAAGGCGATCGGCAACGTGTCCTCGTTGACGCGCCACAACTCCTGGAACAGCAGCTCCGCCTGGCTGCGTGTGTTGACGAACAGCAAGGTCGTCTTGTGGCGCTTGATCTCGCGGTAGATTTCCGGCGTGGCGTAGCGCGCCGAGTGCCCTGCCCACGGCACGCGCTCCTCGGAATCGAGGATCGAGATTTCGGGCTTGGCACCACCCGTCACAGTGATCAATTCCGCCATGTCACCCGGTGGGTTCTGGCTGACAAGCCAGCGCCGCAACTCGTCCGGCTCGGCCACCGTCGCCGACAGGCCGATCGTCTGCAGGCCAGGGACAAAGCTGCGCAACCGCGCGAGGCCGAGCGCCAAAAGATGGCCGCGTTTCGACGTCACCAGCGAATGCAATTCATCGAGCACGACATAGCGCAGATCCTCGAAGAAGCGTCTCGCGTCGCCTGCCGCGATCAACAGCGCCAGTTGCTCCGGCGTGGTGAGCAGAATGTCGGGCGGCGCAAGCTTCTGGCGCTGGCGCTTGTGGGCGGGGGTGTCGCCGGTGCGCGTTTCGATGGTGACGGGCAGACCGATCTCCGCGACCGGCTTGCCGAGATTGCGCTCGATGTCGACGGCCAGTGCCTTCAACGGCGAGATGTACAGCGTGTGGATGCCGCGCCGCGCCTGGCCTGGTTTTCGCTTCGGCCTGACGGCCAGTTCGGTCAGCGACGGCAGGAAGCCGGCCAGCGTCTTGCCGGCGCCGGTCGGCGCGATCAGCAGCACCGATTGCCCGGCCTGGGCCTTCGCCAGGAGCTCTATCTGATGCGCGCGTGGCGACCAGCCTTTCTCGCCGAACCATTTCAGGAATGGCTCGGGCAGGACGACTGCGGCATTCTGGTCGGCGAGGCGGGGCTCAACTGTCACGCGCCAGAGGTAGCGCGGCGACAGGCAATCGCCAAGCAGATTCGGAACAAAAGGGGATCGAAAAAGCCTTACGGGCGCCGGAACCCTGTAGGCCCGCCATAGAGATAGCCGATGCGGGCGATGGCTTCCTTCAGCCCTTCGCGCGACACAAGCATGGTGTGGCCGTTGGCGTGGATCATGGTTTCGGCGTCGGTCATGATGGCGACATGCCCTTTCCAGAACACCAGGTCACCACGTCGCAGCCCCGAAAAATCAGGGCCCGGCCCGAGCGGCTCGCCGATCGAGGCGGCCTGCATGTCGGAATCGCGCAGCACATTCTTGCCGGCCATGCGCATGGCCAGTTGCACCAGGCCGGAGCAATCGATGCCGAAGCCGGAAACACCGCCCCATAGATAGGGCGTGCCGAGAAATGTCTCGGCCACGGACACATAGTCGCCGGCCACTTCGCCGATCGGCTGCAAATGGCCAGCGATCACGGCTTTACCGGAGGGCAGCAACGCATAGTGCGTACCCCGTGTTTCAGCGGCACCCGTAACGGTTACGGTCGATCCCATGGACAATTGCCCGGCAATCGGAAAGCGCAGGTCCGGACCGGGATAAAGAAACGTGCGTGGCACCGAAACGATATGAGTGGACGCATGGTCGCGCCCGCCCAGCATGGCAGCGGCGACATAGCCGACATAGCCATCGCGTTCGCCCTGGACCCAGGCCCAGCCTTCGGTTTGCTCGAAGACGAGGACATCGTCGCCGAAGAGGAACTGCGTGTTGATGCCGGCGTCGGGCCGCGGCCCCTTGCGCACTTCGGCAACGGATGCGGAAATCCGCGCCGGCCGGCCGGCGACGAAACGCTCCGCCGTGACCTCGCCTATCAGGCGCGAATCGGCAAGGTCGGAGCGGAAAGCGTGCAGGCGGGCGTCGTGGGCGGTCAAATCGGCAATCCAGTTAGTTAGACAGAGCACTTGTCAGATCGGCAGTTCGTGGGCCTTGGCGATGATACCATCTCCGAAACGCTCGACAAAGAGCGCGCCTTCGACGGTGCGCTTGATCAGGACGTTGCGCTTGTCGAGCTCGTCGCGATGGCGCGACACCAGTTTCAGCGCGCCCATCGTGTCGAGCGCGCGCGTGATGACCGGCTTGGTGACGTTGAGGCGGGCGGCGAGCCCGCGCACGGTGTGCGGCGGCGGATCGAGGTAGATGGTAAACAGGATCGCCGTCTGACGCATGGTGAGATCAGGCGCGTCCTCGCGCACCTGCGACAGCATCACTTGCTGCCACAGTCGCAGGGCCTGGCTCGGGCGCATCGCAATCGACATCGCGCCAGCATGACGGCAAATTGTTTCGGTTCCGTTTCAATTTCCAGCAATTTGCCGGCTCTGCTTGCGGGCCGTCCCTTCAGCCAAAGCGTGTCGAAATGACCCGCTCCAGCGCCCGGATGCCTTGCGCTTCACCACCAGCGGGGCCGTGGGGGCGATCGGCGGGGTTCCAGGCGAAGATGTCGAAATGCGCCCAGCTTGCCGTCTTCTCGACGAAGCGCCTGAGGAACAGCGCCGCGGTGATCGAACCGGCGAAACCATCTGATGTGACGTTGTTGATGTCGGCTATCTTCGACGACAGTTTCGCGTCGTAAGGCCGCCATAGCGGCATGCGCCACAGCGGATCCTCGACCGCCAGCGCCGCCGCCGCCAGCTCCGAGGCAAGCGCCTCGTCATCGGTGTAGAAGGGCGGCAGGTCGGGGCCAAGCGCGACGCGGGCGGCGCCGGTCAGCGTCGCCATGTCGATGAGAAGCTGCGGCTCCTCGTCGTCGGCCAGCGCCAGCGCGTCCCCCAGCACCAGCCTACCTTCGGCGTCCGTGTTGCCGATCTCGACCGTGATGCCCTTGCGGCTCGCCAGCACGTCGCCCGGGCGGAAAGCGTTGCTGGCGATCGAATTCTCGACCGCGGGGATCAGCACGCGCAGCCGCACATTGAGCCCGGCGGCCATGATCATCGAGGCCAGGCCCAGCACATTGGCGGCGCCACCCATGTCCTTCTTCATCAACAGCATGCCCGATGACGGCTTGATGTCGAGCCCGCCCGTGTCGAAGCAGACGCCCTTGCCGACCAGCGTCACCTTCGGCGCGCCCTGCCGCCCCCAGGTCATGTCGATCAGACGCGGGGCATCGGACGAAGCGCGGCCGACGGCATGGATCATCGGGAAGTTCTGTGCGAGCAGGTCGTCGCCCCTGATGACCGAGACTTCGGCCTTGTGAGCCCCAGCCAGGATCCGCACCGCCTTCTCCAGATCGTCCGGCCCCATATCGTTGGTCGGTGTGTTGACCAGGTCGCGCGTCAGGAAAACACCATCGACGACGCGGCGAACGCGCTGCGCATCGACGCCGGCCGGCAGCTCGAAGCGCAGCGCCTTGCCCGGTTTCTTGCCGTAGCGGGCAAAGACATAACCGCCGAGCACGATTGCAAGAGCCGCCAATTCCGGCTCCGCGGGCATGGAGGCAAAATGCCAATCGCCCTCCGGCAAGGTTTTCGCCAGCGCACCGACGGCAAGCGCGCCCTCGCCGTCACCGAGACCGAACATGGCGCCGCCAAGCGCTCCGTTCTCGCCAGGCAGGATCAGCGTCCTGCCGGCCTCGCCGGAAAAGCCGTTTGCCTTGGCCCAAGCGACAATAGACGGCGACAGACCGGCCGTCTCCAGTCTGTCCCTGGCGACCAGATGGATCGACAGCGGGTTCTTCGGCTTGCTCTCGACCAGTTCAACGGACATCAGATGTTTCTCCTACCGAGTTTGCGAGTCGGCGCGTCTTAACCCTCCGTTAGGGTTAACAGAATATTTCTGCTGGAGGGAAGATGGCCACGCAATGGCCACGCATGAATGGAGGCCCAGGTGCCGATGCCGACCAACCGCACAATAGACATCGGGGGAAAACGGCTCATTACCACGGCATTCATGCTGGCGCTCGCGGCGGGCGTTGCCGGTTGCGCGACCGACAAACTCACCACAGGCTCGATCGGACGCACCAGCGGCAAGCCGCTGGAAACGATGTCGGCGGGAGAATTGCACAACGCCACGGCCGCACTTGGCCAATCCTACGCGAGGAACCCCAACGACAAGCGGATAGCGACCAACTTCGCGGCGGCGCTGCAGATGGACGGCGATGCCGACCAGTCGCTTGCCGTGATGCGCAAGCTGGCGATCGCCTACCCCAAGGACCGCGAAGTTCTCGCCGCCTATGGCAAGGCATTGGCCGCCAATGGCCAGCTCGAGGCAGCGCTCGACGCCGTGCGCCGCGCACAAACGCCGGAATACCCCGACTGGAGGCTGGTGTCGGCGGAGGCGGCCATCCTCGATCAGGTCGGCCAGAAGGACGAAGCGCGCCAACTCTACCGCAAGGCGCTTGAACTCAAGCCGAACGAGCCATCGATCCTTTCCAATCTCGGCATGTCCTATGTGCTGGAAGGGGATCTGCGCACCGCCGAGACCTATATGCGCTCTGCCGCCCAGCAGCCGAATGCCGATAGCCGGGTGCGTCAGAACCTGGCGCTCGTTGTCGGGCTGCAGGGTCGCTTCGATGAAGCCGAGAAGATCGCCTCGCAAGAACTTTCCCCCGAACAGGCGCAGGCCAACGTCGCCTATCTCCGGCAGATGCTGGCCCAGCAGAACGCCTGGAGCCAGCTCAAGGATCAGGACAAGGCGAAAACGGCGAAAACCGCCACCAACTGATCGTCGCGCGCGGCGCCCGATCGCGCCAAACGAAAGAGCCGCGTGGCATTTTCCGCGCGGCTCTTTCGCTTTGGATTGTGCGGATTCGCCTACTGGGTGCCGTTGCTTTGCGACTGGCCGAAGATGCCGCGCTGGCTGACCTGGATGCCGGCAGGACCCAGGATGATGGCGAACAGCACCGGCAGGAAGAACAGGATCATCGGCACGGTGAGCTTGGGCGGCAGCGCGGCGGCCTTCTTCTCGGCCGCGTTCATGCGCATGTCGCGGCTTTCCGCGGCAAGCACACGCAGTGCGAGCGCCACTGGCGTGCCGTAGCGCTCGGCCTGGACGAGCGCCTGTGACACGGACCTGACCGATTCCAAGCCGGTACGGCTCGCAAGATTCTCGTAAGCCTGCTTACGTTCCTGCAGGTATGAGAGCTCGGCGTTGGTCAGGATGAATTCTTCCGCCAGGGCCACCGATTGCGCGCCGATCTCGTCGGCGACTTTGCGCAGGCCGGCTTCCACCGACATGCCGGATTCCACGCAGATCAGCATCAGGTCGAGCGCATCCGGCCACGCCAGCTGGATCGACTGCTTGCGCTTGGTCGCGCGGTTGTTGACGTAGAGGACCGGCGCATAGAAGCCGCCATAGGCAACGAGGATGCAGACGAAAAGCCGGATCACCAATGGCTTGTCGGGCAACCCTCCCAGCACGAAAATATAGAACAGACCCAGCGCGAAACCGACAAAAGGAAGCACCAGACGGAAGAACAGAAATCGCGTTAGCGGATTTTGCCCGCGAAAGCCGGCGACCTTCAGCTTTTGCAAGGTGGACTCGTCGGCCAACGCACGGCGCAGATCGAGCCGGTCGACAATGTTGCGCATACCGACCGACTGCTGCTCGCGCAGGCCCTTGCGGCGGCGATCGGCCTCGTTCGCAAGCCGCGCGCGCTGCTTGGCGCGAAGCTCGTCACGCTCCAGCGCGACCGACTTCATGCGCGCCTTGAGCTGGTTTCCGCCAAGGGCCGGCAGCAGCGTAAAAACGGTTGCGAACACGGCGACAGCGACCAGCATCGCAATCAGGAGGCTGGGATCCGTCAGTGATTTGATGACTTGTTCGGTCATGCCACGGCCCTAGACTTCAAAATTCATCATCTTGCGCATCACGAAGATGCCGATCGACATCCAGATGCCGGAAACACCGAGGATCAGATGGCCGACGCTGGTCGTGAACAGCGGCATCAGGTAGTTGGGACTGGAGAGATAGACGAGAAAGGCAACGATGAAAGGCAAGGCGCCGATGATGGCGGCGGATGCTTTCGCCTCCATCGACAGGGCCGCGACCTTGGCCTTCATCTTCTTGCGGTCGCGCAAGACGCGCGAAAGATTGCCTAGCGCTTCGGAGAGATTGCCACCGGCTTGCGACTGGATCTGGATGACGATGCCGAAGAAGCTCGCCTCGGTGCATGGCATGGTTTCGGGCATGCGCAAGGTGGCGTCGGGGATCGACAGGCCCATCTGCTGCGAATCGACGATGCGGCGAAACTCGGTCTTGACCGGTTCAGGGGATTCGTTGGCGATCAGGCGTATGGCATCGTTCAGCGGCAGGCCGGACTTGACCGCCCGCACGATGACGTCGAGCGCGTTTGGAAATTCGTTGAGGAATGACTTGACGCGCCGGCTACGACGAAAAGAAACGAACCAACGCGGCAGGCCAAGCGCTCCGGCGAGCAGCACACCGGGCAAGACAATCATCGGCGCACCGGCCACGAACGCGACCACCGTCAGCGCGAGACCGCAGATGGCCGAATAGATATAGAAACGTTCGATCGACACCTTCATCCCAGCCTGGCGAAGCTGCGCTTTCAGCGGCGGCTTCTTGACGGCGATGTCCTTGGATTTCTGCTTTTCGTCGAGATCCTTCAGTGAATCCTGCACCGATTTGCGGCGCTTGGCGGCGTCGGCCGCCCGGTCGCGGGTGGCCTTGACGACGGAACGGTCCGTCTCGGCGGCCTTGATCGTTTCCAGCCGCCTGCCGGCCTGTTTCTCGTTGCTGATCTGGTTGAACAGAAATACATAGGCGACCGCGCCGGCGCTGAAGCCGGCGAGTACGACAAACGCCAGTACGGTGCCGTCAATTCCAAACATCGACCAGAACCTTCACGCCTGTGAGTGCGTCAGTCAGCACGTTTCTCCATGGCCTCGAGCGCTATTGCGAGGCGCTGCTCTTCGCCGTAGTAGCGCGCGCGTTCCCAGAAATGCGGGCGGCCGATGCCGGTCGAGACGTGTTCTCCCAGCAGCCTGCCGTTGGCGTCCTCGCCCTTGATGTTGTAGAGGACGATATCCTGGGTGATGACGACGTCGCCCTCCATCCCGATCACTTCGGTGATATGGGTGATGCGGCGCGATCCATCGCGCAGGCGTGCCGCCTGGATGATGACGTCGATGGAGCCGACGACGATTTCGCGCACGGTTTTCTGCGGCAGCGAATAGCCACCCATGGCGATCATGGATTCGATACGGTTCAGGCATTCGCGCGGGCTGTTGGAGTGGATCGTGCCCATCGAGCCGTCATGGCCCGTGTTCATCGCCTGAAGAAGGTCGAAGACCTCGGGTCCGCGCACTTCGCCGACGATGATGCGTTCAGGCCGCATGCGCAGGCAATTCTTGACCAGGTCGCGCATCGTCACCTCGCCCTCGCCCTCGAGATTGGGCGGACGCGTTTCCAGGCGCACGACATGCGGCTGCTGCAGCTGCAGTTCGGCCGAGTCCTCACAGGTGATGACGCGCTCGTCGCGGTCGATGTAGTTGGTCAGGCAGTTGAGCAATGTCGTCTTGCCGGAGCCGGTGCCGCCCGAGATGACGATGTTGCAGCGGACACGGCCGATGATCTTGAGAACTTCTGCCCCTTGCGGAGAGATGGCGCCGAACTTGACCAGCTGATCGAGCGTCAGCTTGTCCTTCTTGAATTTGCGGATGGTGAGCGCGGTGCCATCGATAGCCAGCGGCGGCGCAATGACGTTGACGCGCGACCCGTCGGGAAGACGAGCGTCGCAGATCGGGCTGGATTCGTCGACGCGGCGGCCGACCTGGCTGACGATGCGCTGGCAGATGTTGAGAAGCTGCTGGTTATCGCGAAACCGAATGCCGGTCTGCTCGACCTTGCCGTTCACTTCGATGTAGACGTTCTTGGACCCGTTGACCATGATGTCGGCGATGTCGTCGCGCGCCAGCAACGGCTCGAGCGGCCCATAGCCAAGCACGTCATTGCAGATGTCCTCGAGCAGTTCTTCCTGCTCGGCGATCGACATCGCGAAGTTCTTGATCGCGATGATGTCGTTGACGATGTCGCGGATTTCCTCGCGCGCGCTTTCGGGATCGAGCTTGGCGAGCTGCGACAGGTCGATCGTATCGATGAGAGCCGAGAACACCTGGCTCTTGGTGTCATAGTAGGTTTCGCTCTTTTCGCGGCCCCTCCTCGGTTCCGGCGCCATGGGTGGCGCTTCGACCGCGCGCCTGGCCGGCGGCGCGACAGGTGCGCTCGGCTGAGGCGTGGCCGCGGGCCGGGCAAGCACCGCGGTGTCGGCCGGACCCGCGGCGGCCGGCGCAATCGTAGCCGGTGCCGATGCCGGCTGGCGGAATTCCGGCGTGAACCGGTTGCCGTCGTCGTTGCCTCTTTTACCGAACATGACCGACTACCGACCCCATTGCGTCACTTCTTGTTGCGCGAGAGCTTGCCGAGCAGACTGCCCAGGCCAGCTTTCTTCTTCGCCCGGATTTCGCTGCGGCCCGTCAGCACATGGGCAATCTCGTTGATCGTGGCCACAACCGGATTCTTGGCATCCATCTCGCCCAGCATGCGCCCGTTGTTTGCGGCATTGCCGAACAGCAGGGGATCAAAGCCGATGACCGACATTGGTGTCAGGCCGAGCGGTTCGGCGAAATCGGATGCCGAGATCTCGGGCCGCTTGGGCACGCCGGCCTGGTTGATGATCAATTTCGGCGGCGGGTCGTTCGGACGAAGCCGCTTCAACATGTCGACCAGGTTCTTGGTGTTGCGCAGATTGGCCAGTTCCGGAGTCGCCGTGATGACGATCTCGTCAGCCTTGACCAGCGTGTTCTTGGCCCATCCCGTCCAGACATGAGGAACATCGAGCACAAGCAGCGGCACGCTGCGCTGCGCGGTATCGACAAGTTGCGCGAAGGCATCGGGATCGAAGTCGTAGACGCGTTCCAGCGTCGAGGGCGCCGCAAGCAGCGACAGGTGCTCGGCGCATTGGGTCAACAGCCGGTCGAGATAGACTTCGTCTATGCGCTCGGGCGAGAACACCGCCTCGGCGATGCCCTGGGCCGGATCCTGGTCGAAATTGATGTTGGCGGTGCCGAAGGCGAGATCGAGGTCGGCGACAACGACCTCGGATTTGAACAGCGAGGACATTGCCCAGGCGACGTTGTGCGCGATCGTGGAAGAGCCGACACCGCCCTTGGCGCCGACGAAGGCGACCGTGCGGCCGAGCGGTTCGGCATCCGGATCGACGAAGATCGACGACACGACGCTGACGATGTCGGCCATCGACACCGGCGCGATGACATATTCGGAGATGCCGGAACGGATGAGTTCGCGATAAAGACCGACATCATTGTAGTGACCGATCACCACCACTTTCGAGGATGGATCGCAGTATTCCGAAAGCTGGGCGAGCTGCTCCAGCAATTGCTTGGGTTCGCTGCGCGATTCCAGCAGGATCAGGTTCGGTGTCGGCGCCGACTGGTAGAATTCGATTGCGGTGGCGACGCCGCCCATATGGACCTTGAGATGCGCCTTGGTCATGCGACGGTCCTCGCCGGCGCGCTGGACCGGATTGGCAACGCCCTCGGTCTCGCAGAATGCCTGGATCGAAATGCGCGGAACCGGCCGCAACGCCTGCATCGCGGCGACGTCCTGCGGCGAGGTATCGCCGCCCTCGACGGTGGCGTCATAGGCAAGGCTGCTCATGGTCATGCTCTTTCCGTGGCCCGTTCCTGGCGTCGCTTCTTTCCGAAGGCGGCTTAGTAAGTCACTTCCGAGTTGCCGAGGAATTCATCCGAAATGCCCCTGTCTTGGTAGACACCGATGGCTTTGCTGCGATTTGCCGCATCAATGGTGGTAGACTTGCGCGGCCCGAGAAGGTCGGCCGGATTGGCCATCTGGGCGGCCAGATTGTTCTGATAGGAGCAGCCGAAATCGGCGTAGTGCTTGTTTTCCGACGTTTCCACCAGGTCATCGGGCCAACGTCCGCATTTGTCGGTCTGTGCCCTCACCGCGATATAGGAGACGCGAACCGGGGCTGATGCCTCGCTCGATCCAGCCTGATAGGAGACCACGACGATCCGGTTGCGCTTGATACCGGCGGCGGCCGCGAGCCGGGCGAAATCACGGCCGGCCGCCGTCGCGGCAAGCTCGTTGGCGGATCCGCTTGGAACCTGGATCGTCAATGTCGGAGCGGCAGACTTGTCGTAGCCGTCGAGGAACCCCAGAAGCGTGTCGCGCTGCGCGCCGGTCATGCCACGGTCACCGGCGCCGACGGGAAGATCGATCTTCTGGTTCTTCTCCGCGATGACGATCGGATGATTGGTGCGATAGTCGTCGGGGATGGCGCCGACGGTAACGCTGTCGCGGTGGGCGCAACCGGCCAGGAGAGCCGTCAACGCTGCCGCGAGGATCGGAAGGACCCGCAGGCCTGTCCGAGAACGGCCGGAGCGCATCGCCATGGTCTTTGCCTTCAATACTGACTGAGACATGTCCGCTTTCCCGTTCACTTGTAGATGAAGCCGACAACGCCATGATAGCGGCCGTTGGGCCTGTCGGTCTGCATGGTGCCGTAGACGCGATTGACACGCCCAAGGAACATGCCGGCCCCGTCGCTTGGAGGGTTGAAATTGTCGTCCGGCTTGGCGAGTTCATTGCGCGCCACCGGCTTCACCAGATAGGGCGTAATGATGATGACGAGCTCGGTCTCGTTGCGCACGAAATCCCTGCTGCGGAAGAGCGCGCCGAGCACCGGGATCTTTGTCAGTCCAGGCAAGCCGTTGACGGCTTGCCTGACATCGTCGCGAACAAGGCCGGCGATCATCATGGAGCCGCCGGAGGGCAGTTCCACCGTCGTATCGGCAAGACGCTTGC
Organism: Mesorhizobium sp. B2-7-3; assembly: GCF_006440715.1. Taxonomy (NCBI): domain Bacteria; kingdom Pseudomonadati; phylum Pseudomonadota; class Alphaproteobacteria; order Hyphomicrobiales; family Phyllobacteriaceae; genus Mesorhizobium; species Mesorhizobium sp. B2-7-3. The sequence goes on from NZ_VFTY01000004.1 coordinate 103,739, forward strand.
GCAGAGACAGGACATTCGTGCCGGGACTTGTCACACCCGAGGACAGCGAAACGGACCCTTCGGTGGTCGGCTCGGAAACCGACGTTCTGACTTTCAGGCTGATGCGACCGGGAGACAGCACCACCGGCTGGAACTCCAGGCCGATGCCATATTCGATCTTGTCAATGGTATAGTTCTTCAGGCCAGTCTGGTTGTCGGTCGACACGTTCGCCGTGACGCCGCTCACCATGTTGTATTCACCGCCGACCTTGAAGGTTGCCTTCTCGCCGGATACGGCAGTCAAGGTGGGCTCGGCCAAGGTCTTCATGACCCCGGACTGCTCCATGGCATTGACATAGGCTTGCAGCCCCGAGGCGCCTATATTGAACCCCGAATTCGACAGCTGCTTACCGAGTCCGGTGAAATTGTCGCTAATCGCTCCATAGCTGATGCCGTTGCTGCCGCCACTGCCGACCATATTGACGCCGAGCTGCTTCATCACGGAACGGCTGACTTCGGCCACCGTCACCTTCAGCGTGACCTGATCATCTCCGATGATCTGCAGCAGATTGACGATCTGGCTGACGCGGCGCTCCTGGTCCGGATTGTTGATGTCGACACCGCTCTGGGCCGAGCCGCCAGCGGCGGTCTGCGAATATTGTCCCGTCGTCGCTTCACCGCCGGACACAAACATATTTGCCAGCTGTTCGGCACGCTTGGCATCCAAGGGGGTATCCACGGTGCCGGTCAGAACCACGTTGTCGTTGAGCAGTTCCACTTTGACGGCCGAGGTCGGAAGGAAGCGCTTGATATAGTCTTCCAGGCCGGCGACGTCGCGCTCGATGGCCAGGTCCAGGCTGGCGATCTGTTCGCCGTTCGGTCCAAAGACGAAGATGTTGGTTTCGCCGACCGACTTGCCAAAGAGATAGATACGCCTTGCGGTACGGGTCACGGCGTCGGCAACAGAGGGATTGGCGACAAGAATGTCATAGGCATCGCTCGGCAGGTCTATGACCACCGACTTGTTGAGGCCCAGCTTGACGCGCTGGGTGGCTGTCGTGGCCGACACCTGCGTGCTCTTCGCCTCGACGCCCTGCACATTCGCTCCGACCAGCAGCAGGCCGAATGCCATGGCTGCGATTGCCGGCAGTTTAGCGCTTAGCCTCATTTCCTTGCCCCTACCTCGGAGACTTCGCCCGACTTGATCAGCCTCACCGTTCCCCTGCGACCATTGCCGGAAACGAGATAGTCGGCCTCGTCCACATTCTTTTCCTGGGTGTCCGTGATCGCCCGCAGCGCCAGCGTCAGGCGATCCGCCATCTGCTGGGCAACGGTGATGATCTCCGCCTGTTTGGGTGTCAGCTCCAGCGTGGCGGTCTGGCCTACCCTGGTCTTCTTGCCTTCCTCGTCTTCCTGGATGGTCTGATCGATTGCCAGGACGCGGATATTCTTCAGGATGGTCTCGGTGCTGAAGCCGGCCCCAGTGTTGGCATCGGCCCTGCGGGTCATGATGACGTCGACGAAATCGTTTGGAAGGATGAAGCCGCCGGCCGAGGTGTCGGCCGATATGGTCGTGGCGACCGCCCGCATGCCGGAAGGCAGGATGGACGACATGAAGCTTTGCCCCTCGCCGATCAGCTTGGAGCGCCGCACGGGCTCGCCCGCATACATCGGCACACGGGCAATCGACCCTTTCAGCTTCTCCAGGGCGTCGGGAGCGGTGGCCTTGGTGATGAAATTCGCGTTGATGCCGTCAGCGGGCCAGGATTGCCAGGCGATGCTGTTCTGGAGCGCGTTGCCCATCGCGACATCACCCGAAAGCACGAGCACGTCCTGCAGGGATACCGCCGGGGCCTGGGGGCCAGAATCGACGACGATCTGAGGCGGCGGAGCGACCATGTTTTTCGCGACATAGCCAGCACCGCCCGCCGCGGCCACCGCCACGCTCAGAATAATCAATCGGGATGCTGGCATCTGTCCGAACCCTCGCCCTTGGCAAACCACCTAGCCAAGCCGGACTTTGCAGCGGCAATCGTCAAAACAAGGTTAATGCAATGCTTACGATCGTGATTAATTTAAGGTTTACATAAATTGGATGGATCGCGCCGAGATGCGTGGAAATGCTGGGCCGCCGCTCCGCAAGACGGCTTGCAAGGCATGCCAGCCGACGAAAAATTGATGAATTCAGTTCGCCAGCCTTGCCAGCGCCCATACCATCATGGGGGAATCGGGGAAGGTCAGCAGTCCGCCCAGGCCGAGCGCGATCCCATAGGGAACACCGGCCGACTCTTCGGCGAAATGACGCAGGAATGGATTGCGGCCGGTGAAAACCGCCAGCGTCGACTTCCGGTAAAGCAGGATGGCGATTGTCAGAAGGCCGCCGATGAATGTCGAGACGACAAGATATTCGACGAGATGCACGTTGAGCCCCATCCACACGGCCGTGGCGGCCAGCAGTTTGGCGTCGCCGCCGCCCATGCCACCCAAGGCGAACAGGCCGAACGTCACGGCAAGGACGATGGCGCCGGCGGCGAAATGTCCGCCATAGGCTGCCCAGTCCATGCCCGTCAGCGGCGCCACCAGCGCGAAGACGACGACAAGCAGAACCGGCACGCGATTGGCGATCGTCATCGACAGCATGTCGGAGATCGCGGCGAACAGCATGCAGAACGGGAAGACGACGAAAATCAGGGCCTCAAGCATCGGCGCTTATGCCTATTGTGCGGATTTCCAGGATACTCAATCTAGGTCGGTTCGATTAACGATTGATGAGGTCCGCATGAAAAGACGGTCGTTGTCGGCAGCACTCTGGACCGGTCACAGAGAAACAGGGGCCGCAATGTGGCGACCCCTGTCCAGAATGCAATCCAGGTGATCAGCAAATAAGCAGATCAGCTGCCGCTGCTGTTCAGCGTTGTACCGATGGTCGTGAACTTGGCGTTGATGGCATTGCCGAGCGCGCCTGCGCCGGTGATGATGGCGAGCGCGATGAGAGCGGCGATCAGACCATATTCGATGGCGGTCGCGCCGGATTCGTCTTTCACGAAACGTGCGATGAGATTAGACATTCGAGAGCTCCTACTCCACGTGTTACAGCACTTCCGTCAACTTCTGTGATGGTTGATCGGATGCTGCAAATCTAGGGAGAAGCTCTTTCGATCGGCTTAATAAACAGCCTTACCGATTCCTTTCCCGGCTAGAACATGTTGCGTGGTTAACTCCACACTAAGCGTTCTGTTTTGCAGGTCGACGCCGCAAACGGCAAGGGCTTGGGCAGGCTTGCGACGCCTGCACGAGTCCAATGGTGCGCTCGGCCATGCCGACCGCCATATCCGGGCGCAACAAGTCAACTTAACCGTTGGTTCACCAATCTCGTTCATGTTCTGTTGAACAGTCCGCTTGCGTGGAGCGCCGTGATGGCCGTGCCGAGATCCTCAATTCTGATTGCCGTGCTTCTTGCCGCCAGCTTGACCGCGCCCGCCAGGGCCGGCGCCGGGATCGAGGTCACCATGAACCAGGCCAAGATCGTGAAATTGTCGCGCCCCGCCGATACGATCGTCGTGGGCAACCCGGCAATCGCCGACGCCTCCGTCCAGGATGCCTCGACGATCGTGCTCACCGGCAAGGGTTTCGGTGTCACCAATCTCGTCGTTCTCGACCCAGAGGGCAGCCCGATCGTCGACGCACAGGTTACCGTGGTCCGCCAGGCGGCCTCGTCGGTTCGCATTTACCGGCGCGCGGAGGTCCAGACCATGTCGTGCACGCCCTATTGCGAAAGCTCCTACAAGAGCGACGCGGAGAAATCGTCCGAAGCCGAGATGAGCGTCAGCAAATAAGCCATGGGGGCCGTGCCAGCGCCCAGGTTACTGCCTGGTTAAAGCGCCTGCGCCGAGTTTAACGATCATTCAAACCGGACCTCAATTGGTTTGCACTAATACACCTGTCAGCACCGTCCAGGATGGCAGGAACATCGCATGAGCAAGGAAATCGGCTCGACAGATCAACGCAAGATCGAGCGCGCCAGGCCTTTCCAGCGCTTCGTGCGCGACCGGCGCGGCGCCACGGCGCTGGAGTTCGCGCTGCTTGCGATGCCGTTCGCGCTTCTCGTCTTCGCCATCCTCGAAAGCTGCATCTCGTTTGCCAGCCAGGAGGTGATGGCCAACATTACAGACGATGTCGCGCGCCGGCTGCGCACCGGCCAGTTGAGGGCCGCTGACGTCGCCGGAGACAATTTGAAGAACATGATCTGCGGCAAGCTGGAAATCATCGTTTCGCAGGATTGCCCCAATCAGTTGAGCGTCGATCTTCGCCAGTACACGGCTTTCGCCGACGCGGCCCAGGCCGGCTTCAGGATTCAGGGCGGTAACATCCAGCTGACGAATAGCGGCGCCGATGTGCCCTTTACCGTCACGGCGGGTGCGGCGGAGTCAAGGAACATGCTGCGGGTTTTCTACAAATGGCCCATCATGACCAACCTGATGGCGCAGTCGATGGGCGGCAACAAAACGCTGCATTTCGCTTCGGTGACCTGGCAGAACGAGCCGTTCGACAATTGAGACAATCACCGAAGCAACAACAAGAAAAAAGGCAGTGAATATGATGCGTGCGGGGGCACATCAGGGAATTGCTGGGCTCTGGGGCAAATCAATGCTCTGGGGCAAATCAATCCGGTTCTGGTCCAATCGTCGTGGCGTCGCGGCGGTCGAGTTCGCGCTTATCGCGCCTATCCTGCTGGTCATGTATTTCATGACCATGGAGGCTTCGCAGGCCATCGAGACGAGCAAGAAGGTCAGCCGTGTCGGCAGCATGGTCGCCGATCTCGTCACACAACAGCCGACCATCGCCAAAGTGGACCTCGATGCCATCATGAAGATCGGCACCTTGACCCTTCAACCCTATAACCGCTCCGTGCCGGACATCACCATCACGGCCATACAGGTCACCACCGATGCCACGCCGCAGGTCCTGGTGGTGTGGTCGCGCAAGGTGGTCAACGGTGTGAACGGCGTCGGAGCCACCGCCGGCACCGCCACCACGGTTCCGGCAAGCCTCAGGGTCCCCGGAACCTTCCTCGTCCGCGTCGACAGCACCCTGGCCTATAAGCCGATCATCAGCTGGACGACCGACAGCCAACAGAAGCTCGGGTTTATCGAGACGCTCGCCAAAGGCATGACGATGGGCGAAACCTATTATCTGCGTCCCCGCAGAAGCGTCACGATCCCTTGCAGCGATTGCTGAAAGACTTATTGCCGCCCATCGACCGATACCATCCGCACGATGGCCTCCGCCGCCGCATAGTCCTTGGGAGCCACGGGCATGAAGCCGCCAGCATGCTTCGGCTCCAGAAGGTCGTAGACATCCGGCGTCGTCGATTTGAGGTTGGTGAGGAACACGGTCAGCCGACGCTTGGCTTCCGGATCGAGGTCGCCGCGCACCGCATGGGGACCGTATCTCAGCAGACCCGACGTCCACACGACCTGAAGGGCCGACGCCGAAAGGCCTGATGCCTCGAGCCTTGCCTGGGTGCCCCCGGGCGGTCGCGGCTGACCGTCGGCCGCTGCCTTCACCCAGCCGAACATGGCGTCGGCCTCGCCGCCGACGAGCATGGTTTCGGCCGCGGACGCCGACGGGGCATGGACAAGGAATGGTGCGTCTTCGGCTATCCTGACATGTTCGGCGGCCAAGCCCGCCAGCGGCAAAAGCGAACCGCCGACGCTGTCCGGCGGCGGCATGGCGATCCGGCGGGTCTCCATGTCAGCCAGGCCGGGCAATTTGCCGTCCCTGGTCAGCAGTACCGAGCGGATGCCGGCCGCACCGTCTGAATCGACCGGAGCTACGAGCGGCTCGACGCATTCGCAGCGTTGCAGCGCCGTGGCGTAGGCGGTCGCCGAATAGATGGCGTATTCGATCCGCGCATTGGCCTGTGCCTCGATCAGTGCCGCGTAATCGCGGGCAACGACGAATTCCACCTTCATGCCGAGCGCATTGGTAAAGGCTTGCGTCAGCACGGCCAGCCCCGGAACGGTATTGCCGGCGCCGGGTTCGGCGACGATACCGATGCGAAATGTGCCGATATCGTCGCGCCAGTCTGCCCACGCCGGTCCACAACAGAACGCACCGTTCACAGCCATGAGGGCAGTCCATGTCTTGAGCGCAGCCTTCATGACGGGACCGCCTTGCCTCTTGTTTCGTCCATGGGCGCCCAACTGGTCGCGACACCTGATCTTTGCGCCTTCCGAATTGCCAAGGCCGCCATGGAACCCTATGTCTTGAGGTCCACACTGGCAACAAATGACCCGATGGCGCGTGCATTCCTCTTTGTCCTGGATTCCTTCGGCATCGGCGGCGCGGCCGACGCAGAACGTTATGGCGACGCCGGTGCAAACACGCTGGCGCACATCGCCGAAGCTTGCGCGGAAGGGCGCGCCGATCGCGACGGGCTTCGTCAGGGACCACTGTTCGTCCCCCACATGGCATCGCTGGGACTTGGCAAGGCGGCCGAGACGGCGACAGGACTGGGTTTTGCTCATTTCGGGACGGACCTGCTCGCCAATGCCTTCCATGGCGCGGCGCAGGAGATTTCGAGCGGCAAGGACACGCCTTCCGGCCACTGGGAGATCGCAGGCCTGCCAGTACGCTTCGACTGGGGTTATTTCCCGGATACGGTTCCCGCTTTTCCGGCCGACCTGACCGAGGCGATCATCCGCGAGGGCAAGGTTTCAGGCATCCTCGGCAATTGCCATGCGCCAGGCACCGAGATCATCGAGCGGTTCGGCGAGGACCACATCCGCACGGGCAAGCCGATCTGCTACACGTCGGTCGATTCCGTCCTGCAGATCGCCGCGCATGAAATCCATTTCGGCCTGGAGCGGCTCTATGACTTGTGCCAGGTGGTGCGCCGGCTGGTTGACCCGCTGAGGATCGGACGGGTGATCGCCCGCCCCTTCGTCGGCGAGACGTCAGCCACCTTCGAGCGAACCTACAACCGCCACGACTACGCCGTGCCGCCACCCGAAGCGACATTGCTCGACCGGCTGACGGCGCGCGGCAGCCGCGTCATCGCCGTCGGCAAGATCGGCGACATCTTCGCCCATCGCGGGATTTCGCAGGTCCGCAAGGCGGCGGGCAACATGGCCATGTTCGACCAGGCGCTGGGCGCCATGGACGAGGCCGGCGACGGTGACCTCGTCTTCGCCAATTTCGTCGATTTCGACACCGAATTCGGCCATCGCCGCGACGTCGCCGGTTATGCCGCCGCACTCGAGGCCTTCGACCGGCGTCTGCCGGAGGCGTTTGCGAAGCTGAGGCCGGGCGACCTTCTCATCCTGACCGCCGACCACGGTAACGATCCGACCTGGCGCGGCACCGATCATACGCGCGAACGCATTCCGGTCATCGGCACTGGACCCGGCCTCAAAGGCGGCGACATAGGGCTGAGGGCGACATTCGCCGATATCGGCGAGACGGTTGCCGAACATCTGCGGCTGGCGCGCGGCCGTAACGGCACGTCCTTCCACGCCACGATTGGCGGTCATGCCTGAATTGCCCGAAGTCGAGACAGTCCGGCGCGGCCTGCAGCCGGTCATGGAAGGTGCTCATCTGGCCAAGGTCGAGATGAGACGACCCGATCTGCGCTTCCCCTTTCCCGAACGGTTCTCGGAGCGGCTGACGGGCAGGACGGTCACGGCGCTTGGCCGGCGCGCCAAATATCTGACCATGCATATGCAGGGCGGTCCGGTTCTGATCTGCCACCTCGGCATGTCGGGCTCCTTTCGCATCGAGACCGGCGACAACGACGAGACACCGGGCGTGTTCCATCATGAGCGTTCGAAGAGCGCGGCGCACGATCATGTCGTGTTCCATGTCGTTTCCGCGGCCGGCGCGCGCTCCCGGGTGATCTTCAACGACCCGCGCCGCTTCGGTTTCATGCTGTTTGCGGAAGAGCCGCCGGAGACGCATCCGATGCTGGGCGGACTGGGTGTCGAGCCCACCGGCAATGCGCTGGACGGCGTTCTGCTTGCCTCGCTGCTGAAAGGCCGCAGAGCGCCGCTCAAGGCAGCGCTTCTCGACCAGAGGCTGATCGCCGGCTTAGGCAATATATACGTCTCGGAGGCCCTCTGGCGCGCAGGGCTGTCACCCCTGCGCGAGGCAGGCACCATCGCCAAGCCAGGCAAGAAGGCCAGGGAACAAAGCGAAGGCCTCGCCGAGGCAATCCGTTCGGTCGTCGCGGACGCCATCGCGGCCGGCGGGTCTTCACTGCGCGACTATGTGCACACCGATGGGTCGCTGGGCTATTTCCAGCATTCCTTCGCCGTGTACGACCGCGAGGGTGAGCCTTGCCCCAAGCCCGGCTGCCGCGGCCATGTCGAACGTATCGTGCAGAGCGGACGCTCGACCTTCTATTGCCGGACCTGTCAGAGGTAGGCTAGACCGCCGTCGAGCGAGGAGAAGCAGCCCATGGACTATGAGACGATCATCACCGAGACGCGTGGCAAGGTCGGGCTGATCACGCTGAACCGGCCAAAGGCGCTCAATGCGTTGAATTCCCGGATCCTTGCTGAACTCGTCTCGGCCGTGAACGGTTTCTGCGCCGATCCTGGCATCGGCGCCGTGGTTGTTACCGGTTCCGACAAGGCCTTCGCCGCCGGTGCCGACATCAAGGAAATGCAGGCGATCTCCTACGCCGATGCCTACATCCAGGACTTCTTCGTTGGCTGGGAAGAGTTCACGCGGGCACGAAAGCCGATCATCGCGGCGGTGGCCGGCTATGCCCTGGGAGGCGGCTGCGAACTCGCCATGATGTGCGACTTCATTATTGCCGCCGATACGGCCAAATTCGGCCAGCCCGAGATCACGCTCGGTGTCATTCCCGGCATGGGCGGGTCGCAACGCCTGACCCGGTTCGTCGGCAAATCGAAAGCAATGGACATGTGCCTGACGGGACGGATGATGGATGCCGCCGAGGCCGAACGTTCGGGCCTGGTGTCGCGGGTCGTTCCGGCCGCCGAGCTGGTCGAAGAGGCCGTCAAGGCGGCGGCCAAAATCGCGGATTTCTCGCTGCCATCGGTGATGATGGCCAAGGAAGCGGTGAACCGGGCCTATGAGACGACGCTTGCCGAGGGATTGCGCTTCGAACGCCGCCTGTTCCACTCGCTTTTCGCGCTCGAAGACCAGAAGGAAGGGATGGCGGCGTTCGCCGAAAAGCGGAAGCCGAATTTCACCAACCGGTAGGGCGTGGCGGGCCAGCGTCTGAAACCCGTGGGATCGGCAAAAAGAACGCCCGTCGGCGTTGACGCGCCGGAAAAGCTGAACTATAAGCCGCACCAACCGAGGCGGCCCCGTGGCTGCCCGTTTGTTTTTTGCGCCCTGCGGCACGCCGCGTGCGCCGACCAGATCAGAAGAGAGGCATCATGGCCAACACATCCTCGGCCAAAAAGGCAACGCGCAAGATCGCCCGCCGCGCAGCGATCAACAAGAACCGCCGCTCGCGCGTCCGCACCTACGTCCGTCAGGTCGAGGAGGCACTCGCCTCCGGCGACAAGGCCGCCGCACAGGCCGCCTTCAAGGCAGCCGAGCCGGAATTGATGCGCGCCGCAACCAAGGGCGTGATGCACAAGAACACAGCGTCCCGCAAGGTGTCGCGCCTCGCCCAGCGCCTCAAGGTGCTGTCGGCCTGACATCGCCTTTTCAGGACGATCTTCTTCGAACCCGGCCGATCGCGCCGGGTTTTTTCGTTTGCCGGCAAGTACTTAAAAAGAATAGCCGCAGACAGCCCCAAGTGCAGATTCCCCAGTGCGAAATGATTTGCCGGCACATACATGCCCGCTGATGACCGGCACGCTTGAAAAGCGCCGACTGAAAAAACTACGCTCCGCACAAATAGCTATTTTTTTTCAAGCGGTTAGCGACAGTCATCCACAGCTTGTCCACAACGCGCCGAAGAGACGGGAGGACAACTGGCTGTCAAGTGAATTATTTCAGAAAATTTCGCGCCGGCCCGGCTTTTTCATATTCGTCGGAAAAGGGTTTGAATCCCAATGGCTTTGTCAAAATATGCCGCTGCGGCATGGCGCTCCAACCTGCCCGAGGTAACCAGATTCCTTAAAAATCCGTTAGACGTGGCCTTGCCCTATCCACAGCGATTTCGGTAATGTCGATCTATCGAACGGGACGGGCCTCTGGCCCTAACCCAGCCTTACGCGGCCAGCTTAAATTGGCGGGATTTGCGACGTGGATCAAGTCCGCGAACGGGTATGGTTTGCTCTTTTTCGATACGGTAGGGGACTGGCGTAACTAGACATGGCAGGTAGGACGGCGCGCCGGCGCTCTTTCGCCGGACGGCGTTGTATTGCCCTGACATACCCAACGCGGACTGGCTTCCATGGGCCGGCACCGGTTCCCGTCGGATAGTGGGCGACGTTCATTGCCGGCGGCGGCAATGGGCATCGTAGCGAAGACACGGTCGCCGGAAAAGGATGCAGGAGGCGCATCCCCAGCGAAAAACAGGTACAGAAAGGCAAGGAACTCGATCATGCAGAGCGGCATCGAAAGGGAGCTTACGGGCGACCTCCCATTTCCTGGAACTTTGATCGGAGCAAACGAGATGGCGGTCTCCAGCGACGCGGAACAGAAGTTCGACCGGGTCAAGGCCCAGTTGAAGGCGCGCCTGGGAACCGAAGTCTATTCCAGCTGGTTTGGGCGCATGAAGGTCGCGGAAGCGTCCAAGGGCATTGTCCGCATCTCCGTGCCCACCGCATTCCTACGCTCGTGGATCAACGGCCACTATCATGATCTCATTTCAGAGCTGTGGAAGCACGAGGATCCCGAGCTTCTCAAGATCGAAATCGTCGTGCGCACCGCAACCCGTCAGGGGCGCGGCCAGCCCGAACCGGAATTGGCGCCGGCCCGCAAGATGACGCGGCAGACGCAGACGGCGCTGGCCGCCGGCACCGTCAGTCCAAGTAGGGTGGAGCGGTCTCCGATGCCGCGTCCGGGCGTGCCGGTCGAGAGCGAGTTCCGCCACAATGTCCTGGGATCACCGCTTGATCCGCGTTACACGTTCGGCTCCTTCATCGAGGGACCGTCGAACCGCGTTGCCTTCGCCGCCGCCAAGGCCGTGGCGGAATCGCAGTCGAGCGCGGTACGCTTCAACCCGCTTTTCCTGCATGCCACCGTCGGGCTCGGCAAGACGCACCTGCTGCAGGCCATCGCGGCGGAATCGCTGAAGCAGAACCCGAAGTCACGCGTCGTCTACCTCACCGCGGAGTATTTCATGTGGCGCTTCGCCACGGCGATCCGCGACAACAACGCACTGACGCTCAAGGAGCAGTTGCGCGACATCGATCTCTTGATCATCGATGACATGCAATTCCTGCAGGGCAAATCGATCCAGCATGAATTCTGTCATCTGATCAACATGCTGCTCGACAGCGCCAAGCAGGTCGTCGTTGCCGCCGACCGGCCACCGTCGGAGCTGGAATCGCTCGAACCGCGGGTCCGTTCGCGTCTCAATGGCGGCGTCGCGCTCGAAATGTCGGCGCCCGATTTCGCCATGCGGCTCGGCATGCTCAAACTGCGTCTGGCCACGGCCAGGATCGACGATGCATCGCTGGGCATTTCCGAAGAGATCCTCAACCACGTTGCCCGCACCGTGACCGGCAGCGGACGTGAACTGGAGGGCGCCTTCAACCAGCTCCTGTTTCGCCAGTCGTTCGAGCCGCAGATCACCATCGACCGCATCGACGAGATCCTCGGCCACATCTATCGCACGGGCGAGCCGAAGCGGGTCCGCATCGAGGACATTCAGCGCATCGTGGCGCGTCACTACAACGTCTCGAAGACGGAATTGCTGTCCAATCGGCGCACGCGCACCATCGTCAAGCCGCGACAGGTCGCCATGTATCTGTCGAAGGTGATGACGCCGCGCTCGCTGCCGGAAATCGGGCGGCGCTTCGGTGGCCGCGATCACACGACGGTGCTGCACGCCGTGCGCAAGATCGAGGACCTTTCCGGCAATGACAACACGCTGGCGCAGGAACTGGAATTGCTGAGAAGGCTGATCAACGACCAGGCCTGACCGGCTGGAAAGCGCCCGCTTGCGGGGTTGGCCAGCTTTATCCCCAGAAAGCCCGCGCAACCGGCCCGAACCGGTGGCGCGGGCTTGCGTTCACTGGTTTTTTCCTGTCAGTTTGCGTAGATTCTGAAGCCTGTTCAGAGCTTTCGCGGGCCGCCGGCAGCCGGAGACCCGTTCATTCATTCAAGCGAGCCTGTTTCGTCATGCGTGTTATCCTGGAACGGTCAAATCTCCTGAAGTCGCTCAACCACGTGCACCGCGTGGTCGAACGGCGCAACACCATACCGATCCTGTCGAACGTGCTTCTCAGCGCGGACGGCGCCAGCCTCGAAATGAAGGCCACCGACCTCGACCTGGAGGTGACGGAAGCGACGCCCGCCAAGGTCGAGCGCGGCGGCGCGACGACGGTCCCCGCGCACCTGCTCTATGACATCGTGCGCAAGCTCTCCGACGGCGCCGAGGTAATGCTGAAGACGGATGAGGACGGCAACGCCATGACGGTGACGTCGGGCCGCTCGAGCTTCCGCCTGCAGTGCCTGCCGCAATCCGATTTTCCCGAGCTTTCGGCCGGATCCTTCTCGCACATCTTCCGCCTCGATGCGGTGGCGCTGAAGGGCCTGATCGAGAAGACGCAGTTCGCCATCTCCACCGAGGAGACACGCTACTATCTCAACGGCATCTACCTGCACACGCACGAAGTCGGCGGCAAGCTGAAGCTGCGCTCGGTGGCAACCGACGGCCATCGGCTGGCGCGCGCCGAGATTGACGCGCCGGCCGGCTCCGAGGGCATGCCGGGCATCATCATTCCGCGCAAAACAGTGAGCGAGTTGCAGAAACTGGTCGACGATCCGGATGTCGCCGTGACCACCGAACTGTCCGACACCAAAATCCGCTTCACCATCGGCAGCGTCGTCCTCACCTCGAAGCTGATCGACGGCACCTTCCCGGACTATCAGCGGGTCATTCCGACCGGCAACGACAAGAAGCTGATCCTCGACCGCCAAAGCTTCGCCGCCGCGGTCGACCGGGTCTCGACCATCTCTTCCGAACGCGGCCGCGCGGTGAAGCTCTCGATCAGCGAAGGCCAGGTGACGCTTGCGGTCAACAATCCGGATTCAGGCAGCGCCACGGAAGAACTGGCGGCCGACTATTCGGCCGACCCGATCGAGATCGGCTTCAACGCCAAATACCTGCTCGATGTCGCCGCGCAATTGACCGGCACGGAGGCCAAATTCATGTTGGCCGATGCCGGTTCGCCGACGCTGATCCACGACATGGCCGATGAGACCGCGCTTTACGTGCTGATGCCGATGCGGGTATAGCCGGCGCGGCGTCGCTGGCGATACGACTAGGCCTTGGTTGCGGCGACTTCTACAGGCGGATAGCGGTTGCCGGCACAAACCCACATAAGTAAGCTCACGCTTACCAATTTTCGCAACTATGCGACCCTTGCGATAGATGTCGCGCCGGGCGCCGTGGTCTTTTCCGGCGACAATGGTGCCGGTAAGACCAATCTCCTCGAAGCGATCTCCTTTTTGACACCGGGACGCGGCTTGCGCCGCGCAGCCTACGGGGATGTGGCCCGTGAGGGTGGCGATGGCGGTTTTGCCCTGCATGCACGGCTCGACGGACCTGAAGGCGAGGTCGAGATCGGTACAGGCATTTCCGGGGGCGACACCGCGGAGAGCGGCAGGCGGGTGCGTATAAATGGAGCCGCGGCGCGGGCCGAGGACATGCTGGAATGGCTGCGGGTCGTGTGGCTGACGCCGGCGATGGATTCGCTGTTCACCGGGCCGGCCGCGGATCGCCGGCGCTTTCTCGACCGGCTGGTGCTAGCGATCGATCCCGGCCATGGCCAGCGCGCACTCGATTACGAGAAGGCGATGCGAGGCCGTAACCGCTTGCTGACGGAAGGCTCGCGGGATGCCAGCTGGTTCGAGGCGATAGAGACGCAGATGGCCGAGACCGGCGTGGCGATAGCGGCCGCGCGCGCCGAGTTGGTGCGCCTGCTGGTGGCCATGATCGACAGGCTGCCCGACACCGGACCGTTTCCGCGGGCCGATATCGGCCTTTCGGGTGAATTGGAGGCCGAGATTGCCGGTGCGCCGGCGGTCGATGTCGAGGAGCGGTTCCGACGGGCGCTTGCCGATGGCCGCGACCGCGACCGCGCCGCCGGACGTACCCTCGAGGGCCCGCACCGCTCGGACCTCATGGTCCGGCACCGGCCCAAGGCAATGCCGGCCGAACTCTGCTCGACCGGCGAACAGAAGGCGTTGCTGGTCGGCATCGTGCTGTCGCATGCCCGGCTGACCGGCGAAATGTCCGGCCTGACGCCGATCCTGCTGCTCGACGAGATCGCGGCGCACCTCGATGGCGGCCGGCGCGCGGCACTGTTCTCGATCCTGGAAGACCTGAACTGCCAGGCTTTCATGACGGGTACCGATGCGGCGCTGTTTTCCAGCCTGCATGGCCGCGCTCAGTTCCTGACGGTCGACCATGGCACGGTTGGGCCAACCGAAGACCCCTGACAATATTTTTCGGCCGCTATATGGTCCTGACATGACTACCGCCCTCACCGCCGACGAGATCGAACGCTATGCCCGCCACATCGTGCTGCCCGAGGTCGGCGGCGCTGGCCAGCAGAAGCTCAAGCAGGCGCGGGTGCTGGTGATCGGCGCTGGCGGGCTCGGGGCGCCGGTGCTTGAATATCTCGCCGCGGCCGGTGTCGGCACGCTCGGCATTGTCGACGACGACACTGTTTCGCTCTCCAACCTACAACGGCAGGTCATTCACGGCACCGATACGGTCGGCATGCTGAAAACCCAGAGCGCCGGCGCTGCGATCGCCCGCATCAATCCCAACATATCGGTCGAAACGCACACATTCCGGCTCACCGCGGAAAACGCCCCTGCCCTCGTCGCCAAGTACGATATCGTCGTCGACGGGTCCGACAATTTCGAGACGCGTTATGTGGTTGCCGATGCCTGCGCCAGCGAAGGGAAGCCGCTGGTGCATGCGGCCGTCGGACGTTTCGATGGCTCGGTCACCGTGTTGAAGCCTTTCGAGGACGGCAGGGACGGCAAGCCGAACCCGAGCTATCGGGATCTGTTTCCCGAAGCCCCGCCGCCGGGCCTGGTGCCGTCCTGTGCGGAGGCCGGAGTGCTCGGCGCGCTGACCGGCGTCGTCGGCACCCTGCAGGCAATGGAGGCGATCAAACTGGTCACCGGCATAGGCGAGCCGCTGATCGGCCGGCTGCTGCTTTACGATGCGCTCGCCGCCCGCTTCGAGACCATCCGCTACAAAAGACGCTGATCTTGGAACAACCCCCTGTTTCGATCACGCAAATCCCCGCCGATTTCGGCCGCTGGGGTGATGTGCTTGCCCTGATCATGCATGCCTTCGCCTTCATGGACGACATCATCGACCCGCCGTCGTCGGCTCACCTGCTCACAGTCGAAGCACTGCGCGCCAAAGCCTTGCGGGAGACAGGCTTTCTGGCGCTCGACGGCGACAGGATCGTGGGCTGCGTTTTTGCTCTCGAAAAGGCCGAGGGTCTTTATGTCGGCAAGCTCGCCGTCGCCCCGGACCGGCAGGGGCAAGGCATTGGCCGGCGGCTGATGCAAGCGGCCGAAGATCTGGCCCGCAGCCGCGGCAAGGCCGACATCGAACTGGAGACGAGGATCGAACTGGCCGCAAATCATGCCGCCTTTGCCCGGCTCGGCTTTCGCGAAACCGAACGGACGGCGCATGAGGGCTATGACAGGCCGACGTCCATCACCATGCGCAAGACCATTCGTAAGCTTCGGTTTATGAGAGCCGGCGCCTGGAAGGTTTTCAGGTCCTGAGCGGCAGCACGCGGTCCGGCGGGCGATGGCCATCGACGAAGGCGCGGATATTGATGATGACCTTCTCGCCCATGTCGATGCGGCCCTCGAGCGTGGCCGAGCCCATATGCGGCAGAAGCACGACCTTGTTCCTGGCGGCCAGCTTCAAGAGCTTGCCGTTCAGGGCCGGTTCGTGCTCGTAAACGTCCAGGCCGGCGCCGGCGATCTTGCCGTCCTGGATCAGCTTGACCAGCGCTTCTTCGTCGATGATGTCGCCGCGGGCAGTGTTGACGATATAGGCGGTGGGCTGCAGCAACGCGAGCCGCCGCGCCGACAGAAGATGAAAGGTAGCGGGTGTCGAGGGACAATTCACCGAGATGATGTCCATGCGGGCCAGCATCTGGTCGAGACTTTCCCAATAGGTCGCCTCCAGCCCATCCTCGACCGCCGGCAGCACACGATGCCGGTTGTGATAGTGAATGGACAGGCCGAAAGCCTTGGCTCGCCTGGCAACGGCGGTGCCGATGCGGCCCATGCCGACAATGCCGAGCCGCTTGCCCCAGATGCGCCGGCCAAGCATCCAGGTCGGCGACCAGCCGGCCCATTTCTTGTCGCCCGTGAGCACACTGGCGCCTTCCGCCAGCCGGCGCGGCACCGCCAGCATCAACGCCATGGTCATGTCGGCGGTATCTTCGGTGAGCACGTTGGGCGTGTTGGTGACGGTGATGCCCCTCTTGGCCGCCGCCGCCACGTCGATCTTGTCGACGCCGTTGCCGAAATTGGCGATCAGCTTGAGATTGTCGCCGGCCTGGGCAATCAGTGCGGCGTCGATCTGGTCGGTCACGGTCGGCACCAGCACGTCGGCTTCCTTGACCGCAGCGACCAGTTCCGGCTGCGTCATCGGCCTGTCCTCGACGTTCAGCCTTGCGTCGAACAGCTCGCGCATGCGGGTCTCGACCGGGTCGGGCAGCTTTCGCGTGATGACCACGAGAGGCTTCTTTTTGCCTACCATTGTTTCCCTCGTTGAGACCTCTTTAACCAAGACAGGCGAAACTGAAAGCCGGTCGCGGTAGCCGATTTACCCATGTAACAAGCGGTGCCGCCGAAGACAAAGAAAAAGGGGTGCCGCAGCCATCGGGCCGGTGCCGAAAGGAACGAAAGTGTCTGGTTTCGCGTCGCTTCGCCTGGCCCTCAGCGCAGCATTTCTCGGCGCTCTTCTCTATTCTCCGCTTGCCGGCGCGCAAAGCGCGGCCGCTCCCGCCCAGAGCGCCATCACGCTCGGACCGAGCGGCCTGCCGCTGCCGCGATTCGTCAGCCTGAAATCCGGCCGCGTCAACTCGCGTGTCGGCCCCGGCGCCAACTATTCGGTCGACTGGATGTACATGAAGGCTGGCCTGCCCATGGAAATCATCCAGGAATTCGATACGTGGCGGCGCGTGCGCGACGCCGACGGCTCGGAAGGATGGATCAACCAGTCGCTGCTTTCGGGCCGACGTACCGCAATCGTCGCTCCCTGGCAGCGCGGCAAGGGCGGCCAGATCAACCTTCTCAAGAGCCCCGAAAAGGATGCCAGAGTGGTGGCGATCGTAGAACCCGGCGTCATGGGCACGATCAAAGCCTGCGACGGCCAGTGGTGCGAGATGACGTTCGACGGCCACACCGGCTGGCTTGCCCAGTCGGTCGTCTGGGGCGCTTATCCGGGCGAGCGGGTCAAGGACTGAACGTTTCGCTTTTGCGCCCGATACGGCCGAGATGGGTATCCTGAAATCCTGTTGACAGCTTCAAGCCGTAGCCCAGCGCGCGGTCGATCGCGATATGCGCGATCCAGATCAGTGCGACGGCGTTGCCGACCGCACTGCCGGCGAGGTGCCCGGCAAGCAACACAAGCACCGGTACGATCAGAATGTGCAAGGCGTTGTAGGCAATGGCGCCGACGCGTGGGCCGCCGAGATAACCCAGCATCGACAGGTCCGGCGCCAGGATGAGCAACGCGAAGAGCCACCAGGAAACGCCTGTCGCGCCATAGAAGACGATCGCGGCAGCCGCCGCGACGGCCCATTCGAGCCGGACTATCCAATTGAGGAATTTCATCCCAGACCGCTTATTCCGGCCTTGCCGATCATTCCGGACGCTTGGGACGCAGCCTCACCACGATATCGACATTGGCGATCTCCATGCCTTCGGGCGGCTCCGGCAGATTGGTGACGGTTACCGGGCCGTTGGCGATGTCGAAAATCCTGTTTTCGCCTTCGATGTAGAAATGGTGGTGGTCGGAGGTGTTGGTGTCGAAGTAGGTCTTGGAACCTTCGACGGCGAGAATGCGCAGCAGCCCCGCCTGGGTAAACTGGTGAAGCGCGTTGTAGACGGTGGCCAGCGATACCGGCACGCCGGCGGCCTGCGCCTCCTCATGCAGTTCCTCAGCCGACAAATGGCGGTCGCCCTTGGCGAAAAGCAGGTCGGCCAGCGCAATGCGCTGACGGGTCGGCCTCAGGCCGGCTTCACGTACCCGCTTGTCCACAGCGACATTTTCCTTCCGGCAGCCCCGGTCCATCTGGTCTTCCAAGCTCGCAGTCCCGCTTCGAGACACGCCCAGAATGGCAAAAAAATGAATGTCTGCCGGAACCGGACCCCTGTTGACATATATTCTGTCGCCCGAATGCGATCAATAGCGCGCATTGACCCGGGCAGACTGGCGGGTTAAGCGCAAACGCCGGTTTCCGGCCTGAAACAGATTGTGTTAGGACACCAACGACAAGGGCGCGCTACCGCCCGGACGATATGGGGACGAAATTGATGGCGGGTTCGAAATCCAGCTACGACTACGAAGAATTGCTGGCCTGCGCTCGTGGCGAGCTGTTCGGAGAGGGCAATGCCCAGTTGCCCTACCCGCCGATGCTGATGTTCGACCGCATCACCGAGGTCAGCGAGACCGGCGGCGCCTTCGACAAGGGTTTCATTCGCGCGGAATTCGATATCAAGCCCGACCTGTGGTTCTTTGCCTGCCATTTCATAGGCAATCCGATCATGCCGGGCTGTCTCGGCCTTGACGCCCTGTGGCAATTGACCGGCTTCTATCTCGGCTGGCTTGGCGAACCCGGCAAGGGAATGGCGCTGTCGACCGGAGAGGTCAAGTTCAAGGGCATGGTCACGCCATCGGTCAAGAAGGTCGAGTACGGCGTTGATTTCAAGCGTGTGATGCGCGGCCGGCTGGTGCTCGGCATCGCCGATGGCTGGATGAAGGCGGATGGCGAGCCCATATATGCGGCGACGGACCTGAAGGTCGGTCTGTCCAAGCAGTCGGCGGTCGCTTGACCGCAGCCCTGGCCCGCGCATTGGCCAGCATCCCTGGAAGGAGTTGCGAATGAGACGTGTCGTAGTCACAGGCCTCGGCATCGTGTCGTCGATCGGCAACAATGCCAACGAGGTGCAGACCTCGCTGCATGACGCCAGATCCGGCATCAGCTTTTCCGATTCCTTTGCCGAACATGGCTTCCGGTGCCAGGTCTGGGGCGCGCCGACGCTCGATCCTTCGGCGATGATCGACCGCCGCGCGATGCGATTCCTGAGCCAGGGCGCGGCGTGGAATCACGTCGCCATGGACCAGGCGATCGCGGATGCCGGCCTCGACGAGAGCGACATCACCAACGAGCGCACCGGCATCGTCATGGGTTCGGGCGGCCCCTCCACGCGCACCATCGTCGAGGCGGCCGAAACCACGCTCAAGAACGGCAGCCCCAAGCGCATCGGTCCCTTCGCGGTGCCGAAGGCGATGTCGTCGACGGCCTCGGCAACCTTGGCCACATGGTTCAAGATCCATGGCGTCAACTATTCGATCTCCTCGGCCTGCTCGACCTCGGCGCATTGCATCGGCAATGGCTACGAGCTGATCCAGTGGGGCAAGCAGGACATGGTCTTTGCCGGCGGCCACGAGGATCTTGACTGGACGATGTCGGACTTGTTCGACGCCATGGGCGCCATGTCGTCGAAGTTCAACGACAGGGCCTCGACCGCATCGCGCGCCTACGACGCCAATCGCGACGGCTTCGTCATAGCCGGCGGCGCCGGCGTGCTGGTGCTGGAAGAGCTGGAGCACGCCAAGGCGCGCGGCGCCAAGATCTACGCGGAGATCGTCGGCTACGGCGCCACTTCGGACGGTTTCGACATGGTTGCGCCCTCGGGCGAAGGCGCGGTCCGCTGCATGCGCCAGGCGCTGGCGACGGTTTCCACGCCGGTCGACTACATCAACACGCACGGCACCTCGACGCCGGTCGGCGATTCCAAGGAAATGGGCGCCATCCGTGAAGTGTTCGGCGAGAAGATGCCGTTCATCACGTCGACGAAGTCGCTGACCGGCCATTCTCTGGGCGCGGCGGGCGTGCAGGAATCCATCTATTCGATCCTGATGATGCAAGGCGGCTTCATCGGCGAAAGCGCCCATATCGAGACGCTAGATCCGGAATTCGAGGGCATGCCGATCGTACGCAAGCGCATCGACAACGCAGGGATCGACACCGTTCTGTCGAACTCCTTCGGTTTCGGCGGCACCAACGCGACGCTCGTTTTCCAGCGCTACTCCGCATAAGGCCAAGTTTTTCATATAAGGATTGCCGGCCATGGACGGATTGATGAAGGGCAAGCGCGGGCTTGTCATGGGTGTTGCCAACGATCATTCGATCGCCTGGGGCATTGCCCGGAAATTGTCCGAACAGGGGGCGGAACTGGCCTTCACCTACCAGGGCGAGGCTTTTGGCCGCCGGGTCAAGCCGCTCGCCGACAAGCTCGGCGCTTCGCTGGTCGTTCCCTGCGACGTCGAGGACAGCGCTTCGGTCGCCGCCACGTTCGAGACGCTTGGCAAGGCGTGGGGCGGACTGGACTTCGTCGTCCATGCCATCGGCTTTTCCGACAAGAACGAGTTGAAAGGCCTCTATGCCGATACCAGCCGGGACAATTTCGTCCGCACCATGGTGATCTCCTGCTATTCCTTCACCGAGGTGGCGCGCAATGCCGCGCCCCTGATGACCGCCGGCGGCTCGATGATCACGCTGACCTATGCCGGCTCGGTCCGCGTCATGCCGAACTATAATGTCATGGGCGTCGCCAAGGCCGGCCTGGAGGCCAGCGTGCGCTACCTCGCCAACGACTACGGTCCGCGCGGCATCCGGGTCAACGGCATCTCGGCCGGTCCGGTGCGTACACTGGCCGGCGCCGGCATTTCGGACGCCCGCCACATGTTCTCCTACCAGCAGCGGAACTCGCCGCTGCGCCGGACGGTGACGATCGACGAGGTCGGCGGCTCCGCGCTGTATCTCCTGTCCGACCTTGCTTCCGGCGTCACAGGCGAAATCCACTATGTCGATTCCGGCTACCATATCGTGTCGATGCCGACCCTCGATGAGTTGAAGCAGACGGATGGCGGTCGCGACTGACGAGCGGCCCCGGTCACGCGGGTCTTTTGCCAGTAAAGAAAATAATCCTCTCCAGTAAAATTGGATTCATTCGCGGAAACTCATTTTAAGAAGGTTTCCGCTATAAAGCTTCCCATCTGGGGACCTTTTCATGCCTGCCGCCATCAACCCGAAGCGAACACCCGTGTTCCGACTGCTCACGATAGCAAGTTCGGGCATTGGCAGTTTCGTCATCGGAATCTGGGGGCTGAAGCACGGTCTCGGCGACGGATTTGCCGGCATTTCGGCTGATATGATGGTGTCGATCATGGCCGCGCTTTGTGCGCTGGCCGCATCGGTGGCGGCAATGTCCTTCTTTGCTGGTGTCGATGAATCAGCGGATTTCGTCTTCAACGAAACCCATTTCGACAAGCTGACCGGACTGCTGGCCCGCCCGGCGATGGTCGGCAAGATCGCCGAGGCGGCATGCGCGACAAGCCGCACCGGGGAACCGATGTTCCTGATCGACATCGACATCGACCGGTTCAAGCAGATCAACGATGCAATCGGCTACACTCACGGTGACGAACTGATCCGCGCCTTCACCAAGCGGCTGCGCGACTGCGTGCCGGCGCGCGCACTGATCGGGCGGATCGGGGCCGGCGAGTTCGCGGTGCTGCTTCCCGATCACCAGATCCAGGGGACCCTGGAAAGCATGGTCGAGAGGCTCATCGACGAGCTGATGGAGCCGTATGAACTCAGCACCCACCAGCAATCGGTGAGCCTGTCGGTGGGCATCGTGGCGATGCCCAAGGATGGGATCGATCCGGTCCTCATCCTGCGCCGTTCCAACCTGGCGCTGCAGAATGCGCGCGCCAGCGGGGTTGGCAACTGGTCGGTCTTCAACAGCGATATGGGGCGGGTGGCCGACCATCGCCAATGGGTCGAGTCCGAACTGCACAATGCGTTCGAGCGCGGCGATTTCGACCTGCATTATCAGCCGCAGCTCGACCTTCCGACCGGCCGCATCGTCGGCTACGAGGCGTTGATCCGGTGGCAGCATCCCGAACGCGGCATGATCCCTCCGATGGAGTTTATCCAGATCGCCGAGGAGACCGGCATGATCAATCCGATCGGCGAATGGGTGCTGCGCAAGGCCTGCAGCGATGCCCGCCATCTGCCGGACGACTGTTTCGTCGCCGTCAACATCTCGCCGGTCCAGTTCATGACCAAGGATTTCGTCGGCCTTGTGCGCGACACGATGCGGAGCACCGGCATCAAGCCGTCACGGCTGGAACTGGAAGTCACCGAGACGGCGATGATGCAGGACCGCGACCGCGCGGCCGCCATCCTGAAAGAACTCGCCGAGATGGGGATCTCGGTCGCCGTCGATGATTTCGGCACCGGCTATTCCAACCTCAGCTATCTGATCGACTTCTCATTCGGCAAGCTGAAGATCGACCGCTCCTTCGTCAGCCGTATCGATACCGATGCGAGCTCCGGCGCGGTCGTGTCGACCATTGTCGGGCTTTCCCGGGCGCTTGGCGTCAGCATCATTGCCGAGGGCGTCGAGACCGAGAACCAGGCGACACTGCTGCGGGCAGCTGGTTGCGAAGTGGTGCAGGGCTATCTGTTCGGCCGGCCGGCGCCGCTCAAATTCAGCGCTGGTGACAGGCACGCCACCGACGAAGTCCGGCGCGTCGCCAATCTACACTGACCTACAACATGTCGCGGCAATAGGATTCGCCCGACCTGCTGTAAGCTTCCGATTTATGGATGGCGTTGTCCCCGAACCGATGACACTTCCGGGCGACACGCATTAAATGCATCGCGTCAGCGCCGTGCGACAAACACCTTGAACATGCCGTCGCGGGCAAGCTCGGCGTGGCTGGCAAAGGCGGCCGACAGCACCGGCTCGTAGGGAAGCTGGCGGTTGGCGACCATGAACAGGCGCCCACCGGGCTTCAAGGCCTTGGCCGCGGCGCGGATCATGCCGACGCCGATCTCGGGCTCGGCCGCACGGCTGCGGTGGAAGGGTGGGTTCATTGCGATGACGTCGTAGCGGCGCTCGACAGGCTCGGCCAGCAGATCCGTCCAGAAGAAGCCCTGCGCCACGGTGTTGGCAAGGTTGCCCCTGGCGGCCTCCAGCGCATCGAAATCGGCTTCGTAAAGATCGAGGGCCGACAAGCCCGGACAGCGGGCAGCCATCTCGGCCGCCACATAGCCCCAGCCGGCGCAGAAATCGGCCGCGGTGCCACGCAAATCACCGGGCAGATTGTCGACCAGCAGTTTCGAACCGGCATCGACGCGGTCGAAGGAGAACATGCCGGGTGCGGTGCGGAACCGGTCCTCAACAAGCAAGTCGGGATTGGCGGCGCGAAGCGCGGCGGCGGCTTGCACATCAACCGGACGACGCAGCCAGAAGGCAATGCCGTGATATTTTGGCATGTGGCTATCAAGGAGAACAAGATCGCCGACGCGCTTACGCAGGCTTGCGATGCCATCCTCCTTGCCACCGGCAATGACGATCAATCCGCCCTCCGCCACCCGCTCGAGAGCCTCGGCGATGCGCAGTTCGTTTTCGCCGCGATGGCGGCCGGCGAGCACAAGCACTGCATCGAAATCCTCACCAGCCGATCGCGGCGTGACCGTGAAGCCAACCGCCTGCAAAGCGCGGAAATACGGGCGAAAGCCCTGTACGAGATGCAGCGTAGCCTCGAAGCCTTGTGGCAAGCGCAGGCCGGGTTCGGCGCCAAGGAAGAGAATGCGCTCGTCCCTGCCCGGCGGGGAAAGAGCCTCGGCCTCGAATGGATGAAAAAGCGTCTTCAACGCTTCAGCGGACATGGCCGTGCTCCATAAACAAAAGCGGGCGCGACATAAGCCGCGCCCGCTTCGATTTTTCCGTCAGAGGCCTCAGGCGGCGTTTTCTTCGCCTTCGGTCTTCTTGTCGCGGGCGATTTCCTTGCCGGTGGCCTGGTCGACGACCTTCATCGACAGGCGGACCTTGCCGCGCTCGTCGAAGCCCATCAGCTTGACCCAGACCTTGTCGCCTTCCTTGACGACGTCCGAGGTCTTGGCGACCCGGTCGTTGGCAAGCTGCGAGATGTGGACGAGGCCGTCACGCGGACCGAAGAAGTTGACGAAGGCGCCGAAGTCGGCGGTCTTGACGACCGTGCCTTCGTAGATCTCGCCGACTTCCGGCTCGGCGACGATGGTGTGGATCCACTTCTTCGCCGCCTCGATCTCCTTGGCGTTCGACGAAGCGATCTTGACCGTGCCGTCGTCCTCGATGTTGATCTTGGCGCCGGTCTTCTCGACGATCTCGCGGATGACCTTGCCGCCCGAACCGATGACGTCGCGGATCTTGTCGGTCGGGATGTGCATGACCTCGATGCGCGGCGCGAACTCGCCGAGTTCAGGGCGGGCGCCGGTCAGGGCATGGGACATCTCGCCGAGGATATGCAGGCGACCGTCCTTGGCCTGGCCAAGGGCGATCTTCATGATCTCCTCGGTGATGCCGTCGATCTTGATGTCCATCTGCAGCGAGGTGATGCCGCCTTCGGTGCCGGCAACCTTGAAGTCCATGTCGCCGAGGTGATCCTCGTCGCCCAAGATGTCGGAGAGCACGGCAAAGCGCTCGCCTTCCTTGATCAGGCCCATGGCGATACCGGCCACCGGCTTGGCCAGCGGCACGCCGGCATCCATCAGCGCCAGCGAGGTGCCGCAGACGGTAGCCATCGAGGACGAGCCGTTGGACTCGGTGATCTCCGAGACCACGCGCAGCGTGTAGGGGAACTGGTCGGCGGAGGGCAGCATCGGACGGATGGCGCGCCAGGCGAGCTTGCCATGGCCGATTTCGCGGCGGCCCGGCGAACCCATGCGGCCCGTCTCACCGACGGAGTAGGGAGGGAAGTTGTAGTGAAGGAGGAACTTCTCCTTGTACATGCCGGTCAAGGAATCGACGTACTGCTCATCCTCGCCGGTGCCGAGCGTGGCAACCACCAGCGCCTGGGTCTCGCCGCGGGTGAACAGCGCCGAACCATGGGTGCGCGGCAGGACGCCGACTTCGGAGACGATCTTGCGAACCGTGCTCAAATCGCGGCCATCGATGCGCGCGCCAGTGTCGAGGATGTTCCAGCGAACGACCTTCGCCTGCAATTCCTTGAATACCGAGCCGATCTGTTCGGAGGTGTACTTTGCGTCCTCGCCTTCAGCCGGGGCAAACGCGGCCTTGACCTTCGCCTTGACGGCGTCGACGGCGGCGTAGCGCTTCTGCTTGTCGACGTTCTTGTAGGCATTGCTGAGCTCGTCGCCGACGATCTTCAACATCTCGGCCTCAAGCGCGGAATAATCCGGCGCGGTGAAGTCGCGCGGCTCCTTGGCGGCAACTTCCGCCAGCTTGATGATGGCGTCGATGACCGGCTGGAAACCCTTGTGGCCGAACATGACAGCGCCGAGCATCAGCTCTTCGCCGAGTTCCTTGGCTTCCGACTCGACCATCAGCACGGCATCGGTGGTGCCGGCGACGATGAGGTCGAGCTTGGACTCCTGCATCTCGTCGACATGCGGGTTCAGCACATATTCGCCATTGATGTAGCCGACGCGCGCGCCGCCGATCGGGCCCATGAAGGGAACGCCCGACAGGGTCAGGGCCGCCGAGGTGGCGACGATCGACAGGATGTCCGGGTCATTTTCGAGATCGTGCTGGACGACGGTGACGACGATCTGCGTGTCGTTCTTGTAGCCGGCGGCGAAGAGCGGGCGGATCGGGCGGTCGATGAGACGGGAAACCAGCGTTTCCTTCTCGCTCGGACGGCCTTCGCGCTTGAAATAGCCGCCCGGGATCTTGCCGGCGGCATAGGTCTTTTCCTGGTAATTGACGGTCAGCGGAAAGAAGTCGAGACCGGGCTTGGGCTCCTTCATCGAAACGACGGTGGCGAGAACCTTGGTCTCGCCGTAGGTGGCGAGCACCGCGCCGTCGGCCTGGCGCGCGATCTTGCCGGTCTCCAGGATGAGCGGACGACCGCCCCATTCGATTTCCACTTTGTGGTGATTGAACATGTCTTGTCCTTAATAAGCGGAAAGGGCCGCGCCGTTTCACGGTGCGCGGATGCCCTTTGCCTGGCTTCCTTTCTCGGGCAGCCACGGGCAAGACAACGGGAAGCTCGGGTGATTTAGGCGCGACAAGCGCGCGAGCGTCCTGCAATCCTGCCCCATGACCGTCCATGGGCGGTTTCGAGCGGCCCTTTGCACGTTCGAAACCGGGTCTGGCCAGCCTGTGCGACTGGCAGAATGCGCGACCGGCGGGCTCTCCGAAGAAAGCCCGCCGGTCAATTCGTCAACGGCGCAGACCGAGCTTCTCGATCAGTGTCTGATAGCGCGAGTCGTCCTTGCGCTTGAGATAATCAAGCAGGCTGCGGCGCTGGGACACGAGAGCGAGCAGACCACGGCGGGAATGGTTATCCTTCTTGTGGTCCTTGAAATGGTCGGTCAGGTTCTTGATGCGCTCGGAAAGGATGGCCACCTGGACTTCCGGAGACCCGGTATCGCCCTTGGCGGTTGCGAATTCACCCATCAATTCCTGTTTGCGCTCGGCAGTAATCGACATCGTGTTTTTCCTTATCTGTTTGAGGAAACGGGTCGCCCACAGCCGGGATGTCGTCCAGCAGGGGCCGTGCATGCAAAGCGTCAAGGCGCTATGCTGCGGCGCATATAGTGCAATTCCCAGAAAAACACCAGCCCAATTCACAAGCCGGCTTTTGAGGCTCAAATGACAGGTTTAAACCCGGTCAAAGCCATTTCTTCCATTTGAAGAATGCAATCAGCCCGACAGCGACGGCAGCCATGAACAGCAGAGACAAGGGATAGCCGTAGTACGCCTTCAGCTCCGGCATATTCCATGGCGAGCTGGCGGGGTCGAAGTTCATGCCCCAGATGCCGACCAGGAAGGTGAGCGGCATGAAGATGACCGAAACGATGGTGAGATAGGAGATGACATCGTTGGTGCGGGCCTGGCTCAGCGACAGATGCATTTCGATCAGGCCGGTCAGCATGTCGCGCTGGGTCTCGACCAGCTCTATCAGCCTGAGCGAATGGTCGAGCGTGTCGTTGAGGAAGACCTTGGTCTCGGCTGTGACATAGGCCACGTCGTTGCGGATCAGCGTTGCCAGGGCATCGCGCATGGGCCACAGCACGCCTTTCAAAACATTGGCATCGCGCCGCAATTCGTGCAGCTGCCGCATCTGGTGCTTGTGCGTCGAATGCAGCATCTGGTCCTCAATGCTGTCGACCAGGTCGCCGGCAGCCTCGATCGGCGGAAAATAGCTGTCGACGATGGCGTCGATCAGCGCATAGGCGAGATAGTCGGCGCCGCGCGTGCGCAACCGGTTGGGGGCCGAACTCTCGATGCGCTTGCGCACCGGATCGAACGGATCGCCCTCGCGCTCCTGGAAGGTGACGACGAAGTTCTCGCCGAGGAAGAGAGCGATCTGCTCATAGCGATGCGACGTGACATCGTCGATCATGCGCATGACGACGAAGGCGTGATCCTCGAAGAAGTCGACTTTCGGCCGCTGGCCGGTGTTGACGACATCCTCCAGCGCCAGCGGATGCAGGCTGAAGATGCGGCCGATCTCCTCGATCAATTGGATGTTGGCAAGGCCGGTGCAGTCGAGCCAGATGACGGGCCATTTCCGGCAACTGACCTCGACGTCGTCGATGCTGGCGTTCTCGATGGTCTTGAACTTCTGCGGCGAGATCAAGGTCAGCCGCAGTTCGGAGCGCCGCGCCGCCGGATCGGCGATCAGCGTGCCGGGCGAGGCGCCAACCGGAGGCCGTCTCGTCTTCACCGGCGCCCGTTTTTTCACCACCTCGGCCTTTGCCATGCCACCACCCGTCGAACCTGCTTGTCCTATACCGCCATGGCGATCAGACCGATCACCCGGCAAAGACCCGCTTGGGCTTGAACATGCCTTGCTCGATAGCGCCGATGGCGACGAGCTTGCCGCGCGCCGTCGCACAGGCTTCTTCCGCCTCCACCGGCGCGTCACGGCCACGAATGATGACCGGATTGCCGAGGCGGATCTTGGTCGCGGCATCGTCGCTGATCGCGATCTGCGGCAGGCAGTCGAGCGCCGCCGAGGTGTCGACGAGAAGCCCGTCGATGGCGCCGAAATCGATAGGCATCTCCACTGCGTCCGCGGCATCTGCCTCCGGATCCGGTTTATCGTCACCTTGCGCGCCGAAGCGCGCGGCCTCGAGTTCGGCGATGGTGACGAAGTCCTCTGGCGTAAACGGCTCGACCTCGACCCGGCGCAGTTCGCTGATATGGCCGAAGCAGCCGAGGTCGCGGCCCATGTCGCGGGCCAGCGAACGCACATAAGTGCCCTTGCCGCATTCGACCTCGAAAATCGTCTGGTCCGGCTTGTGCTCGACAATGTCGAGCCGGCCGATCTCGATCTCGCGCGGCGGTATGTCGACCGTCTCGCCTTCGCGGGCGAGGTCGTAGGCGCGTTCACCCGCGATCTTGATCGCGGAAAATTGCGGTGGCGTCTGCATAATGACGCCGGTGTATTTCGGCAGCAACACCCGGATATCGGCTTCCGATGGACGCTGATCGGCCTCTTTCGTCACCGGACCTTCGAGGTCATCGGTCGACCGCTCCTGTCCCCAGGCAACGGTGAAACGATAGATCTTGGCGCCGTCCTGCACGTAGGGCACGGTCTTGGTGGCCTCGCCGAGCGCGATCGGCAGCATGCCGGAGGCAAGAGGGTCGAGCGTGCCGGCATGGCCGGCCTTTTCGGCCTGGAACAGCCATTTGATCTTGGAGACGGCCTCGGTCGAGCCCATACCGACCGGCTTGTCCAGCACCACCCAGCCGGAGACCGGCCGGCCCTTCTTCTTGCCGCGACGCCCCATTATTCTTCTTCCTTGTTGTCGTCGCTATCCAGGTCGCGTGCCACTTCGGGTGACTTCAGCAGGTCGTTGATCCTGGCGAAATTGTCGAAGGACGTATCCAGCCGGAAACGGAACTCCGGCATGTACTTCATCTGCCGGAGCGCGCCGGAGACGCGGCCGCGCACGAACTTGGCATGCTTGTTCAGCGCTTCGATCACCGCGTCGGTATCCTTTGCGCCGAGCGGAGAAACGAAGGCTGTGGCGATCTTGAGATCCGGCGACATCCGCACTTCCGACACCGAAACGACGGTATTTTCAATCAACGGGTCGATGATGTCCCCGCGCTGCAGGGTTTCCGAGAGCGCATGGCGCACCTGTTCACCGACGCGCAACATGCGCTGGGATGGGCTTGATGTGGTGGAACGGGGCATTTTTCTCGATCCTGAAAGCGTGAGGCGCGGGATGGGACCGTGCCGCATGTCTCAAATGATTATTCTCAACAGGCTTGTGGTCAACAGGCTTGGGGCGGCGGTCTTTCGACCACCGCCCGATATCGACAAGTCACTCGACCTCAGAGTGTGCGGGTCACCATCTCGACGCGGAAGCACTCGATGACGTCGCCGACGCGCATGTCCTCGTAGTTCTGGAAGGCCATGCCGCACTCCTGGCCGCCCGGGACTTCCGAAACTTCGTCCTTGAAGCGCTTCAGGGTCTTCAGCGTGCCTTCGTGGATGACGACGTTGTCGCGGATCAAGCGTACGCCCGCACCACGCTCGACCTTGCCTTCGGTGACACGGCAGCCGGCGATCTTGCCGACCTTGGTGATGTCGAAGATTTCGAGGATCTCGGCATTGCCGATGAAGGTCTCGCGACGCTCCGGCGAGAGCAGGCCCGACAGAGCCGCCTTCACGTCATCCACGAGGTTGTAGATGATCGAATAATAGCGGATCTCGATGCCCGCGGCCGCGGCCGCGGCACGTGCCTGCACATTGGCGCGAACGTTGAAGCCGATGATCGCCGCGCCAGACGTTTCCGCCAGCGAGACGTCGCTTTCGGTGATGGCGCCGGCGCCGGAATGAACGATGCGCGCACGAACCTCGTCGGTCCCAAGCTTGTCGAGCGCGGCATTGATCGCCTCGATCGAACCCTGCACGTCGCCCTTGATGACCAGCGGGAATTCCTTCAGCCCGCTCGTCTGCAACTGCGACATCATCTGTTCGAGCGAGCCGCGCTGGCCGGCATGCCTGGCCACCGCCTTCTCGCGCGCCAGACGCTGGCGATATTCGGTGATCTCGCGGGCACGGGCCTCGTTGTTGACCACGGCGAAGCGGTCGCCAGCCTGCGGCGTTCCCTGAAGGCCGAGCACCTCGACCGGCATCGCCGGCGGTGCTTCCTTGATCTGCTCGCCGCGATCGTTGACCAGAGCGCGCACGCGGCCCCACTCATTGCCGGCGACGAGGATGTCGCCCGGCATCAAGGTGCCGGTCTGCACCAGAACGGTGGCGACGGGACCACGGCCCTTATCGAGCTGCGCCTCGATGACGACGCCCTCGGCGGTACGGTCGGGGTTGGCCTTGAGGTCGAGGATTTCGGCCTGCAGCAGGATCGCCTCGAGCAGCTTGTCGAGATTGGTGCCCTTGGTCGCCGACACTTCGACGTCCAGCACTTCACCGCCCATGGATTCGACGAAGACCTCATGGCGCAACAGTTCGGAACGCACCTTCTGCGGATCGGCGTCGTGCTTGTCGATCTTGTTGATCGCCACGATGATCGGAACGCCGGCCGCCTTGGCGTGGCTGATCGATTCGATCGTCTGCGGCATGACGCTGTCGTCGGCCGCGACCACCAGGATGGCGATGTCGGTCGCCTGGGCGCCACGGGCGCGCATCGCCGTGAAAGCGGCGTGGCCGGGCGTGTCGATGAAGGTGATCTTCTGACCGTTCTTCTCGACCTGATAGGCGCCGATATGCTGGGTGATGCCGCCGGCCTCGCCGGAAACGACATTGGCATTGCGGATCGCATCGAGCAGCGAGGTCTTGCCGTGGTCGACGTGGCCCATGATGGTCACGACCGGCGGACGCGACACCAGGTCCTCGGCATTGTCGGCGATGTTGAACAGGCCTTCCTCGATGTCGGACTCGGCAACGCGGCGGACCGTATGACCGAATTCGGTGGCGACCAGCTCGGCCGTGTCGGCGTCGATGACGTCGCCTGGCTTCAGGATCTGGCCCTGCTTCATGAAATACTTGACCAGGTCGACAGCACGCTCCGACATGCGCTGCGCCAGTTCCTGGATGGTGATGGTCTCGGGCAGGATCACTTCGCGCATGACCTTCTCGCGCGGCTCGTTGTGCATCGCGCGCTTGAATTTTTCCTGGCGGCGACGCATCGACGACAGCGAACGAGCCCGGGCATCCTCGTCGGACAGCGCGGAGTTCAGTGTCAGCTTGCCACGGCGGCGGTCTTCCTCGCTCTTGGTGGGCTTTGCCGGGCGCGCCACTTCGGGCGTGACCAGGCGGCGCACCGGTGCGCCGGCGGTCGCCCGCTTCGGCTTGACCTCTTCCTCCTCGTCGGCGGTCGCCAACTCGGCGGCTTGCGGTGCGCGGCGGCGCGCCTCTTCCTCGGCGCGGCGGCGCGATTCGGCCTCGGTCTGCAACCGTGCCTCTTCCTCGGCCTGGCGGCGCGCCGAATCCTCACGTTCGCGCTTGCGGCGCTCTTCGTCCTCGGCGCGGCGCTTGGCGTCCTCAGCGGCCCGCTGACGGTCTTCGACCTCGCGGACCTTCGAGCCCTCGAGCGCCCTGCGGCGCGCTTCCATCTCGCTGCGCGACAATTCGTTCAGCACCATGCCGCTGCGCTCGACCGGAGCCGGCGGCGGAGGTGGCGCCTTGGGCGCTTCCTGGACGACAGGTGCCGCCACGACCGCCGGCTTCGGCGTGAAGACGGGCGCAGGCGGAGCCGCGGCCGGCTCCGGCTTGTCGCCGGGCAGCGAGAACTTGCGCTTCTTAGTCTCGACCACGACCGACTTGGTACGGCCGTGCGAGAAGTTCTGGCGCACGGTGCCCTGTTCCATGCCGGGGCGCTTCAGCGTCAAGGTCTTCTTCGGTGTAACACTCAACGTCTTGTCGTCGCCCGATTTCGTATCGCTCATTCCATATCCTCTGCGGCATCATCTTCGTCAGCAACGGCCGCAAGCATTGCAAGATCGTCCGGGGTACCGCCCCGATATCGGTCGAGCGCAACCATGCGCTTCTGGACCGCCTTACCCGCGTCTCCCGCGAGGACGGCAGCATGTATCACATTTGTACCCCCCAATGCCAAGCTCAACTCGGCCTCGGAGAAAAGTTTGTAGGCAAGGATGGAGGGGCCGCCGATATGGACGGTCGCCCGCCGCGCCTGGCTGATCTTGCGCACGCCATCCTCGGACGCTTCGGTCGCGTGGAGCACGAAAAGCGCCAGTCCGCCGCGCACCGCGCTCTCGACCTTGGTGGCGCCTAGCGAAATCGAGCCTGCCTTGCGGGCAAGACCCAGCATACCGAGGGCGGATCTGGAAAGCAGCCCGTCGACCATGCCGCCGAGATCGGGCGGCACGACCACCTGTGCCTTGAAGGCGCGGGCAAAAAGGTTCTTGGCCGCCGCCTTGTCGATATGTAGGCGGTCCGCACTCACCCAGCAACCACGGCCGGGCAGATTTCTCTTGAGATCGGGAACGACGGCCGAATCCGGGCCGACGACGAACCGGATCAGTTCATCCGGTTCGGCCTGTTTGCGGGTGACGATGCAGGTGCGATCGTTCATCTCGTCCAAGGGCGGGTTGTGTGCGATGCGGTTTCACCTCACGCACCAACGGCTTCGTCGGCCGTTTCTTCTTCGGCCGCAAGCTCGTCTTCGGTGATCCAGCCGGCCTTGAGGCGAGCGGCCAGAACCATCTGCTCGGCATCGGCGCGCGAAACGCCGTGATTGGCCAGCACGCCGGGATAGACCTTGGTCTCGCCGTCCTTGCGTTCCTTCCAGCCGGTGAGGTCGTCGGCGGCATAGCCGGCGAAATCCTCGATCGTCTTCACGCCATCCTCGCCGAGCGTCACCATCATGGCGGTGGTGACGCCGGGGAGTTCGCGCAGATCATCCGAAACGCCCAGCGCCTTGCGCTTCTCGTCGTGCTCGGCCTCGATCTTCTCCAGATATTCGCGGGCGCGGGTCTGGATTTCCGAGGCTGTATCCTCATCGAAGCCGTCGATCGAGGCGATCTCGCCGGCATCGACATAGGCGACTTCCTCGACGCTGGTGAAGCCTTCCGAGGCCAGCACCTGGCCGACCATCTCGTCGACATCGAGGGCTTCCATGAACAGCGCCGAGCGCTCGACGAATTCCTTCTGGCGGCGCTCGGATTCCTCGGCCTCGGTCAGGATGTCGATGTCCCAGCCGGTGAGCTGCGAGGCAAGGCGCACATTCTGGCCGCGGCGGCCGATGGCCAGCGACAGCTGATCGTCGGGAACCACCACTTCGATACGCTCCGCATCCTCGTCGAGCACGACCTTGGCGACTTCCGCCGGCTGCAGCGCATTGACGATGAAGGAGGCCGCCGAAGGCGACCACGGAATTATGTCGATCTTCTCGCCCTGCAATTCGCCGACGACGGCCTGGACGCGGCTGCCGCGCATACCGACGCAGGCGCCGACCGGATCGATCGAGCTGTCACGCGAAATGACGGCGATCTTGGCGCGCGAGCCCGGGTCGCGGGCGACCGACTTGATCTCGATGATGCCGTCATAGATCTCCGGCACTTCCATGGTGAAGAGTTTGGCCATGAACTGCGGATGGGTGCGCGACAGGAATATCTGCGGGCCGCGCTGCTCGCGCCGCACGTCGTAGACATAGGCACGCACGCGATCGCCATATTTGTAGTTTTCGCGCGGGATCAGCTCGTCGCGGCGGATGATCGCCTCGCCACGGCCGAGATCGACGATGACGTTCCCATATTCGACGCGCTTGACCGTGCCGTTGACGATCTCGCCGATGCGGTCCTTGTATTCGTCATACTGGCGGTCACGCTCGGCCTCGCGCACCTTCTGCACGATGACCTGCTTGGCAGACTGGGCGGCGATGCGGCCGAAATCCATCGGCGGCAGCAGTTCGGCGATGAAATCGCCAAGCTGGGCGTCGGGATTGCGCTCGCGTGCCGAGGAAATGGCGATCTGGGTGGCGTAATCGTCGACCTTCTCGACCACTTCCATCAGCCGCTGCAGCTTCATCTCACCGGTGTTCGGGTTGATGTCGGCGCGAATGTTGGTCTCCTGGCCATAACGCGAACGCGCCGCCTTCTGGATCGCATCGGCCATGGCGGCGATGACGATCGACTTGTCGATCGACTTCTCACGCGCGACCGCATCGGCGATCTGCAGCAGTTCAAGTCTGTTGGCGCTTACAACCATGTTCTTTCTCCCGAGCCTGTTCGCCGGACCTTTGCGCCCGGCAGCTCAATCAAATTTCCTGTTCGTGTTCTTCCGTGGCGTCCGGTTCCGTACCCTCGGACACATCGTCGTCCGGTTCACCGCGGCGTCTCTTGGCTTCCTTGCGCTCCCTGTTGTCCTTGGACAACGCTTCGCGAATGAGGTCGTCGGTCAGGATCAGCCTGACATCGGCAATGGCATCGTAGGGCACGCGCACTGTCGGCTCCTCGCCATAGGCCGCCTTGTCGCGCTCGATCAGCACGTCGTTCTCACCGGCTTCGGCGATCTTGCCCTTGAAGCGCTTGCGGTCGGCGACGACGACCGATGTTTCCATCTTCACCAGATGACCGGTCCAGGTCACGAAATCCGATTTGCGCACCAGAGGCCGGTCGATGCCGGGCGAAGAGACTTCGAGGTGATAGGCCTTTTCGATCGGATCATCGACGTCGAGCGCCGGCGACACCGCGCGGCTGACCTCTTCGCAATCCTCGACGGTCATGGTGCCGTCCTCACGCTCGGCCATGATCTGCAGCGTCAGCCCGTTCTGGCCGGACAGATGCACGCGCACGAGGCGAAAGCCGATGCCGCGCAGCACCGGCTGGACGATCAGCGCAATGCGCGCATCGATGCCGCTTTCGCGGATGATGCGATCGTCACCTTCGTTTGCCGTTCCAGTCATCGTTGCCTATCGTTGGTCTCGAACCTATCGGCAGGTAATAAAAAAGAGCGGGACCGGGTGGACCCACTCTTCGTCATACCGACCAAGAATTTGAGGCTGATATAAACGAACACGGTTCGTGTTTCAAGTCCGCAGTCCCGGCCGGACGAAAGCCTGTGGGTTCAGGGTTGTTCCAGGCGCATGGCCGCCATGCGGCAATCCGCCTGTGAGAGCCGGCGGCGCGCTCTTATTTGTTAGCCATCAAACGAATTGAATTGGCGCGCTGGCGCGCGAAAGGACAAGACCATGAGCAACCGCAGGATATTCTCCGCCTTGGGCGATCTGTTCACCTCATTCGGCAGCGCCGTTGCCGCGTCTCGCGCCGTGGAAGCAGGGCGCAAGCCCAGAGCCGACGACCTGCGAAACCTCGGTATGGATCCGGCCGTATTCAACAGGATCGGTCGTTTCTGACTCCAACAGGCATTCGACCCCGTCCTCCCGGCAGGTTGTCGGTTGGGCGGACCTAGGTCCTGACGAAAGTCAGATAGGCCGGCCGGCGCCCCTCGCGAATGGCCTTTGCCTCATAGCGCGTGCCGGGCCAGCCCTCATAGGAGCGATGCCAGTCCGCCGCTTCCGCAGCCTGCCATGCGAAAGCGCCATGCGCCCGGCAATGCAGCAAGGTCCAGTTCACATAAGTGTCGATGTCGGACGCAAAGCGGAATTTCGAGCCGGGTTTCAGGACGCGTGCGAAACGATCGAGATTGACCGGACTGACGAAACGCCGCTTCCAGTGTTTTTTCTTCGGCCAGGGATCGGGATAGAGAAGATCGATGCCGTCGAGCGAGGCCGGCGGCAACCAGTCAAGCAACTGGGTGGCGTCGTCGTCGTAGACCCTGAGATTGGCCAGCGGCGCTGCCCGCACCGCCATCATCATCTTGGCCATGCCGTTGACGAAGGGCTCGACGCCTATGAAGCCTGTCGCGGGCGCCTCGATGGCGCGATGCAGGAGATGTTCACCGCCGCCAAAGCCGATCTCGAGCCGAACCGCCGAAACCTCTGCTTCAAACAGGACGCGCAGGTCCGGTGGTGCCTCGGCCGTCAGATCGAGCCGGTATTTGCCAAGCCCGCTTTCCAGCGCCGCAGCCTGCTGCGGGCGCACGGGCTTGCCGCGCCGACGACCGAAGAAGGCTTCGGTCATGCGGCTTGGCCTGTCCGCGTCACTCATCGACTGGCGCCAGTCCTGCCGCCGCCCTCAGGCCGCGACAGCATCCTTGAGCGCTTTGGCCAGATCGGTCCTTTCCCAGGAGAAAGACCCGTCACGGCCAGCCTTGCGGCCGAAATGGCCGTAAGACGACGTCTTGGCGTAGATCGGCTTGTTGAGGTCGAGATGACGGCGGATGCCTGACGGCGACAGGTCCATCACGCTGCGCAGCGCGTCCTCGAGCTTTGCCTCGTCGACCTTGCCGGTGCCGTGCAGGTCGACATAGACCGATAGCGGCTGGGCGACACCGATGGCGTAGGAAAGCTGGATGGTGCAGCGATCGGCGAGCTTCGCCGCCACGACATTCTTGGCCAGGTAGCGCGCCGCATAGGCAGCCGACCGGTCGACCTTGGTGGTATCTTTGCCGGAAAAGGCGCCGCCGCCATGGGGGGCTGCGCCGCCATAGGTGTCGACGATGATCTTGCGGCCGGTCAGGCCTGCATCGCCATCCGGACCGCCGATGACGAACTTGCCGGTCGGGTTGATGTACCACATGCAATCGTCAGCGATCTTGAGGTCGCCCAATGCCTCGCGGATATAAGGTTCCACCACCTTGCGGACCTTCTTGGAATCCCAGCTTGAATCCAGATGCTGGGTCGACAGGACGATCTGCGTCGCCTCGGCGGCCTTGCCGTCGACATAGCGGACGGTGACCTGGCTTTTCGCGTCCGGCCCGAGCTTGCCGGCCTCACCGTTGTTTTCGTGGCGGGCCGCTGCCAGCAGTTCGAGAATCTTGTGGCTGTAGTAGATCGGCGCCGGCATCAGGTCCGGCGTCTCGCGGCAGGCATAGCCGAACATGATGCCCTGGTCGCCGGCACCTTCCTCGCCCTGACGGTCGGCCGCATTGTCGACGCCCTGGCCAATATCAGGCGACTGGCCATGCAGCAGGACCTCGATCTTGGCCGTCTTCCAGTGAAAGCCGGCCTGCTCGTAGCCGATCTC
Organism: Mesorhizobium sp. B2-7-3; assembly: GCF_006440715.1. NCBI lineage: Bacteria > Pseudomonadati > Pseudomonadota > Alphaproteobacteria > Hyphomicrobiales > Phyllobacteriaceae > Mesorhizobium > Mesorhizobium sp. B2-7-3. The sequence goes on from NZ_VFTY01000004.1 coordinate 141,203, forward strand.
ACGGATCGCCTTGCGGGCGACGGATTTGAACTTCGCCGGGTTGACGACGGGGTGGCCCGCGGCATCCTTGAGGATGTTGCCGGCCTTGTCCTTCTTCAACAACGTCTCGGGAACGCGCACTTCACCGGCGATGACGACTCGGTTGGTGGTCGCGAGCGTCTCGCAGGCGACACGGACTTTCCATGGGTCCATGCCGGTCTTTTTGGCTTCACGATAGACCAGATCGACGATTTCGTCGGAGATGCGGTCACAGACTTTGTCGGGATGGCCCTCGGCTACGGATTCCGAGGTAAAGAAGTAGTTCTGCCGCGTCACGGGTGTCCCCTCTTGAAAAACGATCGGCAGGCTGCCGATTTTGGCGCGCCACGTGTTAGCGGGGCAAAGCGCTGCTCGTCAAGCGCTGCCGCGGCTCTGGCCTGAATGTCGGAGGCGATATCTTGTGCCACCGGCGGCGCATGCCGCCGGCGCAAAGCGCATTGCGGATCAGTCGAGATCGTCCTCGGCGAGCGATTTCACCAGGTCAATGATCCTGCGGCGTACCTTGACGTCGGCGATCTTGACAAAGGCCCGGTTGAGCTGAAGTCCTTCGGGACTGCCGCAGAACTCGACAGCGAAAGCCATCGAACTATCCTCGGCAAAGCCGCGGTTGGCGGTCAATTCCTGGCCTGGCGCATCCTCGAAAAAGAAGGCGACAGGCACGCCGAGTATGGAGGCAATCGCCTGCAGGCGGCTGGCACCGACGCGATTGGTGCCCTTTTCATATTTCTGGATTTGTTGGAACGTGATGCCGAGATTCTCGCCCAGCTTTTCCTGGCTCATTCCGAGCATATTGCGGCGAAGCCGGACCCGGCTTCCCACGTGAATATCGATGGGATTGGGTTTCTTCTTGTTTTCTTCTGTCATTTTTTCCTCGCCGAATTTTTTCGGCTTTGTGATTTTTTCCTGCCCAAAGAAAGCCGGAGGCGACTGCCCCAACAGAACGATCCACCAGCTTCGAGAAATTTTCAGGCGGTACAGTATGAGTTTCTAATGTGCCAGCTGTCAATTCACCCGTAGCTTTTGCCTTACGTTCAACAGCCCCCCTACAAGCGCAAACAGCAACATGATCAGCATTCCGTTAATGCGCCGCTGGCTGGACGAAATGACCGTCTGTGCGGAAACAGGCACCTTCACATCGATGGCTCCGCGCGCGTCGATCGCAAGGGCGTCGACGACGCGGCCACGGGCGTCGACCACGGCCGAGATGCCGTTGTTGGCAGCACGCAACAAGGGCAATCCATTCTCCACCGCGCGAATCTGGGCCTGCCTGAAATGCTGATACGGTCCCGGCGTGTCGCCGAACCATGCATCGTTGGTAACGTTCACAATAAGCTGCGATGACGTAGCGTCAACTGCCACCAGATCGGGAAAGATCACCTCATAACAGATAAATGGCAGGGCACGAATGCCGCCCGGAAGCGTGATGGCATGACGCCCGTTGCCGGCCGTGAACGTCAGCGGCCCGGCGACGAGCTGTTCGATGCCGAAACGAGCGAGCAGGTCGGCGAAAGGCAGGTACTCGCCGAACGGCACCAGATGAACCTTGTCCACGGCGTCGGCGATCTCGCCCTTGTCGTTGATCGCCACCACGGAGTTGTAGTAGCGGCTGTCGGCGCTGGCCGCCGAGCCGCCCTCCTCACGCACGACGCCGGCGATCAGCATCTGCCCGTCGCCCAGCATGTCGCCCAGCGCCGTCAAGGCGTCAGGGCGCTCCGTGAAAAGGAACGGTACCGAGGTTTCCGGCCAGAGAATCAATTGCGGTTTTTCGTGACCTGGGTCCGGTGCCTTTGCGGAGAGGCCCAGCAAGGTGGCGAAGATGCGGTCGCGCACCGAGGCATCCCATTTTTCCGACAGATCCACGGCCGGCTGGACGATGCGGACATCGAGACTGCGCGTCGCCGGCTTTTCGGGGGCGTTGAGCCTGACATAGCCAAAGCCGACATGGGCGGCGGCGAGCACGACAAACAGCGCGGCGCCCAGCCGAAGATGCCGACGCGCCGCCAGCAGCGCCGGCAGCGCGAAAAGGAAAACCGCGAGCGCGTTCATGCCGATCATGCCGGTCACCGAGACGCTCTGCATCAAAAGCGGCACCGGCATCGCCGCGTAGCCGATGGCGTTCCAGGGGAAACCGGTGAACAGGAAGCCGCGCAGCCACTCCGCCAGCGCAAAACCGGAGGCAAGGGCAGCGATACGGCCGATATCGCTGCTCCACAGGAGCCGCGCGACCACCGTTGCGAAGCCGTAGAAAAATGCGAGCGCGAAGGGAATGCCGACCACCGCGAACGGCAGCGCCCAGGCAAAGTCGTCGGCCTCGACCAGCAGCGCCGAGCCGATCCACCAAAGGCCGGCGAGGAAATAACCGAAGCCGAACCACCAGCCGACGGCGAAAGCCGGCCGCAGGCGCCGCAACAGGCTGCCGGAGGCTTCGCCGGTCGCGCCATCGAGCAGCCAGACCAGCAGCGGAAACGAAATGAAACAGGCGGCAAAGAAATCGTAAGGCGCCTGGCCCAGAACCGTGAGCGCCCCAGCGAAAAACGCCACAAGCGAACGCCGCCAACCCCAAAGCAGAATTATCCGGCCGGCAAGGCGCTCCATGCGTATTTCCGTCGCGCGAATCAGGAGCTAAGATTTATCAGGCCGCGCCGCGCGCTCCAAACGCCGGCGTGGTTACCGGCCGCTCTCTACCGGTGCCAGCCTTCGATGCGCAGGCCACCCAACCGCTCGGCCTCTTCACGAGAAACAGAACCCATCGGTTGCGTGAACGTCCAGACATGGCCCTCGGGATCGCGCGCCCGATACTGGCGTTCGCCGTAGAACTGGTCCGCCGGCTCCTGGATTATTGCAGCACCGGCCGCGCGGGCCTGCTCGCAATGCGCATCCAGGCCGTCTTTCAACCTGACATAGACCGATTGCGTGTTCTTGCCCTGGACCGACGCGGGGCTCGCGACATGATCGGCCCATTCAGAATCGACAATGAGGTAGCAATCGCCGAACCGCATTTCGGCGTGGACCAGCTTTCCCTCGGCATTGCTGACCACCATGCTGCGCTCGAAGCCAAAGGCTGCTTCAAGCCAATCCAGGGCAGAGCGTGGATCTTTGTAAAACACGCCGGAGCCGAGGACCGAGTGCTTGAACGGATCTTCGATCGTCATGCGACAGCAGGCTTTCAGGCCTGTTCGGTGCGCGCCGTGACCCGCCGGCGGCGTTCGCCCTTCTGGCTCTGCACGATGCGCACGCGCTTGACGCGGCGCGGATCGGCGTCCAGCACATGGAATTCGAAGCCGGGAATGGCCTGCACCACCTCGCCGCGCGCCGGCACGCGGCCGAGCGTGTTGAAGATCATGCCGCCAATGGTGTCGACATACTCGCCATGTTCACCGGCGGCGAAATCCTCGCCGATCATCTTGGCGACCTCGTCGATCTCGGCCTTGCCATCGACGATAAACACGCCGTCGCCGGTCTGGGTGATCATCGGCTCGTCGTCGTCGTGCTCGTCCTCGATGTCGCCAACCACCATCTCGACGATGTCCTCGAGCGAGACGAGGCCGTCCGTGCCGCCATATTCATCGATGACCAGGGCCATCTGCGTGCGCGTCGTCTGCATGCGGCCCATCAGGTCGGACGCAAGCATCGACGGCGGCACGAACAGGACCTGCCGGATCAGGTTGAGCTCTCCGATGGTGCGCGCGAGGTCGACCTGGGCGAGATCGAGAACCGTGGCGACAGGCGTTTTGCGGGTCGCACGGCCCTTCCTGACGCGCGCCAGCTTGGTGATATGGGCCAGCACGTCGCGGATATGGACCATGCCGCGCGGGTCGTCGAGCGTCTCGGAATAGACCGGCATGCGGGAATGGCCGGATTGTTCGAACATGCCAAGCAAGTCACCGAGCGACGTGGCGATCTCGACCGCCTCGATATCGGCGCGCGGCACCATGACGTCCTCGACGCGCACCTCGCGCAGGCGCAGGATGTTGTTGAGCATGGCGCGCTCGCCAGGCGAGAAGGATTCGACATCGCTCGTCGTCTCGGCGAGCGCGCCGGCGATCTCTTCGCGCAGGCTGGTGCCGTTGCGTTGCCGGAACAGGCCCAGTACGCGGTTGAACAGGGAGGGGCCGGCAGGCGACGGCTCGATGGCCGCGCTGCCAGTGTTGGCAACACCAGGGGTGACGGTACTCGGACCTGATCCCTCTTCCGACGTATCGGAAGCCTTGATCGCACTGCCGACATCGGGGCGGGCGGCAGTCTCTGGTTTGTCGTTCATCGTCGTCCGGTCAATTGGTCGTTTTTAGTTACGCGTAGGGATCGGGAATGGCAAGCCTTGCCAGCGCGGCGCGCTCGATGGCTTCCATCTCCTCGGCCTCCGCGTCGGTCTCGTGATCATGGCCCATGAGATGCAGCAGGCCATGGATGACGAGATGGCAGATATGGTTCTCCAGCGGCTTGTCTTCCAGTGCCGCCTCGCGCGCCACCGTCTCGGCGGCAAGCACGATGTCGCCGAGCATCGGCGGCAGCGGGCCGCCTTTTGCCGGCGGAAAAGCCGGGAAAGACAAGACGTTGGTGGGCTTGTCCTTGCCGCGCCAGCCGGCATTCAACGTACGGACATGGGCGTCGTCGGAAAAAACAATGCTGAGTTCGGAATGACCCGCCGCACCGGTCTCGGCAAAGGCGGCGTCAACCGCGCGATCGACCAGCCGCGTCAGGCTTGCTTCATCGGGCCAGTCGCCCGCTTCAACCGATATATCGATCTCGACGGGAACCGGGAGGCTCCCGCCGCCGGATGTGTTGTCATCAGGCATGAGGCCGCATCGTCAAGATCAATTCTCGGCACCGAGGCCACGAGCCAGCTTGGCGTCCCGATCATAGGCCCTGACGATTTCCGCCACCAGCGGATGGCGGACGACGTCGACATCGTTGAAGCGTACGGTTACCGCGCCTGCCACACCGTCGAGGACACGCAAGGCTTCGACCAGGCCCGACTTGGTGCTCGGAGGAAGGTCGATCTGTGTCGGATCGCCAGTGACGATCATGCGCGAGTTCTCGCCGAGACGGGTGAGAAACATCTTCATCTGCATCGGCGTGGTGTTCTGAGCCTCGTCGAGAATGACGGCGGCGTGCGCCAGCGTGCGGCCGCGCATGAAGGCGAGCGGCGCGATTTCGATTACTTCGGCGGCAATGGCGCGCTCGACCTTGTCGGCCGGCATCATGTCGTAGAGCGCGTCATAGAGCGGCCGCAGATAGGGATCGACCTTCTCCTTCATGTCGCCCGGCAGGAAGCCCAGCCGTTCGCCCGCCTCGACAGCCGGTCGCGATAAAATGATGCGCTCGACCATGCCGCGTTCCAGCAGCATCGCCGCATGCGCCACTGCCAGATAGGTCTTGCCGGTGCCGGCTGGACCGATGCCGAACACCAGTTCCGACCGCTCCAGCGCCCGCATGTAGGCGTCCTGATTCAGGGAGCGGGCATAGATGGTCTTCTTGCGGGTGGCGATCTGGGCGGCGGAGACCTTGCCCTTGCGCTCCAATGTCGGCAGCGTGAGCTGGTCGTCGGCGGCGATAGCCATGCGCACGGCCCCGTCGACATCGGACTGGCTGATATCGACGCCCTTCTGCAGGATGCCGTAGAGATTGTCCAAGGCGCGGCGCGCCTGTTCGGCGGCCGAAGCGGATCCCTTGATGGTCAGCTGGTTGCCGCGCGAGCGTATGTCGACGCCGAGCTTCTGCTCAAGCCGGGCCAGGTTTTCGTCGAACTGGCCGTAAAGGGCGCTGGCAAGCTTGTTGTTGTCGAAAGTCAAAACGATGTGCGCCATGTCAGAAGCCCCGGATGCCGGTACCGGGGGCAGATTCTTCAGCTCCGCTGCGCTCAACCGTCTCTCCTCATCTGCCGAGACCATCAGGCCAATTCGGCGAACAGGCTGTTGTAGCCCGTCTTCGTGATTCGCACCTTGATAATGTCACCGATTTCGCCGGCGTTTTCATCAACAATAACTGGCTGCAGCCAAGGCGAGCGGCCGACCTTCTGGCCGGCCTGACGACCGGGCTTCTCGATCAGCGTATCTATGGTGCTGCCGATCAAACTCAAGCCGAAATCCTGCTGTTGCTTCAAGAGCAATGCCTGCAGGCGCTGTAAGCGGTCGTCCTTGACCGCTTCCGGCACGTGGTCGGACATCTCGGCGCCGGGCGTACCGGGACGCGGCGAATATTTGAACGAGAAGGCCGAGGCATAATTCACCTGGCGCACCAGATCCATGGTCGCCTCGAAATCGGCCTCCGTCTCGCCGGGGAAACCAACGATGAAATCGCCCGACAGCGCGATATCGGGGCGGGCGGCGCGGATGCGGTCGAGCAGCGCCAGATAGTCCTTGGCCGTATGCCTGCGGTTCATCGCCTTCAAAATGCGATCCGACCCGGATTGCACCGGCAGGTGCAGATAGGGCATCAGTGCGGCCAAGTCGCGGTGCGCGGCGATCAATTCGTCGTCCATGTCGCGCGGATGGCTGGTGGTGTAGCGCAGCCGCGCCAGGCCGGGGATTTCGGCCAGCCGGAACAGCAGCCGCCCGAGACCCCATTCCGCGGTCTTGCCCCCTTTGGCCTCGCCCTGGCCATGCCAGGCGTTGACGTTCTGGCCGAGCAGCGTCACCTCGCGCACCCCGGCCTCGGCCAGCCGCTCGGCCTCGGCGACGATCTGCGCCACCGGCCGCGACACTTCCGAGCCTCTCGTATAGGGCACGACGCAGAAGGTGCAGAACTTGTCGCAGCCTTCCTGGACGGTGAGGAAGGCGGTGACGCCACGCTTGATCACCTCGGCACGCTTGGGCTGCGGCAGATGCTCGAACTTGTCCTCGATGGCGTACTCGGTTTCGACGATCTTTTCGCCGCCGCGAACCCGTGCCAGCACGTCGGGGAGACGGTGATAGGTCTGCGGACCGATGACCAGGTCGACGGCCGGCGAACGCCGGATGATCTCGGCGCCCTCGGCCTGCGCCACGCAGCCGGCGACGCCGATCAGCATCTCGCGGCCGGCACTTGCGCGTTCCGCCTTCATGTCGCGGATGCGGCCAAGTTCGGAATAGACCTTTTCGGCGGCTTTTTCCCTGATATGGCAGGTGTTGAGCAGCACCAGATCGGCCTCGCCGATGGCATCGGTCGCCGTATAACCGTCAGCGACCAGCGCATCGGTCATGCGCTGTGAATCATAGACGTTCATCTGGCAGCCATAGGTCTTGACGAAGACCTTCTTGGCTGCCGTGGCGTTCGCCGCCGACTGTCCGGCCGCAGTGCCGATGTCGTCGCTTTCAATCGTGTTCAAGTCCATCCGGCGGCTTCTAACGCCTTTCCGTGACAAAAAACAGACGATTCTGCCTTGGGGCCGCTGGGTTCAGCGGCTCGGGAGCGGATCGGTAAGGGCCGCCTGCATCATCTCGCGCACCCGGCCTTCCATCAGCTTGGCCGTTTCCTTGCGGTTGGAACCCTTGGCAAAGGCGATCGGTTCGCCGAAATGCACCTCGACGTCGAGCGCGCCCTCGGCCATCAGCACCTTGAGATGCGGCATCAGGTCCTCATCGCCGATCCAGGCTGCGATCGGGCGGTGGCGGCGGCCGAGCGGTACGCCGTGCAGGCGCGTATAGGCGATCGCAACGGGCTGGATGAAGACCTGCTCGGCCGCGCCTTCGGAGATGGCCATCGAGGCGGCGCCGAACAGGGTGCTTTTGAAGGGCAGGACGACATTGCCGTCACCGGTCGAACCCTCGGCGAACAGCACCATGGCATCGCCCTTGGCCATGCGTCTGGCGATCTCGCTGGCCTGATCGCCAGACGAACGCTTGCGTTCGCGCTCGATGAAAACAGTGCGCTGCAGTTTCGACAGCATGCCGATCAGCGGCCAGCCTTCCATGTCGGCTCGGGCGATGAATTTCACATCGGCAAAGGAGCCCAGCACCATGATGTCGGTCCAGGAGATGTGGTTCGAGGCAACCAGCAAGGGGCGTTTGTCGGACAGCGCCCCCCTGACATGGATACGCATGCCGAGCGCCCGGATGATCAGCCGGTGCCAGATCTTGAGGATGAAGGTTTCCGGCCACCAACCGGTCTTCATCGACAGGATCTGCAGCGGCACGAAAACCAGCGACCCAGCGACGACGAGGCCCAGCGCCAGGAAAATCCTGATTTTCTTGATCATCGCCCTACCATTACAGCGCCGCGCGTCCTCTTGGACGCGCAAAGGACGCTGTAACACCTTAATTCTGGCGCATGATCCTCTCCGAAATCGGATTCGATTTTCGGGATCATGCGGTCCCTGGCTAGCGAAGATCGCGGCGCATGACAAGCGCCCCAGTCGGCCCCCGATCGGGCGACTTGTAGTAATCCGGACGCTTGCCGACTTCCCGAAAACCCAACCGACGATAGAGAGCGATCGCCGCGGCATTGGTCTCATCGACATCGAGGAACAAGGCTTCGGCGCGCTGCGAATGCAATTCGCGCAGCACTGCGTCCATCAACTGCCAGCCCAGGCCCTGGCGACGATGCGACCGTGCCACCGCGACGGTCAGGATTTCACCCTCGCCCGCGGCCAGCCGGGCGAGGACGAAGCCGACAGGCGGCTTGGCGCCCTGCCCGGTTTCGCGCGCGGCATAACCGAACACGGTGTCCTGTTCGAGCAAGGCGGCGAACTCACCATCGGTCCAGGGGCGGACAAAATCCTCGCGGTGCAGCAGCGAGACCGCGGCGCTGTCGGTGATCCTGAGCGGCTCGAGCGCGTAGTCGCGGCGACGTGGTTGAAGAAAAGGTATGCGCATCAATTCTCGTTTTCTCGTCTGACCATGGTCTCTAGGCGAACGGGACCGTTTGTCCGCGAAAGCCGGCTTCCACTTTTCGGGATCATGGTCTTTGCCTCGATAGTATAAACCCGGCCTGCGGCTTGGCATCGGCACCGCGCAGATAAAGCGGCTTCGGCCTTTCGCCCTGCCCCTTTGCGGCAGCCAGCCGGGCGTAGGTGAGAATGTCGGCGGTGGCCGCCCGAGGCCCGATGTCGAAGGTACGGCCGGCCGCGTCAGCGATCAGCGTCGCTGCCGTGCCGGCGAGCACCGCGGTACGTTCCGACGCCATCGTCACCGCATCCGCAAGCGTGGCCACGGCCGGACCGTAAGTCAACACTGACATTTCATCGTACAGTGCGGCATGGATTTCCTCGCGGCCGGCATCAAGCGCCGCCAGCACGGCGCGGCCAGGAAAGGCACTGGCCGCCTCGGCGGCCAGTGCCTCGAGGGTCGTCACCCCGATTGCCGGCAGCTTGAGCGCCAGCGCCAGGCCACGCGCCGTCGACACGCCGACGCGCAGGCCGGTGAAGGAACCCGGACCGACAGAGACGGCAATGGCGCCAAGTCCGGCGTAGTCGGTCGCGGCGGTCTTCAACGCGTCAGCGATGACGGCCATCAGGTGCTCGGCATGACCCTTGCCCAGATCAAGCACCGAGCGGCCAAGCTCCAGCCCAGCCGCCGCGTCGTAGACGCAGGCGGCGCAGAGGCTGGCGGCACAGTCGATGGCGAGAACTTTCATGAAACGACCGGTTCGAGAAACAATTCCCTGTGCCCGCCATGGCGCGCAACCGCAAGTGTGTAGTGCATAATTTGTTAAGCGGCTTCGGTTTGGCCCGGCAGAAGAGGTTATGCCGCCGGCCCTATGCGCAGCATGTGATTGTCCCAGACATAGTCCGGTTCCGTCCGCGTGGCACCACCGCCCTCGATGATCTCGCCGGCGCCCGTGGTGGCCATGAAACCTGCCCCGTCGGGCGCCACGCCGCAGACCTCGACCAGCGCGCTGGAGGAGACGATCCGGCCGCTGCCCGCATCGATCACGACAAGCGAATTGCCTTCCGGCGAGGAGACGGCGACGGTGCCGGCACCAGGATTGGCGGCGACCGAGCCGATATAGTTGCGGAAACCGGACAGCACATCCCGCGGCATGTCGAGCAATGCCAACTCCTTACCCCGCGCGGCGCGACCGACCAGAAGCGGACGATCGGTGCCGGAGCCCCTGTATTGGCAGCCGAACCAGACGGTGCCGGTCTGGTCGATATCCATGTGGCGAATCGACAATTGGTGGAGAGCGGCCGGCAGTTCATGCTTTTCGATCAGGTCGCCGGTGACGCGGTCGACCAGCACATAGGAAGGTTTCATGGTGGCAATGTTGAGCTCGGCGCGTCCATAGTCTGGGTGGGTCTCGATGCCGCCATTGGCGACCGCGATCGTCTTGCCATCGCCCAGCAGAAGAAGTTCGTGCGGGCCCATGCCGTAGGTCGGGAATTCGCCGACGCGATTGAATTTCGCCCGCGCGTCATAGACCCCGACCACGCCAGCGGCGTTGTCGAAGTCGTTCTCGGTGGCGTAGAGCAGAGCGCCGTCGGGCGAGAAGACACCATGACCGAAGAAGTGCCGGCCCGCGATGCTGGCGATGGTCTGCGAGGCGTCGCGCCCGGCGTGATCGAAAACGACGGCGAAGGTGCCGGGCTGGCGGGCGAAAACCACCGAACGCTTCGATATCGGATCGAAGGTGACGTCATGACCGCGATCGGGCAGGTCGATCGCATGCAGCACCTTGCCGGCCTCGGACAGGACGGCGGCACCAAAACTGCCGTCGCGCTTGACGAAGGCGGTGGCGAACACGGCATCCGCCGCGAGCGTATTTGCCCAGGCCGAGGGCGTCACGGCGGCGGCAAAGCCAATGCCGGCGGCCCTCAAGAAATCGCGGCGGTCGATGAGACGCGTTTTCAAGACATGGCCCTCCCCTGCACTGGCCGGCTCCAAGACATGGTAGTTTTTAGGGATCGGAGCTGACGCTTGGCACCTGCCAATTCTTCGAATGACTCATCGCAGACGTTGGAAGTTGGCCGAAGCCTCCGGAACTTCGTCATCCTTGGGCGGAGCAGGAGCGTAGCTCCGTCGCGGAGACCCAAGGATCCATGCCGTGACTTTCGCCGAGGAATGCAGCAGAGCAGAATTCTGAACCGTTGCAAGGCCTTGCGGTCACGGCATGGATCCTGGGGTCTACGCCGCGTCGCTTCGCTCCTTGCTTCGCCCCAGGATGACGAAGCTATGGGCGTTTCGGCCAATCTCAAGGTCACGCTCAGTCTCCATCCAGCGACGAGAAGCCGGCGGTCAGGCCGAATTCGGCGGTCAGCCTGGCGCCGATCAGGGTCGACAGGCTGGAGGTGATCAGGGCGAGATGCTCGAGTTTTTCGCGCAGCGCCGGATCGGCGAGCGCCTTGTCGATCGGACCCTGGACGGCCTTGGCGGTCGCAACGCCGTTGAGCAGCTGGATGTGGATCGACTCTGCCATCCAGCGCGCATCCGGCGGCAGCGCGTTGCCGAGCTTCGACACCTGGAACAGCGCATCGATGCCGGCCAGATTTCCGGCCAGCGCGTTGGCGGTGTTCTGCGAACGCCAGTAGATCGCCTGTTTTGGCTTGTCGGCCTCGGGCTTGGCGCCCAGAAAACCCTTCAGGCGCACATCGCGGACCATTTCCAGTTCGTTGATCAAGACGCCGACCAGTTCGGTCACCGCCTCGTTACCATCGCGATAGAGCGTGTTTTGCGGCCCCGGATTGGCCCACAGTGCCGCGAATCCATCTGGTTTGTCCCAGGCCGCGCTGACGTCCGCGGCGATGGTTTCGATGTTGCCGGCGACAGCCGCCCCGTAAGCGCAGCGATAGGATTCAGCCTTGCCCGTCAAGGCGTCGGCGCCGTCGCCGTAGAGCACGAATTCCAGCGCCCCGAGCCCCTGCATGGCAACGCTCTTGCCGGCAAGCTGGACAGGATCGGTGGCAGCGGGATCCTTGTCCGACAACGCCGCCTGCACCTGTTTCAGGCCGATGCTCTTGCGATCCGGCCAGAACAGCATGCGCTCCAGCCTGTTGTTCTCCTTGATCGGCCCGAAACCGATGATCTCGGCCGATGACCAGGCGTAGACGGTAGCCGAGAACGCGGCTCGCGCCGCTTCAAGGTCCGCTTGCGAGGGCGCCTCGCAAAGCTTGTGCATGGCTTTGGTCAGGGCTTCCGCATGCTGGTGCAGGTCCTCATATGCCGGGCGGACAAAGCCGTCGATCGCGCGCTGGATGACATCAGAGGCTTTCACCGCGGCCGATGCGGGCAAGGCGCCCAGCAGAACCAGCGGAAGAACGAGAACCAGCGCGAAACGCTTCGCCATCAAAGTGACCCCAGGAATTTGACCAATGCATCGCGCTCGGTGGCGCTGGTGGCGGCAAAGCGGTCGCGCGCCTTCTGCGCCTCGCCGCCATGCCACAGGATGGCCTCGACCAAAGTGCGCGCACGACCATCGTGCAGATAGAAGGAATTGCCGTTGACCATTTCGGTGAGGCCGATGCCCCATAGCGGCGGCGTGCGCCACTCATTGCCGGTCGCATCGCCCACAGCCTGGCCGTCGGCAAGATCCGGCCCCATGTCGTGCAGCAGGAAATCGGAATAAGGCCAGATCAACTGGAACGCCTGCGGCTTGTCAGGTGCATCGCGACGGGTAACGAATTTCGGCGTGTGACAGGCAACGCAGCCGATTTCATAAAAGACCTTCTTGCCGGCGAGCACCTCAGGCGAGGCGAGGTCGCGTCGCGCCGGCACCGCCAGGTTGCGCGAATAGAAGGTGACGAGATCCATCACCGGCGCCGGCGCCTCGACCGGGCCGAGGCGCGCCTGCACGCCGTTGGGCATGGCGAGGCACTTTTCCTGCGCGGCGGTGCAATCGCCCCAGTGTTTCGGCGCCTCCGGCGTCGAGATGCCGATATCGCCGGCAAAGGCATCGGCGGCCTGCTGGCGGATCGACGCGGTCTGCGCCTTCCAGCCGAAACGGCCAAGCGTCAGCTCGCCGCTCAGGCCATCACGCACGATGTTGGGCTTGCCGGAAATACCATCGCCATCCCTGTCGTCAGGGTCGGCACGGGCCAGAATGTCGGCCGGCGCGATCTGTTCGATGAGGCCGAGGCCGATCATCGGCGGCGTCAGGCGCGGCGACAGCGTGGTGTGCGGATCGAGCGGCCCGTAGCCGAGATCATCGATCGTATAGGCGGGTTTGCGCAGTAAAACCGCGGTGCCGTCCGGCAGTTCCACCTTCCGTTCCCGATAGTCGACACGCATCCTGCCCTCACCCCTGAGACCAGGCACGGCCAGTTGCTGCAATTGCGTGCCATAGACCGGGTCTGGAAGGTTGAGCAGCCTATAGTCGGCGAGCGCCGCCTTTTCTTCCGCGCTGCTGGCATCGCGCGCCAGCCGCAGGAACATCGAGGTGGTGCCAACATCGGCTTGCGGCGGCCGTCCGCGTCCATCCTTCAGATGGCAGTTCTGGCAGGCCCGTTCGTTGAACAAGGGTCCGAGCCCATCCGATGCCTGCGTCGAGGACGGCGATGAGACCCAGTTCTTGCGGAAAAGCGCATTGCCGAGCTTGAAGGTGCCTTCTTCCTCGAAGCTGATGTTGGCCGAAGATTGCGAGAAGGAATCACGGCTGATGTCTTTCCGCGAGGTGCCGGCGCCACCTTGCATCAGTTCGAAAGGCTCGGGCTTGGAAAAATCCGTGGTCGGCCTGGTAATGGCTGTGACGTGCACCTGATCCTTGGCATTAAGGTCGGTGCGCGTGGTGGCGAGACCGGCGGGTAGAAGGTCGCCGGCGATGGCAGAAGTGGTCAGCGCCAGCATCAGAATAATGCCGTGCCGACCAGCCGATATGGCTGGCATTTTCCGGAGGCGCGGCGGGCCCTTGGCCCGCCGCAAGCGGCGCAGGACGTCTAAGAGGCGCCGCATTCCCGCATATCCTTAGTCCGCCTCGTCCGCCGGTGCGGCGTTGAGCTGGCCGTACTTTTCCTCACCGATCGAGGCCAGCAGGTCGAGCTGCGTCTCGAGGAAGTCGATATGGCTTTCCTCGTCGGCGAGCAGTTCCTCGAACAGTTTCATCGTCACGTAGTCGCCCGCTTCCTCGCAGATTTCGCGCGAGCGCTTATAGGCAGTGCGCGCGTCATATTCACCGGCCAAGTCGGATTCGAGCACTTCCTTGACGTTCTGGCCGATGCGCAGCGGCGCCACGGACTGCAGGTTGGGATGGCCTTCAAGGAAGATGATGCGGGCGACGAGCTTGTCGGCGTGGTGCATCTCCTCGATCGATTCCGCCCGCTCCTTCTTGGCCAGCTTGGCGTATCCCCAATCCTCGAGCAGGCGGAAATGCACCCAATACTGGTTGACGGCGCCGAGCTCCAGAAAGAGAGCCTCGTTAAGCCGCTCGATGATCTGTGGTTCGCCTTTCATGGGTCCTGCTCCCGTATTGGATGCGCAGGCCTCTGACGCGATCCAGATGTGAAACGATGTCCACGCCGCTTGCCTGCGAGCGGGCGTGGTAGTTCTCGGTGACCCGAATGATCGTTTCGACCACATTTGGGAAGCAGCCGCAACAGCGACCCCGTTTGTGCATGGCGTGATAGACCTTTGCCGGCACGATGAGCTGCCAGGGATCCTGATCCAGCAGGCCGATGATCGTCTGCTCGATCTCCTTCTCGGTGATGATGTTGCAATGGCAGATCAGCATTTCGTCGCTCTGGCTGACGGCGCTCCGATGCGCCGTTTGGCTGGGGGCTTACTTGAACACTTTGTCGGGCGCGTCGAGACTGTCGGAGCCTTCGAAGGCGATGTTGTTGAGCTTCAAGGCGCCGACGGCGCGTTCGATCGACTTGGTCTGGTCGATCAATGCGTCGATTGCCGCCTGCACGGTGGCATTGCCCGCCGTATTGCCCTCGGCGATCTGCTGGTCGTAGGCCTCGCCGGCCAATGCCCGTGCCTTGATGGCTTCCATCTTGGCGACCGAAACATCGAGCTTGTCGGACAGTTCCTTGTCGATTGCCGGATCCGCTGCCTTGACCATGTCGTGCACCGAGGGACCCGAAACGACGGTACCATCCAGCCTTGTGTAGCTGGCGTGATAGGCGGCGCGAATGCCGACTGCATCATAGAGATGAGAATTGTAGGTGTTGTCGGAGAAGCAGTCATGCTCCTCTTCGGGATCGTGCAGCAGCAGGCCGAGCTTCATGCGCTCGCCGGCCAGTTCGCCGTAGGAGAGCGAGCCCATGCCGGTGAAGATGATCGAGATCGCGGTGTTCGGCTCGCCATCGACGAGGTTCTTGCGCGCGGCGCCGTCTTCCTTCCAGTCATTGACCATCTTCTGCAGGTCGGAGACCAGAAGGTCAGTTGCCGATTTCAGGTACTGTGCGCGGCGGTCGCAATTGCCGCCGGTGCAGTTCTTGAAGTCGTAATCCGTATAGGGACGCTCGCCGGCGCCTGGACCGGTGCCATGCAGATCCTGGCCCCAGAGCAGGAACTCGATGGCGTGATAGCCGGTAGCGACGTTGGCCTCGATACCGCCGGCTTGCTGCAAGGTCCCGGAGAGGAATTCCGGCGAAAGCGTCGAGGCGTCGATCTTCTTGCCGTTGATTTCGATCTCCTTGTTGGCGATCACATTGGCGGTGTAGAGAGAATTCGCGTCCGATTCCGTGCCGTAGCTCTTGGCGACATAGTCGATCAGGCCTTCGTCCAGCGGCCAGGAATTCACCTCGCCCTCCCAGTCGTCGACGACCTTGTTGCCGAAGCGATAGACCTCGGTCTGCTGGTAGGGCACGCGCGCCGCCTTCCAGGCGTCGCGGGCGGCATTGAGCGTTTCCGCCGACGGGTTGGCCAGCAGCACGTCGACCGCCTTGTCCAGCGTCCGCGCCGTGGTTAGCGAATCCTCGTACTTGGCAAGCGCGATGTCGGAATAGGTCTTGATCACCGCCTTCGCATCGGTTTGCGCCTTTGCAGGCAGCACGAACACCGCCGCCGTCAGCAGCGCCGTGGCGCCGATCGCCACAAGCCTGCCGCCATATCGTGCCGTCATTATCGCTCTCCAGTTTCTCGGGAATTCCGCAAACGGCGCGCGCGGCAACCAGCACCAGGCCGTGTGCATGCCACCGGCCGCAAGATATGCCGCGCTGCCGCGCGGCCCAGGGAAGAAAGACACCAAAATGCCTCCAATCGAACGGGTTCAAGGCCCAGACATCAAAGGGATGCGCCAATGCGCAAGCTTCCTTAAAACTTCGCGCTCGATGGAGTCAACGGAAATTACTGAAAAAACCCAATCGAAACAACAGTTTAGAATTATTCTAAACTACAACTGTCAACTTTACGCGTTCCCTTGCACCGACTTTGCGGCCGAACTGTACGATTGACAGTCGCCATCCCGGGTGCGACCCGCAGACATTCTCTTGCGGCGGTGCCAGGCAATTGCCGCTTGGCGAGACGTCCTAGGATCGAATCGGGATCGGAATGCGATGAAGAACGGCGTGGTCATTGTCGGTGCGGGTCATGCGGGCGTGCAGGCAGCCGCCAGTCTGCGCGAGGATGGTTATGACGGGCCGGTGATCCTGGTCGGCGACGAGAACGAACTGCCCTATCACAAGCCGCCGCTGTCGAAGACCTTCATCAAGGATGCCACGGCCAAGCCGCAGCCCTTGCGCGGCGAAGCCTTCTACACCGGCAGCGCCATCGACTACCGGCCGGGCATCCGGATCGAGCGCATCGATACCGGCCGCGGCAGTCTCGACATTGCCGGCGGTGGCGCACTTGCCTTCGACCATCTGATCCTGGCGACCGGATCGCGCCCGCGTGCCTTGCCATTACCCGGCGCGGAGCTGTTCGGCGTGGTGTCGCTGCGCTCGCTGGCCGATGCCCGGCTGATCCGGGACTTGAGCGCGCACAGCGAAGATGTCGTTATTCTCGGCGGCGGCTTCATCGGACTGGAAATCGCCGCGACGCTTCGGGCGGCGGGCCGCACCGTCACCGTTGTCGAGGCGGTCGACCGGCTGCTTGGCCGCGCCGTGGCGCCGGTGGTGGCTAGCCATGTCCGGCAAAGGCTGGAAGCGACAGGCGTGCGCATCCTCACCGGCACCTCGATTGCAAGGCTCGAAGGCGAAGACGGCCATGTCACCGCCGCGATCACCACCTCAGGCGAAAGGCTGCCGGCGCGCATGGTCGTGGTGGGCATCGGTGCCGTGCCGAATGTCGAACTGGCGCAGGAAGCCGGCCTCACCATCGCCAACGGCATCCGCGTCGATCACCAGATGCGCAGCTCGGTACCGGATATCCTCGCCATCGGCGACGCCGCCTCGTACCGGCACTGGTTCACCGGCGGCGACGTGCGGCTGGAATCGGTGCAAAACGCCACCGACCAGGCGCGGCTCGCCGCGCGCACCATATCAGGCCACGCCGACGCTTATTCGGCGGTGCCATGGTTCTGGTCCGACATTGGCGACATGAAATTGCAGATGGTCGGGCTGACATCAGGCGGCGACAGCCATGTCGTGCTCGGTGACCTGCCCGACAACAAGTTCTCGATCTACCACTACGCGGGAGACCGGCTGCTCGGCATCGAGTCCGTCAACCGCCCCGGCGACCACATGCTTGGCCGCAAGATGCTCGGTGCCGGCTTCTCGCCGACACCGCAAACGGTAGCCACGGGTCCCGAAGGGCTGAAGGCGGCTCTGGCTGCCTTTCAGCAGGATGAGCTGGCAAGAGCTGCGGGATAGCCGCCCTCCCCTTGTGGGAGGGTCGCTGCGAAGCAGCGGCGGGGTGGGTCGGCGCCAAGCCCCCCACCCGGACCTGCGGTCCGACCTCCCCACGAGGGGGAGGTAACGTGGTTCAGGCGGCGCAGACTTCGCGGATCGAGCTTTCCAGAATGTCGAGCGCTTCGTTCATGACTTCGTCCTGAATGGTGATCGGCGCCAGGAAGCGGATGACGTTGCCGTAGACGCCGCAGGTCAACAGGATCAGACCCTTGTCGAGCGCCTTCAGCCGGATCGCGTTGGCGATCTCGGCCGACGGCAGGCCCTTCTTGACGTCATTGAACTCAACCGCGTTCATGAAGCCCAGACCCCTGATGTCGACGATCTCGGGCACGTCGTCACGGATCGACTGCAGACGCTGCTTGAGCCGCGCACCCAGCGTGTTGGCGCGGTCGCAGAGCTTTTCGTCCTCGATGACATCCAGGACGGCGTGTGCCGCGGCGACGCCGATCGGGCTGCCGCCATAGGTGCCGCCGAGCCCGCCGGGGCTGGGCGCATCCATGATCTCGGCGCGGCCGGTGACCGCCGCAAGCGGGAAGCCGCCGGCCAGGCTCTTGGCCATGGTGGTGATGTCGGCCGCCACCTCGTGATGGTCCATGGCGAACATCCTGCCGGTGCGGGCAAAGCCGGTCTGCACTTCGTCGGCGATGAGCAGCATGCCGTGCTGATCGCAGAGCTTGCGTAGCGCCGTCAGGAGTTCACGCGGCGCGTCGTAGAAGCCGCCCTCGCCCTGAACGGGCTCGATGATGATTGCGGCGACGCGGGCCGGATCGACATCCGCCTTGAACAGCTTGTCGAGTGCCGCCAGCGAATCGGCGACCGAGACGCCATGCAGTTGCACGGGGAACGGCACGTGGTAGACGTCGCCCGGCATGGCGCCGAAGCCAACCTTGTAGGGCACGACCTTGCCGGTCAGCGCCATGCCCATGAGGGTGCGGCCGTGGAAGCCGCCGCCGAAGGCGATGACGGCCTGGCGGCCGGTGGCGTTGCGAGCGATCTTGATGGCATTCTCCACCGCCTCGGCGCCGGTGGTGACGAAGATCGTCTTCTTCTCGAACTTGCCGGGCAGCATGGCGTTCAGCCGTTCGGCCAGCCGCACATAGCTCTCGTAAGGCACGACCTGGTGGCAGGTGTGGGTGAAGCGGTCGAGTTGCGCCTTGACCGCCTCGATCACCCTGGGATGACGATGGCCGGTGTTGACGACGGCGATGCCCGAGGAGAAGTCGATATAGCGGCGGCCCTCGACATCCCAGATCTCCGAATTCTCGGCCCGGTCGGCGTAGATTTGCGTGGTCATGCCGACGCCGCGCGAGATCGACTGGTTCTTGCGTTCGGAAATGGCGGAGTTCTTCATCATATCCCTCACCGGGCCGGCGCCCGTTCTGTTTGATGCCGTTGAGTTCCCTTCTGGCCTTATTTCAGGTTTTCCTCAAGCCGGCACCATCGCAGGGTCGATTGGGCCTGACTTAACCAGTCCGGCGATACGTCTACGAGACCGGTTTCCTTTTTTCCGGGATCGACTATCCTCCTGACTATCCGCGAGGGACCGCGATCAGCGACCGGCGCGCGGCCGAGGGGAGCCATGAGCAGGAACGTGACATCGTCCGTCTCGCCGCCATCCGCCAAAACTCCTAGCCTTTTGTCTTTTCCAGCCGCTTCAATTCTCGCCTGCACGGCCCTGGCGCTGCTCGCCGGTTGCCAAAAGCAGGCGGCGGCGGAAAAGAAGCTGCCGGTCATGGTACGCACCGAAACGGTGGCGATGGCCGACTATGCGCCGAGAACCTCCCTGACCGGGGTGATCGCGGCGCGCACGCTGAACAATCTTTCGTTCCGGGTTGGCGGACGCGTCGCCGAGCGGCTTGTCGATGTCGGCCAGCATGTCGATCAGGGGACAGTGCTTGCCCGCATCGATCCGCAGGAGCAGGAATCCGATCTGCGATCGGCGCAGGCCGATCTCGATGCCGCGCAGGCGCAACTGACCCAGGCCGCGGCCACTTTCGAGCGGCAAAAGACGCTGCTTGCCCAGGGTTTCACCACCAGGCGCGATTATGACGCGGCCGACCAGGCACTGAAGGTGGCGCAAGGCAGCGTCGATGCCGCGCAGAGCGCGCTCGCCAATGCCCGGCAGAACCTGTCTTTCACCGAACTCAAGGCCGGTGCCGCCGGCGTGATCACCGCCCGCCAGGTCGAAGCCGGCCAGGTGGTGCAGGCGGCGCAGACCGTCTTCACCGTTGCCGAGGACGGCGACCGCGACGCCGTGTTCAACGTGCAGGAGACGCTGGTCGCCAGGACGCCGGCCTCGCCGGCGGTGACGATCACGCTGTTATCCGATCCGCAGGTCAGGGCAACGGGCAAGGTGCGCGAGATCTCACCGGCGGTCGACCCGGCTTCGGGCTCGATAAGGGTCAAGGTAGCCATTCCCGAGACGCCCGCCGGCATGCCGCTTGGGGCGGCCGTCATCGGCTCGGTCGGCGCCAAGCCGGCGAAGGCGATCCTGTTGCCCTGGCAGGCCCTGACATCCAGCTCCGGCAAGCCGGCGGTCTGGATCGTCGATCCCGCGACCAAGGCAGTCGCGACGACGCCGGTCGAGGTGCTGGCGTTCGATTCGGGTACCGTCGTCATTGCCAAGGGACTTAACGAAGGCCAGAGCGTCGTTACATCAGGCGGGCAATTGCTCAGCCCCGGCCAGACAGTCGAAATATCGGGAGCAGCGCAATGAAGCGGCTCCTGCTTGGCCTTGCCGCGCTTGGCACGCTCGCAGCCTGTTCGAAATCGGAGGAAAAACCGCCGGAGATCGTCCGGCCGGTGCTGTCGGTCGTGGTCGAGCCGCGCACCACCCAGATCTTCGGTTTCGCCGGCTCGGTTGAACCGCAGGTCAGTGCCGATCTTGCCTTCCGACTGCTCGGTCGCGTCGTCTCGCGTGACGTCAAGGTCGGCGACATCGTCAGCAAGGGCACGACGATCGCGGCACTCGATCCAACCGCGCTGGAGCTGGCCGTCCAGGCGGCCAGGGCCGAACTCTCCAATGCGCAGGCGCAGTTCGCCAATGCCGCGGCCAGCGAGGAGCGCCAGCGCCAGTTGCTCACCTCGGCCAACACGTCGCAGTCTGTCTTCGATGCCGCGCAGCAGGCACGCAAAGCCGCGGAAGCCAGCGTCGAGCGGGCCAAGGCTTCGCTGGCCAAGTCCCAGGAGCAGCTCGGCTACGCCAGGCTGTTCTCGGATTTCGACGGCGTCGTCACCGCCGTCGGCGCGGAGGTCGGCCAAACCGTCTCGCCGGGCCAGACGGTCGTCACCGTGGCACGCTCGGACCCGCGTGAAGCGGTTGTCGATATTCCCGACCAGTTGACCGGCGATCTCTCGGCCGACACGCCCTTCCAGGTCATCTTGCAGTCGCTGCCGACAATCCAGACAGAGGCCAAGCTGCGCGAGATCGCGCCCCAGTCCGAGGGCTCGACCCGCACCCGGCGCGTCAAGCTGACGCTCACCAATCCGCCGCAAGCCTTCAGGCTCGGTTCGACGGTAACCGCGACCCGGATGACCAAGGTCGTACCAACGATCGAACTGCCCATCTCGGCGCTGCTCGAAAAAAACGGTTCTGAAAAAGTGTGGATCGTCGATCCAAAGACGTCGAGCGTGAGCGCGCGCGATATCAAGGTCGCGCGGAAGGCTGGAGGCACCTTCACCGTGGCGGAAGGGCTCGAAGCCGGCATGCGCGTCGTCACCGCCGGCGTTCACAGCCTCGTCGACGGCCAGAAGGTCAAAGTGCCCGCGGGAGGGGCCTCATGAAGGGCTTCAACCTCTCCGACTGGGCGCTCAACCACCGCTCGCTGGTCTGGTATTTCATGCTGGTCTTCGTGGTGGCCGGCGTATTTTCCTATCTCAATCTCGGCCGCGAGGAAGACCCCAACTTCACCATCAAGACCATGATCATCCAGGCCAACTGGCCGGGTGCCTCGGTCAAGGAGACGGTGCAGCAGGTGACCGATCGCATCGAGAAAAAGCTCGAGGAGCTTGACAGCCTCGACTTCACCAGATCCGTCACCACCGCCGGCCAGACCGTCATCTTCGTGAACCTGAAGGACACCACCAAGGCTCGCGACGTCGTGCCGAACTGGCTTCAGGTGCGCAACATGGTCAACGACATCAAGGCGCAATTTCCGCAAGGCGTGCAGGGACCGTTCTTCAACGACCGCTTCGGCGATGTCTACGGCAACATCTATGCCTTCACGTCAGACGGGCTGACGCCACGCCAGTTGCGCGACTATGTGGAGGATGTCAGGACCAAGATCCTGACCGTGCCCAATGCCGGCAAGGTCGATCTGGTCGGCGCGCAGGACGAGGCCATCTATCTCGAATTCTCGACGCGCCAGATAGCGGCGCTTGGCCTCAACCAGCAGCAAATCGTCGCCAGCCTGCAGGCCCAGAATGCGATCACCCCGTCCGGCGTCATTCAGTCCGGGCCGGAGCGCATCAGCGTGCGCGTCGGCGGCCAGTTCACCTCCGAGGAGAGCCTGCGCGCGATCAACCTGCGCGTCAACGATCGGTTCTTCCGGCTGAGCGACGTGGCGACGATCACGCGCGGTTATGCCGACCCGCCGACGGCCTTGTTCCGCTTCAACGGCCAGAACGCGATCGGGCTTGCCATCGGCATGAAGCCCAACGCCAATCTGCTCAAATTCGGCGAGGCGCTTCATGAGGAGATGAACAAGGTGCTGGCCGACCTACCGGTCGGCGTCGGCGTGCATCTGGTAGCCGACCAGCCCGTCATCGTCGAGGAGGCGGTCTCAGGGTTCACGCGTGCGCTGTTCGAGGCGGTGGCGATCGTGCTTGCCGTCTCGTTCATCAGCCTTGGCATGCGCGCCGGCTTCGTGGTGGCGCTGTCGATCCCGCTGGTGCTGGCCATCACCTTCACGGTCATGGAGTATCTGGGGATATCGCTGCAGCGCATTTCGCTCGGCGCTCTGATCATCGCGCTCGGGCTGCTGGTCGACGACGCGATGATCGCGGTCGAAATGATGGTGGCGCGGCTGGAGGTCGGCGACAGCCTGCGCAAGGCGGCGACCTATGTCTACACCTCGACCGCCTTCCCGATGCTGACCGGCACGCTGGTGACGGTCGCGGGCTTCATCCCGATCGGGCTCAACTCGAGTGCTGCCGGCGAATACACCTTCACCTTGTTCGTCGTCATCGCGGTGTCGCTGCTGGTGTCATGGATCGTGGCGGTGCTGTTCGCGCCGCTGCTCGGCGTGACCATCCTGCCGGCGACGATGAAGACCAAGCATCATGACCAGCCAGGACGCTTCACGTCGCTGTTCCGGCGCGTCCTTGTCGGCTCGGTGCGCCATCACTGGCTGACGATCATCGTGACCGTGCTTCTGTTCGCCGCCTCGATCGCCGGCTTCGGCCTGGTGCAGCAGCAGTTCTTCCCACCTTCCGACCGGCCGGAGCTGATCGTCGATTGGAACCTGCCACAGAACTCCTCGATTACCGAGACGCGCGACCAGATGGAGCGCTTCGAACAGCGGGCGCTGGTTGGCAATCCCGACATCGATCATTTTTCGTCCTATATCGGTCAGGGCGCCGTGCGCTTCGTGCTGGCCTATGACGTGCAGCCGGCCAATCCCTATTTCGGCCAGACGGTGATCGTCACCAAGAGCATCGAGGCGCGCAACCGGGTGAAGCCGGCGCTGGAGAAGCTGCTGCGCGCGGAGTTTGTCGGCACCGACGCTTTCGTCAAGCCGCTTGAACTCGGACCGCCGGTCGGGCGGCCTGTGCAGTACCGCGTCGGCGGCCCCGACATCCAGACGGTGCGAGAACTGGCGCAGCAATTCGCCGGCGTGATCTCGGCCAATCCGAAACTCGCGGCGCCGACTTTCGACTGGAACGAACCGCAGCGTGTGCTGAGGGTCGACGTGCTGCAGGACAAGGCGCGCCAACTCGGCATCACCTCGTCCGACATCGCCAGCACGCTGAACAGCACGGTGGGCGGCGCGACGATCACGCAGGTGCGTGACGCGACGTACCTGATCAACGTCGTGGCTCGCTCGCGCGAGGCCGAGCGCGGCTCGATCGAGACGCTGCAAAACATCCAATTGCCGACCGGAAATGGCGAGGCGATCCCACTCGCCGCGGTGGCCAATTTTCGCTACGATCTGGAGCAGCCCACCGTATGGCGACGCGACCGCATCCCGACCATCACCGTGCGCGCCGGCTTGGTCGGCGACGTGCTGCCGGCGACCGTCGTCAATGAGTTGAAACCGTCGGTCGACGCCTTTATCGCCAAGCTGCCGGCCGGCTATTCGGTCGAGACCGCCGGCTCCGTCGAGGAAAGCGCCAAGAGCCAGGGGCCGATCGCGGCCGTGGTGCCGCTGATGCTGTTCGTCATGGCGACCATCCTGATGGTGCAGTTGCAGAGCTTCCAGCGCCTGTTCCTGGTGGTGGCGGTGGCGCCACTCGGGCTGATCGGCGTGGTCGCGGCCCTGGTGCCGAGCGGAGCGCCGCTCGGCTTCGTCGCCATTCTCGGCGTCTTGGCGCTGATCGGCATCCTGATCCGCAACTCGGTCATCCTGATCGTGCAGATCGAGGACCTTGTCGCCGAGGGCAGGGATCGCTGGGCCGCGGTCATCGAGGCAACGGAGCACCGCATGCGGCCGATCGCGCTGACGGCGGCCGCGGCCAGCCTGGCGCTGATCCCGATCGCGCGCGAAGTGTTCTGGGGGCCGATGGCCTATGCGATGATGGGCGGCATCATCGCGGGTACTGCGATCACGCTCTTGTTCCTGCCGGCGCTTTATGTGACGTGGTTCAGGATCAAGGAGCCGAAGCGGGAACAGGGCGGCGAAGTAGAGATCGCCGCTGTTGCGGAAACTTAAGCCGAGGTCGAGCTCCCTGGCGTGACGCGGAGAACTATCGTCAGATCTGCTTCGGAGCCGTTCTCACAAACCCGTCGCTGGCCCGCAACAGGTTGCGCGTATAATCCTTCGTCACACGGCGCTCGACGAGATCGTTGGCCACCAGATTCTCCACCGCCTCGCCGCCCTGCATCACCATCAGCCGCTCGCACATATGGGTGATGATGGCGAGGTCGTGGCTGACCATCAGGAAGGTCAGCTTGCGCCGCCGGCGGACTTCCTCCAGCAGGTTGAGGACTTCCGCCTGCACCGAGGCGTCGAGGGCCGAGGTCGGCTCGTCGAGCAGCAGGATCGAGGGCTCAAGGATAAGCGCGCGCGCGATCGCCACGCGCTGGCGCTGACCGCCGGAAAGCTGGTGCGCGTAACGGAAACGAAAGCCGTTGCCGAGGCCGACCTCGTCGAGCGCGCGTTCGATCCGTTTTTGACCATCGGCAAAACCATGGATTTCGAGCGGCTCCTGCAGCAGGCGGTCGACGGTCTGGCGCGGGTGCAGCGAGCCGTAAGGATCCTGAAAGACCATCTGCACTTCGCGGTAAAAGGCCTTGTCGCGGCGCGCGCCGAGCGTCTTGCCATTGACTGTGATGCTGCCCGAGGCGACCGGCGCGAGGCCGGCTATGGCCCGCAGCAATGTCGATTTGCCCGAGCCGGATTCGCCGACCAGGCCGAAGGATTCGCCCGGCTGCACGTCGAGGCTGACGCCCTTCAGCGCGCGAAAACGGTCGAAGATCACCTCCAGCCTGTCGACGGCAATCGCAGAAGTCATGCCGCCCACTCCGGCTTGCGGTCGAGCACCGGCAGCGGGTGACGGTCGGCGCCGATTTTTGGCATGCAGTTGAGCAGCCCGCGCGTGTAGGGATGCTGGGCCTGACTCAATTCCGACGCCTTGAGCTGCTCGACGACCTTGCCGGCATACATGACGATGACGCGGTCGCAGAAGGACGAGACCAGGCGCAGATCGTGCGAAATGAAGATCAGCCCCATGCCGCGCTCCGCGACCAGCCTGTCGAGGATGCCGAGCACGTCGAGCTGCACCGTGACGTCGAGCGCCGAGGTCGGCTCGTCGGCGATCATCATTTCCGGTCCGGCGATCAGCATCATGGCGATCATGGCGCGCTGGCCCATGCCGCCCGACACTTCGTGCGGATGCAGGTCGAAGACGCGTTTGGGATCGCGGATCTGCACCGCCTCGAGCATGGCCAGCGCGCGCTCGCGCGCCTCGGCCTTGCCGACCTTTTCGTGGGTGCGCAGCGTCTCGACGATCTGGCGGCCGATGCTCATCACCGGATCGAGCGAATATTTCGGGTCCTGCAGGATCATGGCGATGCGGTTGCCCCGCAGCGCCCGGCGTTGGCGCGGCGAGATGCCGAGCAGGTCGATGCCGTCGAAAGTCAATTTATTGGCCGATATGCGGGCCTGCGGCGGTGTCAGGCCCATGATGGCGCGGCCTGTCTGCGACTTGCCCGAGCCGGACTCGCCGACGATGCCGAGGCGTTCGCGGCCAAGCGAAAAGGAAACGCCGCGCACCGCCTCGATCATGCCGGTGCGGGTCGGAAAGGTGACGCGCAGATCCTCGACGTCGAGAAGCGTGCTCTTGGATCGCTGCTGATCAGGGGGGCCACTCATTGGTCACCGCTACGGGGATCGAGTGCGTCGCGCAGGCCGTCGCCAAGCAGGTTGAAGCCGAGGCTGACGATGAGGATGGCGAAGCCCGGCGCACCAGCCACCCACCATTGGTCGAGGATGAAGCGGCGACCCGAAGCGATCATGGTGCCCCATTCCGGCAGCGGCGGCTGCGCGCCAAGGCCGAGGAAGCCGAGGCCCGCGGCCGTCAGGATGATGCCCGCCATGTCGAGCGTCACGCGGACGATCAGCGAGGAGATGCACAATGGCATGATGTGGCGAAGCACGATACGGAAAGGCGAGGCGCCCATCAATTGCACGGCCTTGATGTAGTCCGAGTTGCGCACGGTGAGCGTCTCGGCGCGGGCGATGCGCGCATAGGGCGGCCAGGAGGTGATGGCGATCGCCAGCACGGCGTTCTCGATGCCGGGGCCAAGGGCGGCGACGAAGGCCAGCGCCAGCACCAGCTTGGGGAAGGCAAGGAAGATGTCGGTGATGCGCATCAATATGGCATCGGTCCAGCCGCCGGCATAGCCGGCGACGGTGCCGACCAGGAGACCGATGGGAGCGGCGATGATGGCGACCAGGACGACGACATAAAGCGTCCAGCGGGAGCCGTAGAGGATGCGCGAATAGATGTCGCGGCCGAGGTCGTCGGTGCCGAACCAGTGCTGCGCACTCGGCGCCAGCAGCCGCGCGTTCTTCAGGTCACCGAAGGTCGGCGAATACGGCGCCAGCATACCGGCAAGGACGGCGACGAGCAGCAGCGCGATGATGATCAGCAGGCCGACAAAGGCCAGCCGGTTGGCGGAAAAGCGCCGCCACGCGACATAGGCGCGGCCGAGCCTTGCCTGCAAGCGCGATGCCGGCCGCTCCGACAGCAACCATTCGCGACGGGAGAAGGTGCGGGCGTCGGAGGCGGTCATGACGATGCCTCTTTAAGCTGTCGACCCCCACTCCGGTCTGCTTCGCAGACCACCTCTCCCCCGTTCGACGGGGGAGAGGAAAGGCGCCAAGCCTGCGACCGCGTTTTCCTCTCCCCCGGGCAGGGGGAGAGGTGGCCCGAAGGGCCGGAGTGGGGGTGACTAGCGGCAGCCAAGCCCGAAAGTGCAATACCTCTACTCATCCTGTCTTCGTCCTCGGGTCGAGCACACGGTAGAGCAGGTCGGACAGAAGATTGATGGCGATGAACACCGAGCCGATGACGATGGTACCGCCGAGAACGGCGTTCATGTCGGCGTTCTGCAGCGAGTTGGTGATGTAGAGGCCGATGCCCGGCCAGGAGAAGACGGTCTCGGTCAGCACCGAGCCCTCGAGCAGCCCGGCATAGGACAACGCGATCACGGTCACCATCGGCACGGCGGCATTGCGCAGCGCGTGGCCCCAGATGATGCGGGTTTCCGACAGGCCCTTGGCGCGCGCGGCGACGACATATTCCTGGGCGAGTTCGTTGAGCATGAACGAGCGCGTCATGCGGCTGATGTAGGCCAGCGAGAAATAGCCGAGCAGCGAGGCCGGCAGGATGATGTGACGGAAGGCGTCGTAAAAGACGTCCCACTGTCCCTGCATCGCGGAGTCGAGCAGGTAGAAACCGGTGATCGGCGTGAACGTGTATTCGTAGACGACGTCGAGCCGTGCAGGGAAGGCCACCCATTGCAGCTTCG
Organism: Mesorhizobium sp. B2-7-3; assembly: GCF_006440715.1. Taxonomy (NCBI): domain Bacteria; kingdom Pseudomonadati; phylum Pseudomonadota; class Alphaproteobacteria; order Hyphomicrobiales; family Phyllobacteriaceae; genus Mesorhizobium; species Mesorhizobium sp. B2-7-3. The sequence continues at coordinate 169,072 of NZ_VFTY01000004.1, forward strand.
CGTAGAACAGCACCAGGGCCAGCAGACCCAGCCAGAAGATAGGTACGGAATAGCCGATCAGGCCGATGATGCGCACGACCTGGTCGACGAAGCTGCCGCGTTTGACCGCGGCCAGCACCCCGAGCGGCACACCGAACAGCGCGCCGATCAGTGTCCCGAATGTCGCCAGTTCCGTGGTTGCCGGAAGGGCGCGGCGGATATCGGTCATGACAGGGTTGGTGGTCAGAACCGAGGTGCCGAAATCGCCGCCCAGCGCATGTTTCACATAGATGTAGAACTGCTCGATCAACGGCAGGTCGAGACCCATCTCGCGGCGCGTGCGCTCCACGACATTGGCGGGTGCCCGGTCGCCGAGAACGGCCAGCACCGGGTCGATCGGGATGACACGGCCAATGAAGAAGGTGACCGCGAGAAGACCAAGATAGGTCGTCACCGCAATGACCAGGAATCGGCCAAGCGAAGATGCAAGGGCTACGGCGCGGGCGCTGCCGCGCCCGCCCTCGTTTTCAATCGCGCTCATGCGGGCGTGTCCGCGAACGCTATTCCTTGGAGACCGGCCCGACGAAGTTGGTGTCGAAGCTCGGACCAAGCGCGAAGCCCTTGAGGTTCTTGCGCAGACCGGCGACTTCCAACTGTTGGTGGATGACGACGAAGGGACTGGTGTCGAGGATCTTCTTTTCGAGATCCTTGTACATATCGGCGCGCTTGCCAGAATCCTTCTCGAGCAGGGCTGCTTCCGTCTGCTTGGTCAGCTCCGGAATGTCCCAGGCATTGCGCCATGCCAGCGTCTTCGACTTGCCAGCATCCGAATTGTCCGGGTTCGAGGCAAAGGTCTGGGCATTGGAGTTCGGATCGAAATAGTCCTGGCCCCACTGGCCGATATAGATGTCGTGGTTGCGGGCACGGTATTTGGTCAGCGTCTGCTTGCCGTCGCCGGGGATGATCTCCAGCTTGATGCCGGCCTGGCCGAGCGTCTGCTGGATGGATTCCGCCATGCCGGTGGTCGGCTGGCCGGTGCGCACGTCCATGGTGACGCTGAAGCCGTCGGGCAGGCCGGCCTTGGCCAGCAGTTCCTTGGCCTTGGCGACATCGAGCTTGAACGGGTTCTCGTCCAGTTCGCCCAGAACGCCCTTGGGCAGGAAGGTCTGGTGGATCTCGCCGATGCCCTTGAGGATGGTCGTGCTCAACGCATCATAGTCGACCAGGTATTTGAAGGCCTGGCGGACCTCGGGCTTGGCGAGGTTCGGGTTCTTCTGGTTGAGGCTGATGTAGTAGACGGTGCCTTTCGGCGCGCTGGTGGTGGTGAGGTCGGCATTCTTGGCGATGGCGTCGAGGTCGTTCGGCTCGAGGTTGCGGGCAACGTCGATGTCGCCGGCTTCGAGCGCCAGGCGCTGCGCCGAGCTTTCCTTCATGTTGCGGTAGATGACGCGGGCGAGCTTGGCCTTTTCGCCGTAATAATTGTCGTTGCGCTCCATGACGACCGCCTCGTTGGCACGCCATTCACGCAGCTTGTAGACGCCCGAGCCGGCGTAGCCCGTCTTCAGCCAGGCGTTGCCGAAGTCGTTGTCCCATTTGTAGTCGGCGCTCGGCGTCACCGCCGCGACATGTTCCTTGACCAGCTTGGCGTCGACGATGGAAGCGACGGTGGCCGACAGGCAGTTCAGCACGAAACTTGGCGCATAGGCCTTGTCGACGGTGAACTGGAACGTTGTGTCGTCGACCGCCTTGGCCTTCTCGGTGACGTTGTCGCCGCTGATGCCGAACTGATCGATGATGAAGGCCGGGCTCTTGTCCAGCTTGACGGCGCGCTCGAACGACCAGGCGACATCGGCGGCGGTGATCGGGTTGCCGGAGGCGAATTTCAGGCCCGGCTTGAGCTTGAACGTATAGGTCAGGCCATCGTCGGAGACGGTCCAGCTTTCGGCGAGATCGGGCTTGACCTTGGAAGTGTCGCTGAGGTCGAGGCGGACAAGAAGATCATAGGTGTTGCCGGTGACTTCGGCGGTCGACAGCTCGAACGCCTCGCCCGGATCCATCGAGATGATGTCGTCGATGGCAAAACCTTCGACAAGCGTATCGGCGGGGGTGACCGCGCCAGCCGGCGCTCCGGCCAGAAGCAGCGCCGACATGGCGGCGCCCGCAAGCAGGATACGGGATCGTAGAGCAAGCTTTTCCATCATCATGATGATTGTTCCCTGTTTTGTTGTTGGTTGACCTGAGTTCCCGGCTCAGGGTTACGGTGTTCTTTCAAGGCTCGACGAGAGCCTCTGCCCCACTAACGTCGTGGTTTTTGTCCAGTTGGTCAACAGCATATCCGGCGGCCCAGCGGTGGGCAACGAGCATTTATGCGACGGTTCATTGGACCAGAATGGCGGGCGGGCGTGTCGACGCATACATCAGCCAATCGAGGCACCGATCGAGAAAAAATCTGCTAAATTCGGAGCTATTTCAGCGCCGCGACGAGGCCGGCATCGGGAAAACAGGTGGCGGCCTGGCCATTCTTTTCCTGCCATCTACCGATCGAGCGGCGGGTCTTGAAGCCAGGCAGGCCGTCGGCGCTGCCGACATCGTAGCCCTTGGCTTCCAAGGCACGCTGCAGGGCGGCGATATCGGACCGGTGGAGATCGCCGACCGGACCCCAGCCACCGGTAAAATTCTGATCGCCATGGGCGATGCGGTCGGCGCCATGGCCGATGAACAGCGCATAGAGGTCGCTGGTGTTGTATTCCTTCAGCACGTAGAAATTGGGGGTCGCGATGAAGGCCGGACCGCTGCGCCCGGCCGGCATCAGCAGGAAACCTTCCGCCTTCAGCTCGCTTGCCGGGAACGCCTTGCCGCCGACGCGCTCGACGCCCATGGCAGCCCATTGTGCAATCTTTTTCCCTTGGTCCGGGCCCTCCAGCGAACAGGAGACGCTCTGGGGCACCATCACCTCGAAACCCCAGCTGCGTCCCCTCACCCAGCCGTAGTGGACAAGATAATTGGCGATCGAGGCCAGCACATCGGGCGTCGAATTCCAGATGTCGACGCGGCCGTCGCCGTCGAAATCGACGGCATGCTTGAGCAACGAGGTTGGCATGAATTGCGGCTGGCCGAGCGCGCCGGCCCAGGACGATTTCATCGCGCCGACCGGCGCCAGCCCACGCTCGACGATTTCCAGCGCCGCCAGCAGTTCTGTGCGGAAGAAATCCTTTTTCGTCGACATGAATGCCTTGGTGCCCAGCACCTCGAAGGCGTCGTAGGGCATCTTCGCCGCGCCGAAGCCGGTTTCGCGGCCCCAGATCGCCAGAAGGATTTCGCCCGGCACGCCATAGCGCTTCTCGATCGAGGCAAGCGTGCGGGCGTTGGCGGCTTCGCGGGCGCGTCCACCTGATGTCACCGCACGAACCGTCTTCTCGGCGAAATAGGCGCCGGGCGATCCGAACTCGGCCTGATGCTGCTTCTGCGGGGTTTTGGGTTTCTCGCCGGGCATGACAAGGTCCGGCAGCTTGAGATTGGGCTTCACGCCGTCGAAGGCGGCGTCGAAGGTGTTTTTGGAAATGCCTTTGGTTTTGGCTTCCGGCCAGAGGTCGTTTTGCAGCCAGGCGCGGAACTGGTCGTCAATGGGGGCGGCGTGGGTGGGGACGATGAGGACCATCCCCACTAGAGCAGCCAGAAAAAATGCAAGGCTGAATTTGCGAAAGTCGCGTTCCGTCGCACCCCCCTCTGTCCTGCCGGACATCTCCCCCGCAAGGGGGGAGATCGGCTGTCGGCTCGGCTTTCGCCAATCACCAACGTTGAAAGGAGTTCGCCGACGCCGAAGCTGCCAATCTCCCCCCTTGCGGGGGAGATGTCCGGCAGGACAGAGGGGGGTGCCTGGCACAGACAGGTGAATGACGGCCATAGAATGCACCTTCCCCACCAATAACGTTAAAACGCCGTCCTGGACCGCAGCGCCGCGGCAAGCGTTCCCTCGTCGAGATAGTCGAGTTCGCCACCGACCGGCACGCCATGAGCCAGCCGTGTTATCTTCACCTCGAAACCGGACAATTGATCGGTCAGGTAATGCGCCGTGGTCTGGCCCTCGACCGTCGCGTTGACGGCGAGGATGATTTCCTTGATTTCGCCGCCGGCGACGCGATCGATCAGCGAGCGGATGTTGAGCTGGTCCGGGCCGATGCCGTCGAGCGGCGACAGCGTGCCGCCGAGCACATGGTAGCGCACGTTCATCGCCGCCGCCCGCTCCAGCGCCCAGAGATCAGAGACGTCCTCGACGATGATCAGGGTGGCGGCATCGCGGCGTGGGTCCGTGCAGATCATGCAGGGGTCCGAGGTGTCGACATTGCCGCAGGTCGAGCAGATGCGCACCTTGTCGGCGGCCTCGCCCATGGCGGCGGCCAGCGGCGAAAGCAGCTGTTCCTTCTTCTTGATCAGGTGCAGCGCGGCGCGCCTGGCCGAACGGGGGCCAAGCCCCGGCACCTTGGCCAGGAGCTGGATCAGGCGTTCGATCTCGGGACCGGCGATTCGCTTGGACATCGCTCTGATCTAGGATTTTTCAGAGCGCTTTGAAACATCCCCCGTCGACGCACGGTTCGCCATGCTGCCATGCGAGAATTAGTTTGTTTCGAGCGGGCGGCCGTGGCTGACAATCATCGCGCCTATGGCATCGGTGTTTTCAGGCGTCGACTGGAATCCCATCGAGGCTTCCTGTGGAGCGTCCTGGATCGAGGAGATGACCCGTTTGTTCGAGGTTCCGCTGTTCAGGGTTCCGCCAAAACGGGCGGCATCCGGCTCTTCCATCGGCTCCTGCATGGCAACTTCCACCGGCTTCGCCGAGACCCGCGCGGATTTTGCCGTCGGCGCCGCGGCCGCGGTCAGATAGGTCTGCTGCGCGGGGGCGGTACGGACGGGCTCCGGCTTGGCCGCCGGTTCCGCCGCGGCGGTCATGTAGACTTGCTGGGCTGGAGCGTTGCGAACTGATGCCTTGGCCGGGCGCACTGTCTCGATGGATGCGACCCGTGTCGCGGGTACCCCCGGCAACGCCGCCGGCTGCTCGGCCGAGGCAATCATCGGCTCATCCGGCAGCGGCTGCCAGTTGCGGCCGCGCTTCTCGTAGAAGGCGTTGCCGCCGGCTACCATGGTGTAGTGCATGTTCTTGTAGGGGAAGCGCAGGCCGGCGGTGTGGAAATACATCGTGTTCTTGAGCTTGGTCTTGCGCTCGCCCTTGAGCACGGCGTCGGCGGCCTCTTCGACATCGGGCATTGCGCGCGAATTCATCGATCTGGTCATGACGCCCGGCGCGAACTGCCCGGGCTCACCGACCACTTGGCAGATGGTGTTGCCATGGTTGCCCGAGCGCAGCCGGTTCATCACCACCGTGCCGACCGCGATCATACCGTCGCGGCTCGACCGGTTGGATTCGAAGAACATCGCCCGTTCCAGGCATTCCCTGTCCTTCGGCGTGTGACTGTAGGCGCGCGAACTCAGAAAGCTCGGCGTGATGGCGTCGGTCAGGCTGGGGACGGACATGCCGTGCGAGGTTGTCTGGCTGCAAGCGGCCAAGAAAAGGGGAGACGTAATGACGCCGAGCAACAGCGGCGTCTTCCATCGCATCGCGATCAACAGGTAACCCTCTCACTTCAACGCCCGCCCCCAGGCTGCGGCAAGAATGAGACACTTTCGGGCAAAATGATGGCCAAAACGTTATTAACGGCATACTGTTGCCGAATTGACACAAAATCGAGGCTTTCCAGATAGATCGAGCCATCGTTTCACATGGATGATGACCGTTCTCTCTTCGTTTTGCCGCAATTCCCTTGGGGAAACGCCAAGTGCTTTTCCCGGCAAGACCGCGCCATGCGTTCCAAAACGGCCTATTGCCCGGCGGCGATTGCTGTCGGCCGGCCGGGCTCGATCTCTTCGATCTTCTCTGAAAACAGGCCGCGCCTGAGAAACAGCGCCCGCGCCTCCCTGGCCGTCGGCGCGATCTTGCCCGGCCAGTCGCTGTCGATGAACTCGGCCTTGGTGAAATCAGGATTTGTTTCGGAGGCCGCCTCCAGGAATTCGGCGATTTCCAGCACGATCGCGCGTTCGTCCCTTGAAAGCGCCGACGTGCCGGCCTCGATCGACGGCCGATGCACGAAATCCTCGAACAGGTTGAAGTAGCCCTTGATGCCGACGAGATCGACCCCGGCGTCGCAATCGGCGAGGATTTCCAGAATCTCGTAGATCCTGTTGCGGATACGCTGCTCGATCAGTCTTTCGGACGGCTCGTCGATCATGGGCGCCGGTCTCTGCTTTCATGCATATCGTTGCCTGCCCACCCTCAGGGCCGAGCCCGTGGGCATGCTTTTGGGCTACATGCATCAGAAAGGCAGTTTCATTCCCGGGGGAATGGGCAGGCCGGCGGTCAGCGCCTTGGTCTTTTCCTGCATGATCTGCTCGACCTTGGCCTTGGCGTCATTGTGCGCGGCAAGAATCAAATCCTCGAGGATTTCGACGTCGTCCTCCTTGAACAAGGACGGGTCGATCTTCAGCGACTTGATATCGAATTTTCCGCTCAGCGTGACGCTGACCAGGCCGCCGCCGGCCTGACCAAGGGCTTCGACCGTCGCAATCTCATCCTGCATGGCCTGGAACTTGGCCTGCATTTCCTTCGCCTTGCCCATCAGGCCGAGAAGATCTTTCATGGTCCGATCCTTTGCGGATTAGTGCTGGATATCAGGGTTCGTCGTCATCGGCCGGCGGCTCGACCGGCATTTCGGCCTCGCTCGCGTCGGCGTCGGGCGTGTCGGGAATGCGCACATCGATGATCTTGGCGCCGGGAAAGCGGGCCAGGATGGAGGCCACGGTCGGGTCGTTCCTGGCATCGAGGAAAGCGTTTTCACGCTTCGTCGATTCCATCTCGGCCAGCGTCTGGCCGCCCTCCTCCTTCGACAGCGACACCAGCCAGTGGCGGCCGGTCCAGGCGCGCAGCTTGGTCGTCAGGTCGTTGAGCAGCATCTTGGGCGCATCGTCGGTCAGGCTTACGTCGATGCGGCCCGGTTCGATGCGCACGAGACGGATGCAGCTCTTGATCAGCACCTTGAAGGCGATGTCGCGTTTCGCGTCGGCAAGGGCAACGATGTCGGCCAGCGATTTCAGCGGTACGGCTTGCGTCTCCGGCGCCGGTTGCGGGGGCGCGACGAAGGCAGTCGGAGTAGGCGTGGCCTCGACCAGCCGCATGGTCTGGGCGCCGCCCGAGCCGCCAGGCATGCGCGCCTGCGCCAGGGCGCTGGCGCCATTGCCGCCATTGCCGGGATTCACGGGGCCGGGGCTCATCGGCGCGCCGTTCGGGCGCGGCGCGGCGCCAGTTGCCGAGGCGCCGCTCTCCAGCGATCTCAGCGCCTCGTCCAATGTCGGGAGGTCGGCGGCATGCGCCAGCCGGATCAACACCATTTCGGCGGCACTGACCGGCCTGTTGGAGGACTGCACCTCGGGAATGCCCTTGAGCAGCATCTGCCAGGTCCGCGACAGCACCCTGACCGACAACGCCCGGGCGAAATCGGCACCGCGCTGACGCTCGTCCTGCGACAGCGAGGCATCGTCCATCGCGGTCGGCACGAAGCGCAGCCTGGTGACGAGATGGTTGAACTCGGCAAGATCGGTGAGCACGGCGGCCGGATCGGCGCCGGTATCGTATTGCGCGCGAAACTCCCCAAGGGCTGCCGCCACATCGCCCTTCATCACATGCTCGAACAGATCAACGATACGGGCGCGGTCGGCCAGGCCCAGCATGGCGCGCACGGCCTCGGCGCCGACCGAGCCGGCGCCATGGGCGATCGCCTGGTCGAGAATGGAGAGCGAATCGCGGGCGGAACCTTCCGCCGCGCGCGCGATCATCGCCAGTGCGTCGTCGTCGACCGAAATGCCTTCCTTGCCGGCGATCGAGGAGAGATGCGAGACGAGCGCGCCGGCGTCGATGCGCCTCAGGTCGAATCGCTGGCAGCGCGACAGGACGGTGATCGGAACCTTGCGGATTTCGGTGGTGGCGAAGATGAACTTGACGTGCGGCGGCGGCTCTTCCAGCGTCTTCAGCAGGCCATTGAAGGCCTGCGTCGACAGCATGTGCACTTCGTCGATGATGTAGACCTTGTAGCGGGCCGAGACCGGCGCATAGCGCACGCGCTCGATGATGTCCCTGATGTCGTCGATGCCGGTGTGCGAGGCGGCGTCCATCTCGATGACGTCGACATGGCGGCCTTCCATGATCGCCTGGCAGTGCTCGCCAAGCACTGCGAGGTCTACCGAGGGCTGATCCGTGGTGGCGGTTTTATAGTTCAGGGCACGCGCCAAAATGCGCGCGGTGGTGGTCTTGCCGACGCCGCGCACACCGGTCAGCATCCAGGCCTGGGCAATGCGGCCGGTGGCAAAGGCATTGGTGAGGGTGCGCACCATCGGCTCCTGGCCGACGAGTTCGGAAAAATTCGACGGACGGTATTTGCGCGCCAGCACGCGATACGCGGCGGCCTTGCCCGTCGCCAGACTATCGGGGCCCGAATTTCCGGCTTCGCTCATTCGCCCGTTAAGCTCCAAAAGGCCGCGCCCACAGGCGCCGATTCCTGCGCATAGTCTCGCCCGCGCTGCAATGCGTCGTCAATGTCGCGAGGAGGGCCGATGAGGTGGGAGGCTGGAACAATGACCCGTTCCGGGCTCGTTAGGGCTGCTTCCTTCCGGACCTGACCCGGTTGGCGAGTGGATCGTCCACCACCAACCTCCCGCTGTCCATATCGGCAATTGCGCGACGAAATGCAAGTGCGCAGGCAAATCGGCACCGCGGACCACCAGATTCGCTTGCAGCACCGGTGCAGCCGCTCTAGCGTTCATGGTTTGAGGAAACCAAGAAAAGCAAGGGAAACGCCGATGCTGCCGGGCCTGAAGGCCGGATTCACGCTGGATGCCCGGCTGGAGGCTGACAGCGAGCAATTGATGTGGCTGGGGCTGTGCGAATTGCGGGTGATGAACGACCGCCGTTGGCCATGGCTGCTCCTGGTGCCGCAGCGGCCGGGCGCGGAGGAGATCCATGACATGACGCCGCTCGACCAGGCGATGCTGACCTTCGAGACCAATATGGTGGCGCAGGCGCTGAAGAAAGTGAGCGGCTGCACCAAGATCAACACCGGTGCGCTCGGCAACATCGTGCGCCAACTGCATGTCCACATCATCGCACGGTCCGAGGGCGATCCCGGCTGGCCCGGCCCAGTCTGGGGGCACGGCCTGCGCGAGCCCTATCAGCGTTCCGACCTGCGCCGGTTTGCCGAAACGATAAGGGCAGCGCTATAAGCCTTGCCGTGTCCATCCCAAGCATGTCCATCCCCAACACCAGAGTCCACATGACCTTCCGCCTGTTTGACGCGCCCGTGCGCGAGCCGAGCCAGTTCGTCGGCTTTGCCGGCAACACGATCGACCGGCAATCCGAGAACCGCGCCGACGATTCGGTCGACAAGGCGCTGGCCGACCCGACGACGCGGCTGCTGTTGATGAATGGCGGCAGGCTCCTGCTGAAGCCCGGCGAGGGCGGCCGCCTCGACCCATGGTTCGGCATCGCCGAAAGCGAGCCCTTCAGCCCTTCGGTCGACCAGGGCGTGCTGCTCGGCTTTTCCGAACAGGGGCCGGTGCTGGCGGTGCTGGCGGGCGTCGATGCCGAACAGCTGCCTGAAACCATTAAGGCGATCGATTACCGCTCGGTCTATATGCAAGGGCTGATCGACGAGGCCGCCGCCGGCGCGATGGCGCAGGGCGCCGCCCTGCTTGCCTGGCACGCCAGTCACCGCTTCTGCAGCAAATGCGGCACGCAATCGCAGATGCGGGCCGGCGGCTACAAACGGCATTGCCCCAATTGTGGCACCGAGCATTTTCCGCGCACCGACCCGGTAGCGATCATGCTGACCACGACGCGGGAGAAATGCCTGCTCGGGCGCGGCCGGCATTTCGCGCCGGGCATGTATTCGGCGCTTGCCGGCTTCATCGAGCCGGGCGAGACGATCGAGGCGGCGGTGCGCCGCGAAACGCTGGAGGAGGCGGGCATCCGGCTCGGCCGCGTCGTCTACCACGCCAGCCAGCCCTGGCCGTTCCCCTATTCGCTGATGATCGGATGCTTCGGCGAGCCGCTCAACGAGGACATCCAGGCCGATCTCAACGAACTGGAGGACTGCCGCTGGTTTTTGCGCGACGAGGTGCGCCTGATGCTGGACCGAACGCATCCCGACAATCTGGTCACGCCGCCGAAAGGCGCCATTGCGCACCACCTCATCCGCGCCTGGGTCGACAGCGAATAACGAATATCGAAGTCATTGCAGGAGAGACAAATGATCCGTCACACCGTCGTCTTCACGCTGAAGCACCCACCGCATTCGCTGGACGAAAAGCGGTTCCTCGTCGACGCCAGGAAAATCCTGTCGGCGATCCGGGGCGTCACGCATTTCGAGCAATTGCGGCAGGTCAGCCCGAAGAACGACTATCAGTTCGGCTTCTCGATGGAGTTCGCCGACCAGGCCGCCTACACTAGGTACAACGACCATCCCGACCATGTCGCCTTCGTGCGCGACCGCTGGGTGCCGGAGGTCGAGGCCTTCATGGAGATCGATTACGTGCCGTTGGGCTGGTAGCTCAATCCGCCACCTTCCACTGCTCGCGTGACTCGCTCGCTGGATAGACGCCGAGGATCCGCACTTCGCGCGAAAAGAACCGCAGTTCGTCGAGCGCCAGCTTGACCAGCGGATCGTCGGGGTGGCCCTCGATGTCGGCGTAGAACAGCGTCGCCGTGAAGGCGCCAAGCTGGTAGCTTTCCAGCTTGGTCATGTTGATGCCGTTGGTGGCGAAGCCGCCCATGGCCTTGTAGAGCGCGGCCGGCACGTTGCGGACGCGAAAGATGAAGGTCGTCATCATCTTGACGTCGGGTGACGGACGCTCGGCCCATTGCTTGCTCTTGGTCAGGACGACGAAGCGAGTGACGTTGCTGTCGGTGTCCTCGACATTTTCCTCGATGATGTCGAGCCCGTAGAGCGCTGCTGCCAACGCCGGCGACAGCGCGGCCATGGTGCGGTCCTTGACCTCGGAGACCATCTTGGCGGCGCCCGCCGTGTCGCCGGCGACCACTCCCTTCCACCCGTTCTTGCGGATGTATTTGCGGCATTGGCCGAGGGCGTGGATGTGGGTGTGCACGGTCTTGATCTCGTCGCGCCTGACGCCCGGCAGCACCATCAGCTGGAAATGGATCGGCAGGAAATATTCGCCGACGATGTGCAGCTTCGATTCCGGCAGAAGGTGGTGGATGTCGGCGACGCGCCCGGCGATGGTGTTCTCGATCGGGATCATGGCAAGATCGGCCTTGCCGGTCTCCACGGCATTGAACGCGTCCTCGAAGGTCGGGCACGGCAACGGCTCCATAGAGGGATAGACGTTGCGGCTGGCGGTGTCGGAATTGGCGCCGGGCTCGCCCTGGAAGGATATTCTATTGGTCTTTTCAGGCATGCTGATATCTCAGTTGGAAAGGATTTGCCTGGCACGGTCCAGGTCTTCAGGGGTGTCGACACCAAGCGGCAGCGACTGCACGATCTCGGCGTCGATGCGCATGCCGGCTTCCAGGGCCCGCAGCTGCTCCAGCCGCTCGCGGCGCTCAAGCGGCGACGGCTTCAGCGCGACGAAACGCTCGAGTGCCGCGCGTCGATAGGCGTATAGGCCGACGTGGTGATAGAGCGGCCCCTCACCCCAGGGTGCCGTGGCGCGGGTGAAGTAAAGCGCCCGCAACCGCGTGCCGGCGAGCGGCGACCCGACGATCTTGACGACGTTAGGATTGGTCTTTTCCCCCTCGCGGACGATCTCGACGCCGAGCGTGGCGATATCCACCAAGGGGTCGTCGAACGGCCTGAGCGAAGCGGCGATGATGCCGGGATCGATGGTCGGCAGGTCGCCCTGCACATTGACGATCGTTTCGACTTCGCCCCGGGGATCGAGTGCCAACAGTGCCTCGTGGATGCGATCCGAACCCGACTCATGATCCAAGCGCGTCATCACCGCCTCGAAACCATGCGCCCGCACCGCTTCGGCCACGCTTTGCGTGTCGGTCGCCACCACCACACGACCAAGCCCGGCCTCGGCGGCGCGGCGCGCTACGTGGACGATCATCGGGGCGCCGGATATGTCGGCCAGCGGCTTGCCCGGGAGCCGGGTCGAGGCCATGCGGGCGGGGATCAGGATCAAGGTTGACATCGGTCTGGCAAGGCGTTCGAAACGAGGAGGGGAAAGTGGCAAAAGGTCTCACTGGAAGCGCCCTTATAGGTGTTGCAACGCCGGAGCAAAAGACCTAGTTTCCGCCCGATTTGACCGGCTCTGGAGGGCAGGTCTCGATACCGACGGACGGAGTGGACGGATCGGTCCGCCGGAAAAGGGAGCAAGGGGCGTATGGATTCCAACGAAGTCAACAAGCTGCTCGCCGGATTGCTCGGAACCATTTTCGTGGTCTTCTCGGTCGGCATCGTGTCGGACGCGCTGTTTGCCTCGCCCGCTCCGGAAAAGCCCGGCTTCGCCATCGAGGCCGCCGAGCCCGCCGAGGGCGGCCCCGCCGGGCCGGCAGCAGCCGAAAAGCCGATCGCAGATCTTCTGGCCAGCGCAAGTGTCGAACAGGGCGCCGCCATCTTCAAGAAATGCCAGGCCTGCCACTCCGGCGAGAAGGGCGGCCCCAACAAGGTCGGCCCGGATTTGTGGGATCTCATCGACCGCCCCGTCGCCGCGCATGAGGGCTTCGCCTATTCGGCCGGCATGAAGGAGTTTTCCAAGGGCGGCGCCGAGAAGTGGACCTACGACAACATCAACCACTTCATCACCTCGCCGAAGAAATTCGTGAAAGGCACGGCGATGGGCTTCGCCGGCCTGCCCAAGGAAGAGGACCGCGCCAACGTCATCGCCTATCTGCGCACGCTGTCGGACAATCCCAAGCCGCTGCCCGCGCCGGGCGCTGCCGCCGACGCGACGGCGCCGGCCAAGCCGGCTGAAGGTGCCGCACCGGCCAAGCCGGCCGAAGGGGCTGCTCCCGCCAAGCCGGCGGCACCTGCGGCTCCCGCCGCACCAGCTCCGGCCGCCCCAGCACCGGCGCCTGCTCAATAACCCAAATATCGTCTCGACGACCTTGAAAAAGCCGGGTTCAGCCCGGCTTTTTCGTTAGGAAAATCGCATATGCGGCGACAAAGCCGCGCATGGCGGTTTTCACGCGCGACAAATCATCTAGATTGCCTTTCTGGATGATGGCACGCATCGCGAAGAGGACAGTGGATGACGCTTGGCCGGGTGCTTCTCAAATCATTGCTGGCGGCGGCCCTGCTGGCCGCGGGGTTGCAGGCGGCCCTGGCCGACGAGTGGCGCACGACATCATCGCTGATCGGCGAATCCAAATATGGCGACAACTTCCAGCACTATGATTACGTCAATCCGAACGCGCCCAAAGGCGGCACGCTGAATTCGGTGGTGCTGGGCACTTTCGACAGCTTCAATCCCTATATCGTGCAGGGTTCGCCGGCCGCCGGCCTGGTCGGCTTCGGCGGCGGCCTGCTCTATGACACGCTGATGGAGCAGGCGACCGATGAGGGCAGCGTCAGCCATCCTCTGATCGCCGACGCCTACAAATTCCCGGCCGACTATTCCTCGGCGACTTACCGGCTCGACCCCCGCGCCAAATGGCATGACGATCAGCCGATCACCGTCGACGACGTGATCTGGTCGTTCCAGATGCTGAAGGCGAACAGCCCGCAATACAGCCGTTATTTCGAGAACGTCACCGATGCGGTGGCGATCTCCGACCGCGAGGTCGAGTTCCATTTCAACCAGAAGGGCAACCGCGAACTGCCGAAGATCCTTGGGGATCTCGCCGTGCTGCCGAAGCATTGGTGGGAAGGCACGGACGCCAATGGCAAGAAGCGCGACGTCACCAGGCCGACGCTGGAAATTCCGCTCGGTTCGGCTGCCTACAAGATCGCCAGCTTCAAGCCGGGCTCGGAGATCGTCTGGCAGCGCGTGCCCGACTACTGGGCGGCCAAGCTGCCGGTGAAGATCGGCCGCGAGAATTTCAACACGCGCCGATACACCTACATTCTCGACGACAATGCCGCCTGGCTTGCCTTCACCAAGGGTGGGCTGGAAGACATCAACCGCGAATACAGCTCCCGCAAATGGGCTACAGCCTATAATTTCCCGGCCATTCAGGCTGGCGACGTCATCAAGAAGGACTTCCAGACCCGGTCGCCGCAGCCGATGCAGGGCTTTGTGCTAAATCAGAGGCGGCCGCTGTTCCAGGACCGACTGGTCCGCGAGGCATTGACCATACCCTTCGATTTCGAGAGCATGAATCGCACCTTGTTCTTCGGCTTCAACACACGCACATCGAGCTATTTCCAAGGTACCGAACTGGCGTCCAGCGGATTGCCGCAGGGCAAGGAACTGGAAATCCTGGAAAAGTATCGCGACAAGCTGCCGCCAGAACTCTTCTCTCAGGAGTTCAAGCTGCCCGTCTACGACTCGCCGCAAGCGGAACGAAAGTATCTGAAGCAGGCCGTCGATCTCTTCGCCAAGGCCGGATGGATCATCAAGGGCGGCAAGATGCTCAACGCCAAGACAGGCGCACCGTTCAAGTTCGAGATCCTCGGCTGGAACGACACAGACCAGGTGATCGCCAGCCCCTACATCGCCAACCTGCGCAAGATCGGCGTCGACGCTACCCTGCGTATCATCGACCAGACGCAGTATATCAACCGCGTCAACAATTTCGATTTCGATGTCGTGACGGGTCTGTTCGGCCAGTCGGAGTCGCCCGGCAACGAGCAGCGCGATTTCTGGAGTTCCAAGGCCGCCGATGCGCCTGGTTCGCGCAACCTGATGGGTATCAAGGATCCAGTCGTCGACGCGCTTGTCGATCGCATCATCTTCGCCACCGATCGCGATGATCTCGTCGCCGCCACCCACGCACTCGACCGCATCCTGCTGTGGAACTTCTACGTCGTGCCGCAATATTACCGTTCAGCGGTATGGCTGGCCTATTGGAACAAGTTCAAGTTCCCCGACAAACAGCCTGCCTATGTCGGCGCCGACATCGATTCATGGTGGATCGACCCGGACAAGGAAAAAACGCTGGCGGCCAAATACAAGGGCGGCAATTGATGGGGCGGCAATTGATGGCGGCCCTGCCCCGCCGCGATTTCCTGGCTTTGGGTGGCGCTGCCGCTGCAGCAGCGCTGATGCCGGGCAAAGCCTTTGCAAACGTTGCGACCGGCACCAAGCTGCACGGCCTTTCCGCCTTCGGCGACCTCAAATACAAGCCTGATTTCCCGCATTTCGACTATGTCAAAGTCGATGCGCCCAAGGGCGGCATCTTCAATTTCTCGCCGCCGAATTGGGGTTACAACCAGGATACGCAGACTTTCAACACGCTGAACTCCTTCGCCAACAAGGGCGATGCGCCGCCACGCATGGAGATGTGTTTCGACGCGCTGATGGTGCGGGCGCTCGATGAACCCGACGCGGTATATGGCCAGATCGCGGATGGCGTGACGCTCTCCGACGACCGCAATGGCTTCACCTTCTCGCTTCGACCCGAGACGCGTTTCCATGACGGCACGCCGCTGACGGCGCAGGATGCTGCCTTCACCCTCAAGCTCTACAAGGAGAAGGGCCATCCCGACCTATCGCTGTCGCTGACGCACATGATCGATGCCGTTGCCGTCGATGACCGCACACTGCGGCTTACTTTTTCCGGCAAGCAATCCGCCCGGACCGTGCTCAACGTGGTGGAATTCCCGATCCTGTCCAAGGCCTTCTACACGGCAAATCCCTTCGATTCCTCGCAATTGAACCCGCCGCTCGGGTCCGGCGCCTACAAGGTCGGGCGTTTCTCGGCCGGCGCATGGATCGAGTACGATCGGGTGGCGGACTATTGGGGTCGTGACCTCGCGTTCAATCGCGGACAGAACAATTTCGATCGTATCCGCATCGAGTTCTACCAGAACCGCAACGCCGGATTCGAAGCCTTCAAGAAAGGTGAGATCACTTATCGCGAGGAATTCGTGTCACGCGTTTGGGCCACCGCCTATGACTTCCCTGCAATGACCGCGGGCAAAGTGGCCAAGCATGAATTCCCGGCCGAAAAGCGACCCTCGATGCAGGCCACCGCGGTCAATCAGCGGCGAGAGCAGTTTCGCGACCCTAGGGTGAGGCGGGCGCTCGCGCTATGTTTCGATTTCGAGTGGACGCGCCGCAACTTCTTCTACGGCTCGTACGAGCGTTCGCAATCCTGCTTCGAGAAATCGGACTTTCGCGCCGAAGGGACACCGTCGCCGCAAGAACTGGCTCTGCTGGAGCCGCTGCGAAGCCAGTTGCCGGCAGAGGTCTTCGGCGAGGCAGTGACCCAGCCCGCATCCGACGGCTCCGGTCGCGACCGCAAGCTGCTTGGCCAAGCGGCAAAACTTCTGTCCGCCGCCGGGTGGAAGCGATCAAGCGACTTTGTCGTTAACGACAAGGGAGGCCGGCTTTCAGCCGAGTTCATGGTCGATGACGACACCTTCGTCCAGGTCTATTCGCCCTGGGTCGCCAACATGAAGGCGATCGGCATCGACGCCACGATACGGTTGGTGGATTCGGCGCAATACCAGTCCAGGCAGGCGAGTTTCGACTTCGACCTCTTGTCTGCTGCCTTTTCGTTCAGCGCGACGCCGACTCGGGATGATCTCGAAGTCTTCTTCCATTCGAGCACCGCCGGCGTCTCCGGCTCCCGCAACTTGCCGGGTATCTCCGATCCCGCTGTCGACACGCTGATCAATGCCGTGGGCGCGGCAAAGGACCGTGAAAACCTGACCGTGGCGATGCGGGCGCTCGACCGGGTCTTGCGTGCGCGATGCGATTGGATTCCTAGTTGGTTCCTGGCGAATCATCGCGTTGCCTATTGGGACATGTTCGGCTTTCCCGAGCAAAAGCCCGATTACGGCTTTCCGGTCGAGACG
Organism: Mesorhizobium sp. B2-7-3; assembly: GCF_006440715.1. Taxonomy (NCBI): domain Bacteria; kingdom Pseudomonadati; phylum Pseudomonadota; class Alphaproteobacteria; order Hyphomicrobiales; family Phyllobacteriaceae; genus Mesorhizobium; species Mesorhizobium sp. B2-7-3. The sequence goes on from NZ_VFTY01000004.1 coordinate 186,072, forward strand.
CTGTGGTGGTTCGATAAAGGCAAGGCGGCAAAAATTGGCAAAGGCTGAATTCCTTGGGGGTGTTGGCGCTGCCCCTCACCTGCCTGCCGGCATCCTCTCCCCGTATAGCGACGGGGAGAGGGGCGCTCTCACCAACGGTTTCGCCAACTACGAGAGTCGCATTAAGAACGCCGAGACTGCGGCCAGCCCCTTTCTCCCCGTCACTATACGGGGAGAAATGTCCGGCAGGACAATGAGGGGCGGCGCCCGCGTCGACATTTGGCCCGGAGCGATTGCCTTGCGGGTGCCGCAAGGCGCGGTGACTCTCCTCAAGGAGGATGACACCTGATGGGCGCCTATATACTGCGCCGCATCCTTTTGATGATCCCGACCCTGTTCGGCATCATGGCGATATCGTTCGCCGTCATCCAGTTCGCGCCTGGCGGGCCGGTCGAGCAGGTCATCGCCAAGCTGACCAACCAGGGCGGCAGCGACCGCCTCGGCGGTGGCGGCGGCGATGCAGGCGGCTCCAATTTCGACGTCGCCGGCGATGTCAGCTCGAAATATCGCGGCGCCCAGGGCCTCGATCCGGAATTCATCAAGAAGCTGGAGAAGCAGTTCGGTTTCGACAAGCCGCCGCTCGAGCGCTTCGGCATGATGCTGTGGAATTATGCCAGGTTCGATTTCGGCAACAGCTATTTCCGCGACATCTCGGTGCTCGACCTGATCCTGGAAAAGATGCCCGTATCGATTTCGATCGGGCTCTGGATCACCTTGTTGTCCTATCTGATCTCGATCCCGCTCGGCATTCGCAAGGCGGTGAAGGACGGCACGCCCTTCGACGTCTGGACCAGTGGGGTCGTCATCGTCGGCTATGCCATTCCAGGCTTCCTGTTCGGCATCCTTTTGATGGTGCTGTTCGCCGGAGGCTCGTTCTGGGACTGGTTCCCGTTGCGCGGCATCGTCTCGGACAATTGGGACCAATTGTCGTGGCCGGCCAAGATCGTCGATTATTTCTGGCACATGACGCTGCCGCTGACGGCGCTGGTGTTGTCGGCCTTCGCAACGACCACGCTTTTGACCAAGAACTCCTTCCTGGAGGAAATCCGCAAGCAGTATGTGGTGACGGCGCGCGCCAAGGGCCTGTCGGAACGGCAGGTGCTTTATGGGCACGTTTTCCGCAACGCCATGCTGATCGTCATCGCCGGCTTCCCGGGTGCCTTCATCTCGGCCTTCTTCACGGGATCGCTGCTGATCGAGAACATCTTTTCGCTCGACGGGCTCGGCCTGCTCGGCTTCCGGTCGGTGGTCGAGCGCGACTATCCCGTAGTGTTCGCCAACCTTTATATCTTCTCGCTGCTTGGCCTCTTCGTCGGGCTCCTGTCCGACCTGATGTACACCTGGGTCGATCCGCGCATCGATTTCGAGCGGAGAGACATCTGATGTCGGAGGCAAGCGTGACCGCCGGTGTCTTGCCGGAGCGGCTCCCACGGCCGTTCCTGTCGCCGCTCAACAAGCGCCGCCTGCAGAATTTCAAAGCCAACCGCCGCGGCTACTGGTCGCTGTGGATTTTCCTCGTCCTGTTCGTGCTGTCGCTGTTTGCCGAATTCATCGCCAACGACAAGCCGATCATCGCTTCCTACAAGGGCGAGATCCTTTTCCCGGTGATGGTCGCTTACCCCGAGGAAAAATTCGGCGGCTTCTATGCCGTCACCGATTACCGCGACCCGGTCATCCAGGACGAGATCAACGCCCATGGCTGGATGATCTGGCCGCCGATCCGCTATTCCTACCAGACCGTCAATAACGCCATTCCGGAAGCAGCGCCGGCCAAGCCATCATGGGAATATGACGCCAAGACGCGCTGCAACCAATATCCACGAGGAGCCGATGACCCGGCCTGCAATGTCGGCAACTGGAACTGGTTCGGCACCGACGACCAGGCGCGCGACGTGCTGGCGCGCGTCATTTACGGCTTCCGCATTTCGGTGCTGTTCGGCCTGATCCTGACCGCGGGTTCGGCGCTGATCGGCGTCGGCGCCGGTGCCTTGCAGGGCTATTTCGGCGGCTGGACCGATCTCCTGTTCCAGCGCTTCATCGAGATCTGGTCGGCCATTCCCGTGCTCTATCTGCTGCTCATCGTCGCCGCCATCCTGCCGCCGGGCTTCTTCATCCTGCTCGGCCTGATGCTGCTGTTTTCCTGGGTGGCGCTGGTCGGGGTGGTGCGGGCGGAGTTCCTGCGCGCCCGCAACTTCGAATATGTCAACGCGGCGCGCGCGCTCGGCGTGCCCAACCGCACCATCATGTTCCGGCATCTGCTGCCCAACGCCATGGTGGCGACATTGACCTTCCTGCCCTTTTTGCTGAGCGGCTCGATCTCGACGCTGACCTCGCTAGACTATCTCGGCTTCGGCCTGCCGCCCGGCTCCGCCTCGCTCGGTGAACTGCTCAAGCAGGCGCAGCGCAATCTCAACGCGCCTTGGCTCGGCATTTCCGGCTTCGTCGTCATCTCGCTGATGCTGTCGCTGCTGGTATTTGTCGGCGAGGCGACGCGCGACGCCTTCGATCCGCGCAAGACGTTCAAATGAGCGATGCTCCCTTGCTCAGCGTGCAGGACCTCAGCGTCGCCTTCAGCCAGGGCGGCGGCCAGTCAGTCGCCGTCGACCACATTTCGTTCGACATCGCCAGGGGCGAGACGGTGGCGCTGGTCGGCGAATCCGGCTCCGGCAAATCGGTCTCGGCGCTGTCGGTGCTGAAGCTGCTGCCCTATCCCAGCGCCAGCCACCCCTCAGGCAAGATCCTGTTTCAGGGTGCCGACCTGCTCGCCATGAGCGAGAAGCAATTGCGCCAGGTGCGCGGCAACAAGATCACCATGATCTTCCAGGAGCCGATGACCTCGCTCAATCCGTTGCACACGATCGAGCACCAGATCGTCGAAATCCTGAAGCTGCATCAAGGGATGGGCGACCGTCCGGCCAAGGCGCGCACGTTGGCCCTGCTCAACGAGGTCGGCATCCGCGATCCGCAGAAGCGTCTGGACGCCTATCCGCATCAGCTGTCCGGCGGCCAGCGCCAGCGCGTCATGATCGCCATGGCGCTCGCCAACGAGCCGGAACTGTTAATCGCGGACGAGCCGACGACCGCGCTCGACGTCACGGTGCAGGCACAGATCCTCGAACTGCTCGCGGGCCTCAAAAGCCGCAAGGGCATGTCGATGCTGTTCATCACCCATGACCTCGGCATCGTGCGCAAGATCGCCGACCGGGTCTGCGTGATGACCAAGGGCAAGATCGTCGAGACCGGACCGACCAAGGACATCTTCGCCAACCCTCAGCACCCCTATACGCGCCATCTTCTGGCCGCCGAGCCGAAAGGCAAGCCGCCGGCCGCCAATGCCGACGCCAAGCCTGTCATGACCGGCAAGGACATCAAGGTCTGGTTTCCGATCAAGCAGGGGTTCTTCCGGCGCACGATCGATCATGTGAAGGCGGTCGACGGCATCGACATCACCGTGCGCGCCGGCCAGACGCTGGGCGTGGTCGGCGAATCCGGTTCGGGCAAGACGACGCTCGGCCTGGCACTGGCGCGCATGATCTCGTCGACCGGGACGATCCAGTTCAACGGCCGAGACATCAACCAGCTCACCTTCAACGCCATGCGACCGCTCAGGCGCGAATTGCAGATCGTCTTCCAGGATCCGTTCGGCTCGCTCAGCCCGCGCATGTCGATCGCCGAGATCATCGAGGAAGGGCTTAAGATCCACGAGCCAAAGCTGTCGCCCGACGAGCGCGACGACAAGGTGGCCGCCGTGCTGAAGGAAGTCGGGCTCGATCCGGCGACCCGCAACCGCTATCCGCACGAGTTTTCCGGCGGCCAGCGCCAACGTGTCGCCATCGCCCGCGCCATGGTGCTCAACCCGCGCTTCGTCATGCTGGACGAGCCGACATCGGCGCTCGACATGAGCGTGCAGGCACAGGTCGTCGATCTCCTGCGCAATTTGCAGGCCAAGCACGACCTCGCCTATCTTTTCATCAGCCACGACCTCAAGGTCATCCGGGCGCTGGCCAATGACGTCATCGTCATGCGCAACGGCCAGATCGTCGAAGCCGGCCCTTCCGAACAGATTTTTGGAAATCCGCAAACCGACTATACTCGGGCTCTGATCTCGGCCGCTTTCAAGATCGAGACAGCGCCGACAGGCGTGGTCAGCGAGTGATCCGCACAAGGAAGGACTGAACGAACCGCGATGGAAAAAGGCCGCATCCTGCTTGCCGTCACCGGCTTTCATCCGCAGCGCTGGCGCGACCTGCTGTCGGCCGAACGCGAGGTGGTGCTGGAACCGGATGGAGCCGAGGATCCCTCGATCACCTATGCGGTGGTGTGGAAGCAGAAGCCGAATTTGATGTCGTCGCTGCCCAATCTGCGCGCCATCTTCTCGATCGGCGCCGGCGTCGACCATATCTTCGCCGATCCCGGCCTGCCCGACGTGCCGATTGTCAAGGTCGTCGCCGACAACCTCACCCAGTACATGACCGAGTACGTCGTCTGGCGGGTGCTCGATCACCATCGCCAGGGCCTGCTCTACCGGTCGCAGCAGCCAAAGAAGATCTGGCACGAGCCGCAGCAGAGGCCGGCCGGTGACATTTCCGTCGGCATCATGGGACTTGGCAGTCTCGGCCGCGCGGCAGCCTCGGCGCTGCTGTCGCTGGGCTTTGCGGTCAATGGCTGGTCGCGCACGGACCGGCCAATGGAAGGGGTGGCGACGTATAGCGGCGAGGCCGGGCTGATCCCGTTCCTCAACGCCACCGATATTCTGGTCGTGCTTTTGCCGCTGACGCCGGACACGCAAGGCATCGTCAACTACGGCGTGCTGAAGGAATTGAGGAAACGCAACGGCCTCGGCGGCTCGGTGCTGATCAATGCCGGACGCGGCCGCCTGCAGAAGGACGCCGACATCGTGCGCGCGCTGGATGACGGCATGCTGAAGGAGGCGAGCCTCGACGTGTTCGAGGTGGAACCACTGCCGAAGACCAGCCCGTTGTGGAACCACCCGAAGGTGTTCGTGACGCCGCATGCCGCGGCGACTTCCGATCCAGCCCATCTGGCGCCGCTCATGCTGCGCCAGATGGACGCTTTCGAACGCGGCGAAAGGCTCGACAATCTGGTGGACCGCAAGGCAGGATACTAGAGCGGTTCAGCGTTTTATGGAATCGCCGACCCGCTCTAATTCTTTGTTTTTACGCAATTCCGGACGGAAAACCGCTACGCACGTTTCCTGGAATTGCTCTAGCCAGACGTCCTCGTCACCTGGCCAAATCCCAGTCCTGAAAACATTTCTTGATCGCATTGGCGGACGACAGTTGCAGCTTCGGCAGGTTGACCTGCTCGAACGTCACCCGGTATCTCGAGCGGTTTTTCGGCGTGGTCACGGCAATGTGGTGGATCATGTCCCATTTGATGCTGTCGCGCCCACCCTCCAAGGCTCCGCGTCTCTCCTTCTCGAACAAGGTACGCCTGAAATAGCGCAGCAGACTTGCCGGGGTGGAAATATCCAGCAGGATCAATCCGGTCGCGCGCTGGAAGCGTTGCGGCATGCAAACCGAGTAATTTCCGTCCATCACCCACCGTTCGCCGGCGATCGCTGCGTCATGCAAGGCAATGAATTCGTCCCTCGGACGCTGCAGCCAATCCGTGTTGGGCAGGTGAAAGAGCAGATCAAGATGAATGGGTGTCAGGCCACGCTTGCGCGCGATCGCGTCGGCAAGCGTCGACTTGCCGCTGTTCGACGGGCCCAGGATACAGATGCGGTCGCCGAGGTCCGAGAGCTTCATTTGGGCAACACGCATCAGCCAGGCAGCGCGAACTTCTTCTGCTTGTCCGGTTTGCCGCAGTCGCGGCGATCGATCGACCGGTTCATGGCATCGATTTCGCCTGACGCCTTGTCGCTGTCGCGCCGAGCCTTGGAACGCATGTCGGGCGTGAACGGGCCAAAACCCATGGCGGGATTGGAAAAGGTCGGCTTGGCGGTCGTGGGGAGATTATATTGCTGCGCCAATCCGTTGCGCTGCGTCAGCAACTGATCGCATGGCACGCTGTCATATTGCAGCGAGGACTCGACGTTGGCATCCTGCCGCTCGGACGCTGAATTGCCCACGCAGCCGGTGGTTACGAGGCAAGACGCCAAAATCATCACGTTCCAGCGCATCGAAGTGCTCCTCCTGATATACCGCCCTGATGCGACCAGATCGCAAATATCAGTCGCGCACGCAAATCGGACTTTTTCGCAGCAGCGCAAAGAGTTGCCCTCACAGGGGACCGGCTTTCCATGCCACGACGGCCAGGCCTTTGACAGGCTCGCGGCGATCCAGCGGATGGTTGTCGGCTCCAGCGCGAGGACCGAGAGGCCGGTGGCCTCGAGGCTCCGTACGACATAGCCATCCGAATGGGCGTAACGCCGGGAGGGCTGTAGCGCGAACTCGCCACCGCCTTCCGCCAGGCTCTCGACTGAAAAGGCAAACAGGCCACCCTCGGCGAGCAGGCCGGCGACCGTTTCCACGAGCCCTTCGAGGCCGCCGATGTAGATCAGCACGTCGGCTGACGTCACCAGATCGGCCTTGTCGCCTGAATAGGAAAAATCCTGCAAATCCGCTTTCGTCAACGCGTCGTAGATGCCTTTTGCCCGCGCCTTCTTCAGCATCCTTGCCGAGATGTCGATCCCCTCCAGCCGGTCGACGATCGGCCTCAGCTTCTCGCCCACCAGCCCAGTGCCGCAACCCAGGTCGAGCGCCAGGCGGAAGCGGCCCGGCCTTGCCTTGCGGATGGCCGCGTCGAGCACCTCGGGCAGCCGGTAGTCGAGTTTGCCGACCAGCATCGCCTCGAAGGTCTCTGCATAATGGTCGAACAGCGTTTCGACAAAGGCGCTGGGCGGCGCCATAAAGACCGGACCTTTGCCGATCAGCTGCAATTTGAGAGCCGCGCCCTGACGATCGGCCGGATCCAGTTTCAACGCCGTCCTCCAGGCCTGCGCCGCCAGGTCGAGCCTGCCTGATGCCTCCTGCATCTCGCCCAGGCGAAACCAGCCCATTGCCCATTGCGGCGCCAGTTCCAGCCCGCCGAGCAGCAACTCGGCGGCAGCGGCATGATCGCCGGAGGCAACGAGCATTTCGGCATAGTCCGCACGGCGATCGGCGTTCGGGTCGCCCGACGAGGTCTGAAGCGGTTTCATGATGATGGTTTCCACCTGCAGGGAGCCGGCCGCCCATATCTGTAGAGCAAGGAATGCCGAAGCTGAACCGAATTGGACAGGCTTTGTCCGGGAGTCAGCAGTCTCGGCCAACAGGCTTCCCGCGGCGGAATTATATCCTATCTTGGCATCATGCGCGCCAGCGACCTGCTTCATCCCCGGCCCGAAGGCCTCTACTGCCCGCCGGGCGATTTCTTCATCGATCCGGTGCGGCCGGTGAACCGGGCGCTGATCACGCACGGCCATTCCGACCATGCGCGTTCCGGCCACGGCTCGGTGCTTGCGACACAGCAGACGCTCGACATCATGGGACTTCGCTACGGCGAGGATTTCGCGGGGACGACGCAGGCAGCCAGGCTCGGCGAGACGATTGCTCTCAACGGCGTCGATGTCCGCTTTCATCCGGCCGGCCATGTGCTGGGTTCGGCGCAGATATCGGTCGAGCACCTGGGCAGGCGCATCGTCGCCTCCGGCGACTACAAGCGGCAGAAGGATGCGACCTGCGCGCCCTTCGAGCCGATCCGCTGCGACATCTTCATCACCGAGGCGACTTTCGGCCTGCCGGTGTTTCGCCATCCGCCAGACACGGAAGAGATCGCCCGGCTGCTGAAATCGGCGGCGCAATTCCCGGAGCGCTCGCACCTGGTCGGGGCTTACGCGCTGGGCAAGGCGCAACGCGTGATGCGGCTGTTGCGCGACGCCGGTTACGACAAGCCGCTCTACATCCATGGCGCGCTGGCCAGGCTCAGCGCGTATTACCAGAGCCAGGGCATCGATCTCGGCGATCTCGAGCCGGCGACGGTGGAGAGCGGGGCCAAGCAAGATTTCGCCGGCGCCATCGTGGTCGGCCCGCCATCGGCCTTCGCCGACCGCTGGGCGCGGCGCTTTCCCGATCCGATCTCGTGCTTCGCGTCGGGCTGGATGCGCATCCGCCAGCGCGCCAAGCAAGGCGGCGTCGAACTGCCGCTGATCATCTCGGACCATGCCGACTGGGACGAACTCACCGCCACCATCAAGGAGACCGGCGCCGCCGAAGTCTGGGTCACGCACGGCCGCGAGGAAGCACTGGTGCGCTGGTGCGAACTGGAAGGCATCGCCGCCCGCCCGCTGCATCTGGTGGGCTATGAGGATGAGGGCGATTGACGGCATGAACCGCTTCGCCGAGCTTCTCGACCGCCTGGTGCTGACGCCGTCGCGCAACGGCAAGCTGACCCTTTTGACCGACTATTTCCGCAGCGTCGAGGATCCCGATCGCGGCCTGGCGCTGGCGGCCATCACCGGCGATCTCAGGATTGCCGCGGTCAAGCCGGCCATGCTGCGCACGCTGGTCACCGAACGCATGGACCCGGTGCTGTTCGGCTATTCCTACGATTATGTCGGCGACCTCGCCGAGACGGTGTCGCTGGTCTGGCCGCAAACGCCTGGCAGGATCGCCAACCGCGAGCCGACGCTTGGCGAGGTGGTGGCCAAGCTGCAGGCGGCAAGCCGCTCCGATGGACCGAAGGTGCTGACGGGGCTGCTCGACAGCGCCGGTATCTCGGCACGCTTTGCCATCATCAAGCTGGTCACCGGCGGCCTGCGCATCGGCGTCTCGGCGCGGCTGGCCAAGCAGGCGCTGGCCGATTTCGGCAAGGTCGACGTCGCCGAGATCGAGGAGCTCTGGCATGGGCTATCGCCGCCCTACACGGCGCTGTTCGCCTGGCTGGAAGGCAAGGACGAGAAACCGCGCAGCACCGTGATGGCGCTGTTTCGCCCGGTCATGCTGTCGAACCCGGTCGGTGACGGCGACCTCGAAAAGCTCGATCCCGCCGACTACGCGGCGGAGTGGAAATGGGACGGGATCCGCGTCCAGGCGGTGGCCGAAGGCGGCATCCGCCGGCTCTATTCGCGCACCGGCGATGATGTCTCAGGGGCCTTTCCAGACCTCGCCGACGCCATGCATTTTTCCGCCGCGCTCGATGGCGAATTGCTTGTCGGCGATCCGCGAGAAGCGACGGGAACCTTCTCGGACCTGCAGCAGCGGCTGAACCGCAAGACGGTGACGCCGAAGATGCAGCAGCAATATCCAGCCTTCATGCGCTGTTACGACGTGCTTCAAATCGGTGCCGAGGATCTGCGCGGACTGTCCTTCCGCGAGCGACGCGGCCGGCTCGAAGCCTTCATCGGGACGCTCGACCCGAGCCGCTTCGATCTTTCCCCCTTCGTCGCGTTCAGGGACTGGCAGTCGCTCGAGGACCTGCGCCGCGCGCCGCCGCATCCGATCATCGAAGGCGTGATGCTGAAGCGCTGGGATTCGCCCTATGTCGCCGGCCGGCCGAAGGGTCCATGGTTCAAATGGAAGCGCGATCCGCACACGGTGGACGCGGTGCTGATGTATGCCCAACGGGGCCACGGCAAGCGCTCGAGCTTCTATTCCGACTACACGTTCGGCGTCTGGTCCGGAGCCGAGGGCGAGGAGGAACTCGTGCCGGTCGGCAAGGCCTATTTCGGATTCACCGATGAAGAGCTGAAGCAGATCGACAAATATGTCCGTGACAACACCGTCGAGCGTTTTGGACCGGTGCGCTCGGTGCGCGCCGACCGCGACAATGGCCTGGTGCTGGAAGTCGCCTTCGAGGGACTCAATCGTTCGACCCGGCACAAATCGGGTGTGGCCATGCGTTTCCCCAGGATTTCACGATTGCGCTGGGACAAGCCGGCCAACGAGGCCGATCGCATAGAAACCCTGCAGGCGCTGCTCGACCGCTAGGGACCGTCAATGTGTCAGTCGCAACGAATTCAGTTCAGGGTTCGACCGAGACACGGATCTCGTAGACGTCGACCGCCTTGCCCTGCTTGTCGAAATCGGAATTGATGGCGATGGTTCCGGCCGAGCCCGGATGCTTGTCGGGAAACTTCACGTCGAACAGATATTCGTTCTTCTGCTGGCCGACCGCGTAACGCTTGCGGCCGCAATCGCCGAGTTCGCCAAAATTGCAGTCGACGGATATCTGCGTGTCCTTGCCGTCCTCGGCCCGGGCGATGATGTCGAACACGGCGTGCTTGCCGGCGAGTTTTTCCAGCACGCCCTGTCCGACATCGAAGGCGATCGCCGAGCCGGAGGCGCCGGACTGGATGCGCAGGAACGGCCCGCTGTCGTCCTTCATCACCTCGGCCTTGGCGTCGGACGGAGCGGCGACATGCGTCGGGTCGGACGGTGAAAACACATTGATCCAGTCGCGCGACAGGTCCGCGGCACCGGGCTTTGCCGGCGCGTTGGCGCCATCGGCCGGGGTGAAATCGTCGTCCTCGACGGTCGGCGGCGCTTCCGGCGGCGCGGTATTGAGCTGCGCGGCGGTCTTGAACACACCGGTTTGCATGGCAAAGTACAGTCCGATGCCAATCGCCGCGAGCAGCGTCACCGTGAAGAAAATGGCGGTCAGCGGCAGCCGCCGGCCTCGAATGCGCCGCTCATCGCGATCGGGCGCGACTTCCGTGGCGGCACCGGAAGAGGCTGGAACCGACATGTCGATGGCTGGCGCACCGGGCAGGGTCGCATCCGGCATGATGTCGGGAACCACCGGCAGCACGCGCGAACGCGGTGCGTCGGAAGCGGGCTGCCCGGGACCGTCGACGGTCACAGCGGGCGATGACGCCCTTGGGCCCGCCTCGACCGCGGGCGCCGCGCCGGCCGCGGCCTCGACCGCCGGCGCGTCGATCTGCGGGGCAACACCGGGCACCGCCGGCAGGTACTCGGATTCGATTTCGGTGATTTTTGCCTGGATTGCCTTGCGGCGCTTGATGGCGACTTCCACGGTCACGCCGGGATTGGCCTGGAGCGCGCGGTCGAGCGCGGCGAAGGCCGAACGATAGACCCTCTCGCGGAACGCACGGTCCTCGGCATTGCCCTTTTCCAGGGCGTTCCGGATCGCTTTTTCGATCGCGTCCAAGCGAGATCCCTCTGCAAATTGTCCCAAGCTTTCATGATGGTTAGCCGCAGGCGACCAATCAATCAACGGGCGGGCAGCCGCATTCTGCCTCGACAGACCGTCCAAAGTCTATTTTCACGATGTTCCGGCAAACAAAATCGGAACATGTCGGCGATTCCGGGCATGCAGGGACGCCAGAACGCCGGTTTCGATCGGGGCGCGGCTCTTGCATGATTTGCCAAGTCGCATCTTGAATTCGCGGCCGGTTGAGTCTATCACCCTGCCCATCTTGGAGGCCTTGGCCTCCCGGGCCGCTTTAGCTCAGTTGGTAGAGCACATCATTCGTAATGATGGGGTCAGGTGTTCGAGTCACCTAAGCGGCACCAGTTTTTCAAACCGATGGTCGAAGCTGCCTTGACGCGCGGAAGAGGCCCGAATCCCCGGCCGTTTGCGTTTGCCATGGATGCAAGGATCTGCCCGTCGATCGACAACAACTCGGGAGCGGTGCAGATCTGGCCGAAGACCCGCGAGGCAAGTCGCGACTTGCTCCGGGCTTGGAAAACTCGCGAAAGCGAGCAATCCGGGATTTTCAAATCTCAATAACAAATGATGGACCGCGCATTTCTATTTTTTTGGAACAGACACTTGGGTTGCACATTTCCTGCCGACAGTTCCATGACAGGAGGTTTTGAATTGCCAAGGCGTGTCGACAAGGAAAAGCTGGCAAGAGCGGACCGCGAGGCGAGGCTGGTGCTGGATGCCGAGCGTCACGCAAGGGACGCCAAGACAACCCGCCTGAGGGAGCAGAGACTGCAGCAGGAGGCATTGGCGGACAAGGCCCCGCCTGCGCGCCGACGGGAGCCGACTGGGAAGCCGGCCAGGCGTGTGATCGAGGTGGACTGACCTGTTGGGGGGTTGCCCGGTTCGCCCCGATGGCGCGTCAGCGATGTCTCCGCGTTGCCGCATAAGACAGTAGCCCAGAAGACCCATATGCCATTGTCGGGCCCCCCGTTTTGGTATGAAATGTCGGGTGTCAGCATGGGAGGTCCAAATGCCCAACACTTTCAAGACCGGAGACGTCGTCAAGCTGAGGTCGGGAGGCCCGAAGATGACGGTCAGCGACGGCGCCGCTTCCGGCATGTATCTGTGCCACTGGTTCAACAAAGACGGCGACGTGTGGACCCCCCAGCATGCCGGCTTCAAATCGGATCAGTTGATAGCCGCCGACCAATCGACGTAATTCCCGCCTTCGCCAACGAGCCGGCCCGGCGCAATTCAGATGCGCCGGACGAGGTGTTCTGCCGTACCCTGGGCCGCCAAAGTCCATCATCGCCGGCAAGCGGCGTGATAGGCATGGCGACCGACGGATTTCTGCGATCACGACGTTTAACGGTTGAAGCATGACCATGGCATCGGGCCATGGCAATGCGCCAACCGGAGACGTGAAGCATGATACGCCGTTCGATCCTTGCCGCTGCCCTGAGCCTGCTGACCACCGCGGCTCTGGCCCAGACAGGGACACAGCCACCGGCCGCCACACCGCCCGCCGCGACTTCGTCGGCCGCCAAGTCCGACATCACGCTGGCCAAGTTCCAGAAACGGCGAGAGAAGGCGATCATGGCCGCCGACACGGACGGCGACGGCAAGATCAGCCTGCTGGAATGGGAGGCCTTTCAGGCCAAGCGCAACGTCAAGGGCGATCCCGCCAAATCCTTCGCGCGCATTGATTCCAACCATGACGGCTTCATCGACCGGGCCGAGCCCGATGCGTTCTTCGCCAAGCGCTTTGCCAGGCTGGACAAGAATGGCGACGGCATTCTGACGGGCGACGAGATGCCGGGCCACAAATCCGCTCCCAAGCCGGAGCAATGACCAAGAGGCTATGACGCATGATGGACATTGGGTGTGCGCCAACCCATGAGCCCCGACCCGGACGAGGAGCTGGTTCGCCGGGTCGGCACCGGCGACCCCGCGGCGGTGCGGACGCTCGTCGCGCGCAAGCTGCCGCGCATCCTTTCGCTGGCCGCGCGCATGCTCGGCGATGCGGCGGAGGCCGAGGACGTCGCGCAGGAAACCTTTATGCGCATCTGGCGTCACGCATCGGGCTGGCGGCGCGGCAACGCACGCTTCGACAGCTGGATCCACCGGGTGACGCTAAACCTTTGTTACGACCGGCTGCGCCGGCGCCGCGAGCTGGTGACCGACGACCTGCCGGACATTGTCGATCCCGCCCCGCTTCCCGATGCCCATCCCGGCAAGGAGGCGCATCGGGTCGAGCAGGCCTTGCAGGCAATCGCGCCGCGCCAGCGCGAGGCGATCCTCCTGGTCTACTATCAGGAGATGTCCAACATAGAGGCGGCCGCGATCCTGGAGATCAGCGTCGATGCCCTGGAAAGCCTGCTTTCGCGCGGCCGGCGGGCGCTGCAGGTGATCCTGGCCAAGGATAGTGTCGATGAATGAGAAAGCCGCGATCAAAGGACAGACCGATGTCTGATGGGTCCAGGAACGAACCGGCAGTGGATGCCGAGCGCTTTGCGGCTCTGGCGGCGGCCTATGGCGGCGACTTGCGGCGGTGGCCGCAGGCCAACCGCACGACCGGCGCGACGTTCGCAAGGACCGAGATGGGCGCGGCCATATTGGGGCAGGCAGGCAAACTCGACGCCTTGCTCGACAGCTATGACGTCATGGCGCCTGGCGCGGCACTGCACGGCGGCATCCTGCGAATGGCCGACCGGCTGCTCGTCCAGCGCCGGCGCCGGCGGGCCTGGTGGCTGGGTCTTGGACTCGCCGGCATCGGCCTGGCCGGCGCCATCGCCGGATTGGCCCTGGTGAGCGTCGTCACGCCAGAGTTTCAGCCCGACCGCTATGTCCTCGATGCCAATGCGACCGCGTTCGGCGATGCCGGGTCCGATGGCGAGACGATCGAGGAGGACCTATGAGCACGGGCCGCTACCTCGTCATCGCATCCGTGGTGCTGAATGTCTTCCTGGCCGGCGCGCTTGCGGGCGGAGCCGTCTGGATAAGAAGCGGCAAGCCCGGCCAGGGCTATTCGCTGGAAGCCGCCGGGAGCCGGCTTCCCAACCAGGAACGTGTGCTGTTTCGAAAGGCGCTGCGCGACGTGCGGCGCGAATCCCGCCAGGTCATCCTCGATGGCCAGCAGGCCAGGCGCGAGGCAGCCGACCTGCTGCGCCAGCCGGTCCTCGACACGACGGCCCTGTCGGCCGCGCTGGAAAGGGCGCGCAATGCCGATATCGCCGTGCGCACACGGCTTGAGCAGCGCATCGTCGAGTTCGCGACGGCGGGTTCGGCCGCGGATCGCGCCGTGCTCGCGGACGGGCTGGCCAGGCGGGCCGGGCCGCCACCGACGGCAGAGCCAAAAAAATCGCCGTGACCGCCGACGGAAAACGACCGCAAGGCCGTTTAACCAGAGGAAGGGCAGCCTGCCGGACCAATCGGTACGCACAGGTTTTCATTCTCGGAGAACATTCGGAGTAACATCATGAACCGTCTGACACAGTATTCGGCGGCAGCCGTCCTCGCCTTCACCGGAACCGCCGCGACCGTCGCGACCTCCGCCGCCATGCCGATGGTGGCGCAGCCGGCCGCCCCGGCGCTGATCGAGCACGTGGCCTGGGGTTGCGGGCCTGGATGGCATCCCAATCACTGGGGGCGCTGCGTTCCCAACCGTGTCGTGGTGTATCCGCGCTACCGCTATTGGCACGGCCCGGCCTACTACGGCTGGCATCCGCACCGCCACTGGCACCGCTGGCACCGCTGGTAAGCGCGGGGGGCCCGGCGGCATCCGCCTGCCCGGCCGCCTGTCCCCGTTTTGAGCTGGGGAAACAGCCCGATCGGGCGTCGCGCGCCTCGCGTGAGATCCAACGATGGAGCGTTGACATGGCTGTCGCGACCAAAATGCCCATGGCGCCAGATCCCGCTTTGCCAGATCCCGCTTTGATAGTCTTCAATCGCTTCGGCCTTGGAGCCCGGCCGGGTGATCGCGAAAGACTGGCCGGCGACCCTCGCGGTTATCTCAAGGCGGAGCTGCGGCGGCCCGACGTCGCCATGATATCGCTCGACGATCCCGCCTATGCCGACCTCAAGGGGAGCACGCCGGCCATCCAGGCCAGCATGGCGGCAAATCTCCAGCGCAAGCGGGACCGGCAGCGGATGGCGACGGAGCAGCCGCCAGCGGGCAGGCCAGCCGCGGCTTCGGTCATGCCTCCACCCGCCGCACCGGCCATGTCGCCGCCCGTCGCCCCGGCCGCGGCCGCGGCCGCGGCCAAACCCGCCGTGCCGCCTGTCGAGGTTACGTTGTTCCGGGCCGAGGCACAGGCGCGCTTCGACAAGGCAATGCAGGCAGAGGCCGGCTTCGTCGAGCGTCTGGTCTATTTCTGGTCGAACCATTTCTGCGTCTCCGTCGCCAAGGACAACATCGTGCGCGCCAGCGCCGGGGCGTTCGAACGGGAGGCCATCCGGCCCTTCGTGCTCGGGCGCTTCGCCGACATGCTCATGGCGGTCGAGCGGCATCCGGCGATGCTGTTCTATCTCGACAACCAGCAGTCGATCGGCCCGGACTCCCGCGCCGGCAAGAACCGCCAGCACGGCCTCAACGAGAACCTCGCCCGCGAAATCCTGGAACTGCACACGCTCGGTGTCGGCAGCGGCTACAGCCAAGCCGACGTGACCAGCTTCGCGCGCATCCTGACCGGCTGGATGATGGCCGGACGGGAAGGACGGCTGGGCGAACCCGGCAGTTCCGTTTTCAACGCCAATGCGCATGAGCCGGGTGACGCGGTGCTGCTCGGCAAGACCTATCCGGCTGGCGGCATGGGCCAGGCCGAGGCCGCGCTCAATGACATCGCCCGTCATCCGGCGACCGCGCAACACATCGCCACGCAACTTGCCCGCCATTTCATAGCCGACGACCCGCCGTCGGCGGCGGTCGCCCGCCTCGCCAAGGTGTTCACCAGGAGCGACGGCAATCTCAGGGCACTGGCGGCGGCGCTCGTCGACATGCCGGAAGCGTGGTCGACGCCATTGGCCAAGATGCGCTCGCCGTTCGACTATATCGCGGCCATCCGCCGAGCGGCCGGCCCTGGTCCGACGAACGACCCTGGCCAGTCGCTCAACTGGCTCAACGCGCTGGGCGAGCCGCTCTGGCGGCCGCCGGGACCGAACGGCTTTTCCGACCAGGCGGACAGCTGGGCATCGGCGGAAGGCATGAAGACCCGCCTCGACATCGCATGGCAGGCCGCCTGGCAAGTGAAGGACGTCGGCAACCCCAACGGCATGCTCGACGCGGTCATCGGTCCCTCCGCCTCGCCCGAAACACGCCAAGCGATCGCCCGCGCCGAGTCCAAACAGCAAGGCCTGGCGCTTCTGCTGATGGCGCCCGAATTCCAGCGACGATAGATCGAACGATAGGTCCGGCGTCGACAACTCCCATGGAGACGAAGTCATGAGCCTGCTGTGCGAAACCCCTCACCCTTCCCGCCGCGCCGTGCTGACGACCGGCGGCGCGCTGTTTGCCTGGTCCTATCTGCCGCGCTTCGCCCGTGCCGCCGACAACCGCGACCCGCGCCTGATCGTCATCGTGCTGCGCGGTGCGCTGGACGGCCTGTCGACCGTCGGTCCGGTCGGCGATCCCGACTATGCCGGCCTGCATGGCGACATCGCCCTGTCGCTCACCGGCCCGCACGCGGCACTGCCGCTCGATGCTTTCTTCGCGGTCAATCCGGCGATGCCGGTGTTTGCGCGGCTGTTCAAGAACAAGCAGGCGGCTGTCGTGCACGCCGCCGCGACCGGCTATCGCGAGCGCTCGCATTTCGATGGCCAGGATGTGCTGGAAAGCGGCTTTGCCGGTCCCGGCCATGTCGCCACCGGCTGGCTCAATCGGGCGCTGGAGAACCTGCCGGCGGGCGACCGCGTGGCGACACTCGGCGGCCTGGCCGTCGGACCGTCGACGCCGCTGGTGATCCGTGGCGCGGCTCCCGTGCTCGGCTGGGCGCCGCAATCGCTGCCGGCGCCGGCCGGCGACCTCGCGGCGCGCGTTCTCGATCTCTACCAGCATCGCGATCCGGTTCTGGCCGTCGCGCTGCAAAAAGGTCTCGACGCCGATCGCATGGCGCTTGACGACCAGATGGGCGCCAAGACGATGAAGCCGAAAGGCGGCCTCGACAGCGCCGCCGGCATGCGGCAGGCCGCGCAAGGCGCCGCCAGGCTGATCGCCGCCGATGACGGGCCGCGTGTCGCGGCACTCGCCTTCGATGGCTGGGACACGCATGTCAACGAAGGCGGCGCGACCGGCCGCCTCGCCAGCCTGCTCGGCGGCCTCGACGGTGTCTTCGAGGAATTCAAAAAAGGCCTCGGCGAGCGCTGGAAGAATACGGCAATCGTCACCATCACCGAATTCGGCCGCACCGCGCGGATCAACGGCACGGTCGGCACCGACCACGGCACCGGCACCGTGGTGCTGCTCGCCGGCGGCGCCATCAAGGGCGGCCGCGTCATCGCCGACTGGCCGGGGCTGAAGCCCGCGCAACTTTACCAGCAGCGCGACCTTGCGCCGACCAGCGACGTGAGGGCGGTGCTGAAAGGCCTGCTCGCCGACCAGTTCGGACTTTCGGCCTCGGTGCTCGGCGAGAAAGTGTTTCCGGACTCAGGTGCGGTGAAGCCGATGATGAACCTGATCGCCTGAAGGCTGGCGGCGCCGCGTCTCCTACCGTGGCGCCGTCTCGCTGTCGCCGGCGATCAGGCGGCCTCGACCTTGGCTGCCTGCAAGGCTTCGCCGCGTACCAGCCTGGTCACGCCGACGAAGTCGATCTTGCCCGAGCCAAGCACCGGTACATGCGTCACGACGCGCACTTCAGCCGGCACCATCAGGTCCATGGCGCCGTTTGCCTTGGCGAACGCCAGAAACTCGGCGCGCGTCGCTTTCTCGGCCTCGGTGATGAGAACGAGTTTTTCACCCTTGCGCGGGTCCGGTACGGTCGCGACCGCCGAGAGCGAACCTTTCCACAGCTCGCCCGCCAGCGCTTCCACCGCAGCCAGCGAAATCATCTCGCCGCCGATCTTGGCGAAGCGCTTGGCGCGGCCGCGAATGCTGACGAAACCGGCATCGTCGATGCTGACGATGTCGCCGGTGTCGTGCCAGCCATCTTGCAGCGGTTCGAGCACACCCGGCTTTTCGGCCCTGAGATAGCCCGCCATGACGTTGGGGCCGCGCACGAACAGCCGGCCACCGCCCTCGACGCCGATCACCGGTTCCAGACGATATTCCATGCCGGGCATGATTTTTCCGACCGTGCCCGATTTGTTGTACATCGGCGTGTTGATGGAGATCACCGGCGCCGTCTCGGTAACGCCGTAGCCTTCGAGAATGCGCAGGCCGAACTTCTCCATGTAGGTTTCGCGGGTCGAGGCCTTGACCGGCTCCGCACCGGAAAAGCAATAGCGCACCGAGCGGAAATCATAGGGATGCGCTGTACGCGCATAGCCGCTGAGGAAGGTGTCGGTGCCGAAGATGATTGTCGCATTCGAGGCATAGACCAGTTCCGGCACGATGCGGTAGTGCAGCGGCGACGGGTAGAAATAGACCGGGACGCCGGACACCAGCGGCAGCACCGTGCCCGCCGTCAGGCCGAAGGAATGGAAGATCGGCAGAACGTTGAACACCTTGTCGCCCGAATGGAAATCGATGCGCGAGGCGGCTTGCGCGGCGTTGGCCAGGATGTTGCGGTGGGTGAGCACGACGCCCTTCGGCGTCCCTTCGGAGCCCGAGGTGAACAGGATCACGGCCGGGTCGGTGGCCTTGCGGGCAACCCTGGGCGTACTTTTGCGCAGCAGGCCGAGCAGCTTGTCCTTGAGGCCGATGGGCGCGCGCAAATCATCGAGCCAGACAATGTTGAGCGAGCGGCCGATCTCCTCGACGATCGCGCCAAGCTTGGCCTGTTCGACAAAGGCCCGCGAGGTCAGAATGGTGGTTACCTGCGCCGCCTTGCAAGCGGACAGGATGTTGGCGGCACCGGCGGTGAAGTTGATCATCGCGGGGACCTTGCCGGCGGAGATGACGCCGAGCAGCGCGGCACAGGCGCCATTGGCGTTGGGCAGCATGATGCCGAGCGTGTCCTGTCCGGCATAGAGCGTCTCGAACTTCTCGCCGAGCACGGCGACAGCCGTGAGCAGCTTGCCGTAGCTCAGCGAACCGGCGACCGGATCCTGCACGGCAAGTTGCTTCATGCCGCGCTCGGTCGCCGTCTCGATGATCCTTTCGAGCACGGTCTTGTCGATATGCTGGGTGCGGAAGACGAGGTCGGACATCACCTGGTAGAGCGCGGCGCCGGCGGCGGCGCGCCGCTTGCGTCCCTTCAGCTCGTCGTCGACCTTGAGCCTGACCGGCGGCAGTATGGTCACCTTGACCTTCGGGAACAGGCGGCGGCGCACGTGCTGTGCCGTCAGCCGTGAGAAGGGGCTTTTCTCCAGCCCCTCGATGCGGATCGGCACCACCATCGAGCCGGTCTTGTCGGCCACCATGGCGGCACCGTCATAGACCTTCATCAGCCCGCCCGTGACGGTGATGCGGCCCTCGGGGAAGATGACCAGCGGGTCGCCGTTCTGCACGATCTTGATCAGCGTGCGTGTCGACATCGGCTTGGACGGATTGAGCGGCAGCGCGCGGGTCAGCTTTAAAAACGGCTTCATCCACCAGGCCTGCGCAATGGTGTAGTCGATGGCGAAGACCGGCTCCTCATTGGTCAGCGTCAGAGCCAGCGGTCCATCGAGGAAGCTGACATGGTTCAGTGCTAGGATGGGTGCCGGGCCCGCGGCCTTGAGATTGTCCAGGCCTTCGACTTCCAGCCGATGGAAGGCGCGGAAAAGAATGGAGACAAAATCGCGGAAGGCATTGGTCGGCAGGTATTTCAGCATCAGCCAGGCGGCGACGGCATTGGCCAGGGCGAGGCCAAACAGGATGCCTCCCGTCGAGACGCCGGCTGCCTGGATGATGGCGACGAGCAAGCCGCCGACGGTCATGAAGCCGGCGTTGACGATACTGACCGCGGCGACGACCCGGGCGCGGCGCGCCTCCGGCGACCAGGCCTGCACGGCGGCAAAGGTCGGCACTACAAGGAAGGCGCTGGAAATGGCCATGCCGGCGAGGTCGATCGCAACACGGATCGTGTTTGGCCCGGCGAAGAAGAGGCCAAGGGTTTCGGATCTGGGCGAAGGCTGCATGCTCCAGATGGTCGATGCGAGGTCGAGGCCGAACAGCGCCAGCAGCGCCGTGCCGACCGGTGCGGGCAAGAGCACGATGCGTCCCTGCGACATCCACGCGGCGATTGCCGAGCCAATGGCGATCGAGATAGCGAACACCGCGAGATAGGCGGTGACCGCGATCTCGCCACCGCCGAGCTGATCCTTGACCAGCGTCGGCAGGATCGAAAGCACAATGGCGCCGATCAGCCAGAACCAGGACGTCATCAGGCCGGCGCGCCAGATCCGTGAGTCCGTGCGCAATTCGCTGACCTGGCGCCAGGTCGAGCGAAAGACATTCCTGTCGATGACGAGGTCGGGCGCCGCAGAACCGGTTGAAGGGATGTGGCGGCTGACGGCCCAGCAGCCGACGGCGAGGATCATCATGATCGGCCCGAAGACCGAGACGCCGATGCCATCGGCCGAGACGACGCCCCCGGCGATGGTGCCGCCGAGGATGGCGGCGAAAGTCGCCGACTCGATCCAGGCGTTGGCGCCCGGCAATTCCTTGCGTTCGAGGTGATCGGGCAGGATCCCGTATTTGATCGGCCCGAACAGCGCCGAGATGATGCCGAACATCAACAAAGCCGCCATCAGCACGGGGATGGAGGACAGCGCGATGCCGACAACCGCCACGGCAGCGGCGCCGATCTCGGCAAATTTCAGCCGGCGGGCGATGAGCGCCTTGTCGAAGCGATCGGCGATCTCGCCGCCCAGCGCCGACAGGAGCAGGAATGGAGCCATGAACACGGCGCCGGCCAAAGTGACCAGCGAGGCCGCCTGATCGGCGGCCAGTGTAAAGAGGATCAGGAACACCAGCGTGTTCTTGAGGAAATTGTCATTGAAGGCGGACAGGAACTGCGTCCAGAAAAGTGGCGCGAAGCGCCGCGAAAGCATGAGATGCGTGTTCATGGCGATTTCCATTTGGCGGAACCCTTCGACAGTGTGCCGATAGGCCCTGCGGGTTGCAGGCGCTGTTCAGTTTCAGTGATAGTCCTGAGCTGGTTAAACTTCCTTGCTGCGCTGTTGCCCCATCCGCGGCTTTCGGCCGCTGCGAAATGAACGTCGTTCACAATCGCACTCTATCACGCTTTGAACATCGTTCAAGGGGAAAAATGAACAGTGTTCACCAAAGCGGTTGATGGTCCGAATGTCGAAACCAGCCCTCGCAGGACCGAGGGCGCCACGGGGTGACCCTCCGAGCTCAAGCACTACCAACGGGGCCGGTGCCCCGGTGAAGTCTGTCGGGACGTGCCGGCTCAGTTGCCCGTTGCCGGACCCAAGGTCGCCACGGTCTTCAGCGCGCCGTCGAGCATGTCGCCCTTCTCGTCCTTCAGCGCCGCCTCGCGCAGGCGGCGGATCCAGTCGGCGGCGTCGTCCCTCCCTTCGAGCAGATCAAGCGCCGAGAGCACGCGGTCGAATTTCGACTGGGCGCGCACATGCGTGTCGCTGTAGCCCTTGATCAGCCGGCGGCAATTGAGGATTTCGACGGCAAGCGCGTAATCCGCCGGCACGTAGCCAAGCGCCAGCGCATACCAGCGGTCGAGATGCGCGACCTCGACCTTGTGGCGCAGCAGGCCGCGGCGCCAGCGGCGCAGGCCGCCGATGAACCACAAAGCGGCGAAGCCGGCAAAGCTGTCGGTACGGATGCGGCGGCCCCGGTTGATGCGGCGGTCGAGGAAGGCTGCCAATTTCGGCCGCTCCTCGATGTAGCTGCCCAGCCTCGCCGGCAGCGTGCCGCAGAACTCCTCGATGCGCGGATGGAAGTACTCGGTCACTTGCAGGACCGAACCGTCCTTGACGCCAACCTCCTTGCGCACCCGCCTGTCGCGGGTCGAGCGCGTCTTCAAATCGGCGACGCGGATCATGTCGTCATAGCACATGGCGTTGGCCAGATGCTTGGCGGCCGCGATTGACAGCGCATGGGTTGGATCCGCGCTGCCAATCGCGACGGCCCTGTCCAGCCGCTCGAGATATTCGCGCCCATAGGCGATGTCCTGATAGTCGACGACCTTTCTCAGGCCCCTGAGCGCCATCTCGCGCACCGCCACCGGCAGCAGGTCGATGCGGGCGGTAAGCGCCTGCCATCCCTGCAACAGGTTTCGCGGACCACTCACATGTCCCGCACCCAGGGCAGATTCGACAATGGCCGGCTCCGCCGGTTTCGCCGTCGGCGCCGCCATGCCGCGCGCACGATCATACGCGGCCGCGAAGGCGGCGAGGCTGGCCTTGACGCCACGGCCGCCGGTGCCAATCGCCTGCTCGTAGCTTTCACGGGTAAACGGCAGCGCGTCGGAGCCGGCCAGCGCGCCAAGCAGGCTGGCCGAGATCATCGAGCCGTTGTCGGCGGCGATCTTTTCCATGTCGAAAGCGATGAAGCGCTTCGACGCGGCCCCCGCGGTGGCGTGGACTTTGGACGACGAAGCGCGGCCATCACCCGGTTCGATCTTTTCCGACACGGCGGCGATGCGGTGCGAGGAAGCGATCAGCGTCGTGCGGTTGGGGGTGACGAAGCCCCTGATGATGGCTCGGCCGGCTTCCATCAATTCGGCAGCGATCAGGATATCGACATCGCCCTGCGAGGGCGACAGCGCGAAGACCGGCAGGCGGCCGGTGTCGCGGGCCATTTCGATATAGTAGATGGTGGCGCCGGTGCGCTGCGCGACGCCGGCGACCGAGGTCGATTGCGCGACAAAGCCATTGCGCTCGGCGACGTCGGTGATCCAGTCGGCGAGCACGCCGCCGCCCTGGCCGCCGACGGCCAGAACGGCGAGCTTGATCACCGGCTCATCGGCAGCACCGGACCGGGGGCGCGAGGAAGGAACGGGATCAAGCATCGGCGAATATCAGGCGCCGGCCTTCGCGCCGCCTCTGCAGGAAACCGATCGTCGCGCGGCGCGCCGTCTCCAGGAAACGGTCCCAGCGGCTTGGATTGTGCACGACGTCGGCACGGTAGAAGGACGGGCACAGCACCGCCGCATCGGCGACCTCGCCGCAATTGCCGCAGCCGACGCAGTTCTGGTCGATCGACGCGACCGGATCGTCGCGCAGCGGATCGTCGAGCGACTTGACCGACAGCGATGGGCAGCCGGAGAGCCGCATGCAAGCATGGTCGCCGGTGCAGATGTCCTCGTCGACGCCAAATTTCGGCTTGACGACACGCTCGCCGCCTTTGATCGCCTTGTCGACCAGCGGCTTTTCACGGCGCTGGCGATTGAGCATGCATTCCGACGAAGCGACGATGACTTTTGGCCCCTTCTCGTCCGTCGTCAGCGCCTCGCGCAGCGTGTCCTGCATCTTGCCGACATCGTAGGTGCGGTCGACATGGCGCAGCCATTTTACGCCCATGCCTTTCACCGCCTCGGTGATCGGATGCTTGGTCGACTTGGTCTTGTTGCCCGCGCGCGACGACAGGATGTCTTGCCCGCCAGTGGCGGCCGAGTAAAAATTATCGACGATGACGATGACGCCATCATTCTTGTTGAACACCGCATTGCCGATCGATGAGGTCAGGCCGTTGTGCCAGAAGCCGCCGTCGCCGACGAAGGAGATCGAGCGGCGCTTGGCATCGGGCGCGTTGAACGCCGAGGCCGAGGCTGGTCCGAGCCCGTAGCCCATGGTGGTGGCGCCGAGTTCGAAGGGCGGCATGATCGAGAACAGATGGCAGCCGATGTCGGAAGCGATGTGGTGCTTGCCGAGCGCCTGCTCGACCAGCTTGGTCGCGGCGAAGATCGGCCGCTCCGGGCAGCCGATGCAGAAACCGGGCGGTCGTCCTGGAACGACATTGATCAGGTCCGCCGTGTCGACGCCGTCGCCGACCTTGTTGGGTGCGCGCACTTCGCCCGGCAGCAGATGCGGGGCCTCGGCGCGCAGGAAGGCGCCGATACCGTCGAGCATGACCTGGCCGGTATATTCCCCAGCCATCGGCAGGTGCTCCTTGCCGACCAGCCTGGTGCCGCGCCCGGCCTTGTGCAGCATCGCGGCAAAAGCCTGCTCGATATAATTGGGCTGGCCCTCCTCGACGACGAGCACCGCCTGCTTGCCTTCGCAGAAGACGAGGAATTCGTCGTCGATCAGGGGATAGACGGCGTTGAGCACATAGAGCGGCACATCCGTCTCGCCATAGGTGTCGGCAAGGCCGAGCCGCTGCAGCGCACGGATGACTGAATTGTACATGCCGCCCTGCATGACGATGCCGACGGAGCCATGGTCCGAGCCGAAGAACTCGTTGATCTTGTTCCTGGCGATGAAATCCACCGCCGCCGGCCAGCGCTTTTGCACTTTCTCCTTTTCGTGCAGGAAGGAGGCGGGCGGCAGCACGATACGGCCGGTGTCGCGGCGCGGTGCTTCGAGCGCATCGGCGACCGTCATCGGCGGACGCTTGTTGTCCTTGGCGATGAAATGGCCATGCACGTGGCAGCAGCGGATGCGCACCTGCAGCATGACCGGCGTGTTGGAGATTTCCGACAGTTCGAAACCATCCTCCACCGCCTTGACGATCGACGGCAGGTTCGGACGCGGGTCGAGCAGCCAGACCTGGCTCTTCATCGCGAAGGCATGGCTGCGCTCCTGCATGATCGAGGAGCCCTCGCCATAATCCTCGCCGACGATGATCAGCGCGCCGCCGGTGACGCCACCGGAAGCGAGGTTGGCCAGCGCGTCTGAAGCCACATTGGTGCCGACGGTCGACTTGAACGTCGCCGCGCCCCGGATCGGGTAATGCACCGAAGCGGCGAGCATGGCGGTGGCGGTGGCTTCCGAGGCGCTCGCCTCGAAATGCACGCCGAGTTCGCCCAGAATGTCCTGCGCGTCGGCCAGCACGTCCATCAGATGGCTGATCGGCGCGCCCTGATAGCCGCCGACATAGCCGACGCCGCACTGCAGCAGCGCCTTGGTGATGGCGAGGATGCCCTCGCCGGCGAATTCCTCGCCGGCGCCGAGCCTGAGTTTTTCGACTTCCTTGGCAAAAGACCGTTCGGCCATGTCTGCCTCCTTCCGTTGCCGCCGACAGCTGGCGGCGCCTATATCTAGATGTCGTGCTTGCGAATGTTTTTGAGCATCTTCAGAAGCGTCGCGATGAGTGCTGCATATTCGGCGTCGTCGATATCGTCGAACATCGCCTCGAAGGCGTCATGCATGGCCGGCCAGGCGCGGGTGAACTCGGCGCGGCCCTCGTCGGTCAGGAACACGTGGCGGATGCGGCTGTCGGTGACGCCTTGCTCGCGCCGCACGAAGCCCTGGCCCTCCAGCGTGTCGAGCGTGCGGCTCAGGGTAGACTGCTCGATGACCGTATAGACCGAGAGGTCATTGACGGTGACGCCATCGGTGACCGACAGCACCGCCAGCGTGCGCACCTGCGAAATGGTCAGGCCCTGCTTGCGGAAATCGTCGCGCAAGGTGGCGTTGTAGCGGCCCATGATGCGGTTCATCAGATAGGGCGCGAATTGCTGCAGGCCGATCTGGCCGAGGGTGGAAATGCGCTGGCGTTTTTCGACGACCTTCTGTTCCATCAGAGCTTCCCTGCCAGCAGGAAGCCGGAGCCACCGCCGAGGCCCGCACCGGGATGGGTCGAGGCGCCGATATGGTAGAGGCCCTTGACGCCGGTCTGATGGTTACGGCTGGTCTTGAACGGCCGCCACAGGAACGACTGGTCGACAACAGAGGAGCCGCCGTAAGGGTCGCCGCCGACCAGGTTGATGTTCATCGCCTCGAGATCGGCCGGCGAATAGGCGCGGCGCGCGATCACGCTGTCCTTGAAGCCGTCGATATGGCCGGCGAGTATCGCTTCAGCGCGATCGGCATAGGCCTCGCGCAGCGCCTCGGTCCATAGTCCGTCGGCAGGCGCATCGAGCTTGCCGGCGGCGTCGCCCTTGATGTAGCGGGGCGCCTCGGGGAGTTGCAGCCACAGGATCGCCTGGCCTTCCGGACAGCGTGATGGGTCGAGCGCGTGCGGCTGGCCGACGCAGATGGTCGGCACCTCCGGCAGCATGCCGCGCGCCGCCTCGTTGCAGGCTTTCGAAACGCCATCCAGTCCGGGCGTCAGATGCAGCAGCGCCACCTTGTCGAGGCCCTCGCCGCGCCAGGACGGCGGCTTGGTCAGCGCGTAATGGATTTGAAAATTGCCCTTGCCATAGCGGTATTTCCGCGTCGCTTCGACGTCGTCCTTCGAAGCGTCCTTGCCGAGCAGACGGCCGTAAAGCTGCGTCGGCGTGACCGAGCAGATGACGCTCTTGTTCGCCGTGATCGTTTCGCCCGACGCCAGCCGCACACCGGCTGCGCGGCCACCCGCCTGGACGACCGAAGCGACGTCGGCGCCGGTGCGGATGTCGCCGCCGCGTTCCCTGATCAGCGCTTCGAAGGCGGCAAGCAGGTTCTTCGCCCCGCCCTTGACGATCGGCGCACCGGCAGCCTCCAGCGCGAAGGCGATCACCTTGGCGATCTGGCCGGAAAACGCATCTTCCGGGCCAAGCCCGGCATGCAGCACCCAGGGCGCCCAGAGCGCCCTGACGGTCTCGGACCGATAGCTGCTCTCCAGCCAGCCGCGCGCCGGCACCAGCGCTTCGCCAAGAAAGGCGGCTAGGCCACGCGGACCACGCCGCCAGGTATCGCCGGCCAGCAGCTTCGCCGTCGGGTATGACCAAAGCACGCCGCCGAGCAGACCGAACAGCAAGCCGGCATTGCGCTCAATGCCGCCGACATCTTCCGCATGCCGGTCACCGTCGCCGGCCGCGATCGCGTTCAGCGCAGCGACATTGGCGGCGCGGCCGGTGCTGAGCACGGCATGGCTGCCGTCGGGCATGAGCACGCCGGTCGGCGTGCCGGTGTGGCAGAACTCCAGCCCGTGCCGGGCGAGGTCGCCGCCCAATGCTGCAAAGGCCGGCGAGGTGATGAACAGCACGAAGGTGGTCGCCATCACGTCATGGACGAAGCCCGGCGCGGTGATCTCCTCGGTGCGCATGCAACCGCCGATACGGTCGTTGCGCTCCAGCACGAGCACCTTGGCGCCCTTGCCGCCGAGCATTGCGGCGCAGACCAGCGCGTTGATGCCGCTGCCGACGATGATGTGATCGGGGGCGGTCATCGAGGGGCGCTCCCCCGCTTTGGTGGATGATGTTCAATTGCGCGCGGTAGCGTTCCTTGGCGTAGAGCGGCAACCCCACGAGGTCGCCGCGCCCACTTCGTCATCGCGGTACCGTTTGCAGCCATGATCTTCTCCCGAAGACCGCCTCGCTCTATTTCCCCGGCACCAGCGCCAGCGCGCGGATCGGGCTGCCGGTGCCGTGCTCGATCTTGAGCGGCGCCGCGATCAGGATGGCGCCTTTCGGCGGCAGCTGGTCGAGATTGCAGAGGCTGGCGAGGCCATAGCGGTTAGCCTTGTGCATCAGCGTGTGCGCCGGGAATGGCGGCTCCATGCCGCCGGCCTTGCCGGCATCGGTGCCGATCGTCTCCGAGCCCCAGCCCTTGATGTCCTTGCTGATCAGGAACTGGATTGCTTCCGCCGTCGGGCCGGGCGTATGCGGGCCGGTCTCGTTGGCGTTGAGGAACTCGGCTTCCGAGCCGTTGCGCTTGTACCAGTCGGTGCGCATCACCACCCACTCGCCGGCATTGATCGCTCCATGCTTGGCCTCCCAGGCCTTGATGTGGTCGACGGTGAGCAGGAAATCGTGATCGGCGGCGGCCTCTTTCGAACAGTCGATGACATTCACCGGCCCGATGAAATTCTGCGCCGGAATGGTATCGGTGGCGCCGTCCGGATAATCCTTGCCGCTGATCCAATGCTGTGGCGCGTCGAAATGCGTGCCAGAATGCTCGCCGAGCTTCAGCCAGTTCCACGCCCACCATGGACCGTTCTTGTCATAGCGAGAGATCGAGTGGATCTCGACCTTCGGCGTGTCGACGGCAAGCTCCGGCGGCAGCTTGATCAGCGGTGTGTCGGGCCCGAGCGGCGCCGTCAGGTCAACCACCTTAATGGCGCCGGAAAGAAGCTGGCCGGCAACTTCGCCGAGGAGTTTCTGGGTATCCATGGTCTCTGTTCCCTCTTGTCTGACATGATCAAGGCTCGTCTCGGCCCTTAATATCCTACTAGACGAAAACATATGCATCTGCAATTATCTTTAAGCATAAAGGAAATGGGAACGGGGCGTGAGCGAGTTCGACGCCATCTTTGTCGGGGCGGGCCACAACACTCTGGCATGCGCCGCGCATCTGGCGCTCAAGGGCTGGAAAACCGGGGCTTTCGAGCGTAGCGTAACAATCGGCGGAGCCGTCCAGACCCGCGAATTCACGCTTCCGGGCTTCCGCCACGATTTCGGCGCGATGAATCTGAGCCTGTTCGCCGGCTCCCCCTTCCACCGGAAATATGCAAATGAATTGAAAGCGCAGGGGCTGGAATTCGCGCCTGTCGCCGACTGTTTCGCCAGCGCCTTTCCGGATGGACGCTGGTTCGGGGTCAGCAACGACCTGGAAAAGACCGCCAGCCGCATGGCGGCTTTCTCAGCCGCCGATGCCGCGACGTGGCGAGGGCTGGTTGCTGGCTTCCCCGCCGAAGCCGAGCATTTGTTCAAGCTGCTGGGCTCGCCGATGAGCGCCCGGGCGCTTGCAAGCACCGCCTGGAACCTGTGGCGCAAAAAAGGTGTTTCCGGTGCGCTGGACACCGGCCGGCTGTTGCTGTCGTCGCCGCGTGCCTGGCTGGAGGAAAATTTCGAGTCTCCGCACATCAGGGCGACGCTCGCCACCTGGGGCATGCATCTCGACTTTGCGCCCGACATCGCCGGCGGCGCCGTGTTCCCCTATCTGGAATCCATGGCCAACCAGAGCTTCGGCATGGTGCTGGGCAAGGGTGGCGCCGACACGATCATCCGGGCGCTGGCCGGCATTGTCACATCGGCCGGCGGCAGGATCGTCACCGGCGCCGATGTCGCCGAGATAACCGTCTCCGGTGGCAAGGCGACCGGTGTGCGGCTTGCTTCCGGCGAGGCGCATACGGCCACCAAGGCGGTGATTGCCGGCGTCACGCCCAAGGCGCTGGCCGGCAAGTTGCTGCCGGTCGGTTCGGGCGACGCCGGCTTCGACATGGCGATGCAAAAATTCCGCCATGCGCCGGGCACGATGATGATCCACCTGGCGCTGGACGACCTGCCGGACTGGCGCGCCGGGGCAGAGCTTCGACAGTTCGCCTATGTGCATCTGGCGCCATCGCTCGAGCAGATGTCGCGCACCTATCAGCAGGCGATGGCGGGCATGTTGCCGGACGAACCGGTGCTGGTCGTCGGCCAGCCGACGGCGGTCGATCCTTCCCGGGCACCTGAAGGCAAACATGTTCTGTGGGTGCAGGTGCGCATGCTGCCCGCCGAAATCGTGGGCGACGCCTCGGGCAAGATCGCAGCAGCGCATTGGGACCAGGTCAAGGAGGCCTATGCCGACCGCGTGCTCGACATCATCGAGACCTACGCACCTGGGCTGCGTGCGAAGATCCTCGGCCGCGCCGTGTTTTCGCCGATCGACCTCGAGCGCGAGAACCCGAACCTCGTCGGCGGCGACCAGGTCTGCGGCAGCCATCATCTGGCGCAGAACTTCTTGTTCCGTCCGGCGCGCGGCTATGCCGGCTGGGACACGCCGATCAGCAATCTGCATCTCACCGGCGCCGCGACATGGCCCGGTGCCGGCACGGGTGCCGCCTCGGGCTTCATGCTCGCGCAACAGCTTGGCGGGAGGTAGGCCAGACGATTTCATGAAGGCGACGAGAGGCAAGCGCTGCTGCCGACGAAGCCCGAACCAATGACCGGACGAAGCCGCGCAAAAGACAAATAAACCAACAAGGGGAACGACCATGACAATCAACAGACGCGAATTACTGGGATACAGTGCCGCGGCACTTGGTGTGGCCGCTGTCGGCCTGCCCAAGATGGCCAATGCCGCCGCCGGCGAGTTGACCATCGCCTATAATGTCAACCTGCCGTCCTGGGACCCGACCACCGGACCGTCGGCCGTCAACCCGACCATCCAGGGCCTCTACCAGTCGGTGTTCGACCAGTTCATCCCGCAGAAGCCGGACCTGTCCTTCGCGCCGGGCCTGCTCACAGAATGGGGCTGGAACGAGGACCGCACCAAGATCATGATGACGGTGCGCGAGGGTGTAACCTGGCATGACGGCTCGCCGTTCACGCCCGAGGACGTCGTCTGGTCGTTGCAGCGGGCGGGCGATGAAAAGACCGGCAACCCGATCCAGTTCGTGTGGAAGAACGTCAACAATTTCAAGATCGACGGCAACAAGATCACGGGCGATGTCGTGCAGTTCGACCCGGTCTATTTCAAATGGATGTCGTTCCTCACCGGCTACATCATGCCGAAGGCCTATTACGAGAAGGTCGGTGCCGAAGGTTTCGAGAAGGCTCCGATCGGAACCGGCCCCTACATGGTCGAGAAGTTCGAACGCAACGCCTTCCTGCGGCTCAAGGCCAATCCGAAATACTGGGGCGGCAAGCCGGCATTCGAGAACGTGACGATCAAATTCGTCACCGACGCTGCGAGCCGTGTCGCCGAGATCGAATCCGGTTCCTCGCAGGTGACGCTCGAAATCCCCTATGAAGAGTACGACCGGCTGATCGCCAAGGACGGGCTTGCCGGGTCGATCAAGAATGTTTCCGATATCGGCATGATCTTCTTCAACGACATCGAAGCGATGCTGGACAAGAACGTGCGCCAGGCAGCCGTCATGGCGGTCGACAAGGAGCTTCTGGTCAAGCGGCTGCTGCGCGGCTATGGCCAGCCGATCGCCACGCTGGAAACGCCGGAATACACGGCCTTCGATGCCTCGATCAAGGTGGAGCACAATCCGGAGAAGGCCAAGGAGCTGCTGGCTGCTTCAGGCTATTCGCCGGAAAAGCCGGTCAAGTTCACCATCCAGACGACCAAGGGCTTCAAGCCCAAGGACTATGAGATGATCCAGGCGATCGTCGGCATGTGGCGCAAGGTCGGCATCGAGGCGACGATCGAGGTCTACGAGATCGCCAAGCACTACGAGCTGCGCGCCGCCGACAAGCTGGCGCCGGCGGCCTTCTACAATTGGGGCAACGCCATTGGCGACCCGACCACGTCGACCGGCTTTGCCATGTATGGGCCGAGCCCGCATTCGGTCTGGGACAGCCAGGACCTGATCGACATGATCAACCCGCTGTGGGGAGAGAAGGACGAGACCAAGCGCATCGCCGGGTGGAAGGCGGTCGATAAATACATCGCCGAGCAGGCCTACGTGCTGCCGCTTATGCAGTATGCGCAACCGATCGTGCATGCGAAGGGCGTCAAGGTGGTGCAGCATATTTCCGGCGCGCTGCTGCCGGCCCTGATGACCCCGGCCTGATATCAGCCTGGGCTTACCGCGCGCCGTCCATGGCGACGGCGCGCATTTCTACAGGCATATGAGCCTGCGGGCTCCTGCAAAGATTTACATGCTCCTGCAACGATTCCTGATCCGTCTGCTGACGATGCTGATCACGCTGTTCGGCGTGGCCGTCGTCGTATTCGTGGTCATCCGCGTCGCGCCCGGCGATCCGATCGCCATGATGCTGCCG
Organism: Mesorhizobium sp. B2-7-3; assembly: GCF_006440715.1. Taxonomy (NCBI): domain Bacteria; kingdom Pseudomonadati; phylum Pseudomonadota; class Alphaproteobacteria; order Hyphomicrobiales; family Phyllobacteriaceae; genus Mesorhizobium; species Mesorhizobium sp. B2-7-3. The sequence continues at coordinate 218,024 of NZ_VFTY01000004.1, forward strand.
CCTGGCGCCACCAATGACGACATCGCCCGTCTGCGTGCACTCTATGGGCTCGACAAGACGATCGTACAGCAGTTCTTCATCTGGCTGTCCGGCGTCGTCAAAGGCGATTTCGGCACCTCGATCTCGCTGCGGCAAGACGTGCTTGGCCTCGTCTTCAACCGGCTGCCGGCAACGCTGGAGCTTGCCATTGTCGCGCTCATCATGGCGGTGGCGATCGGCGGCACGACGGCGATCCTGGGCGCGCGCGAGCGCGGCACGGCGGTCGAGGCCGGCATCGACATCGCCAGCGGTGCCGCGCTTTCCATCCCCGATTTTCTCTGGGGCCTGGTGCTGATCCTGTTGTTCGGCGTGCTGGTGCCGATCTTCGACATTTCCGGCCGCGTGTCGCCGCAGCTCGACCTGCCCTTCGTCACCCAGTTCTACTTCTTCGAGAGCCTGCTTCGGCTGCGCTTCGACCTCACCTGGGACCTCTTGAAGCACATGCTGATGCCAGCCGTGGCGCTGGCGCTGCCGCTCGCGGCCATCATCGCACAGCTCCTGAAGCAGTCGCTGAAGGAGGTGCTCAACCTCGACTATGTCGTGCTGGCGCGGGTCAAGGGGTTTTCGGAAACGCAGGTCATCTTGCGCGAGGCGCTGAAGAACGCCGCGCTGCCGACGCTGACGCTCATCGGCGTGCAGTTCACCTTCCTCATCGGCGGCACCGTCATCGTCGAGCGGCTGTTCTCCTATGAGGGCCTCGGCAACATGGCGATCGACGCCGTCATCAACCGCGACCTGCCGCTGATCCAGGGCATCGTGCTGGTATTCGCGCTGCTGTTCGTGCTGATCAATCTCGCGGTGGACATGATGTACGCGCTGCTCAATCCGAGGCTGCGCCATGGATGAGGCACGCATCATCAGGCACGGATCGAGCCCGAGGCTGTGGCTCGCCGGCGGTTGGCTGCTGCTGGCGCTGCTGGCCGCGATCTTGGCGCCGCTGGTGGCGCCGCAGGATCCGCTGGCGCAGGATTTGATGCTGGAGCGTCTGCCGCCCTTCTGGCTCGATGGCGCCGAGCCCGGCTATTGGCTGGGCACCGACAGTCTCGGCCGCGACCTGCTCTCCCGGCTGATTTTCGGCGGCCGCATCGCCTTCATCGTTGCTTTCGCGGCGGCCATCGCCGCCTGCGTGGTCGGCTCCACATTAGGGCTGGTCGCGGGCTATTTCGGCGGCTGGGCGGACCGCATCATCTCGCGCATCGTCGACATCTGGATGGCCTTCCCGCCGGTGCTGTTCGCCATCCTCTTGGTCGCCGTGCTCGGCACCGGCTTGAGCTCCGTCATCCTCGCCATCGCCATCATCGACTGGACGCGTTTTTGCCGGGTCATTCGCGCCGAGGCGATGGGCCAGTCACGCATGGACTATGTCGAGAATGCCCGTATCGCCGGCTATGGCCGCTTCGGCATCATGCTGCGCGAAGTGCTGCCCAATGTGGTACCGTCGATCGTGGCGCTGCTGTCGCTGGAGATGGGCATCGCCGTCATCGTCGAGGCGATCCTGTCCTTCGTCAACCTGTCGATCTCGACCGACGACCCGACCTGGGGCGGCATCATCGCCGAGGGCCGGCTGTCGATCCATCAGGCATGGTGGGTGCTGGTCTTCCCGCTGATCACGCTGATCCTCACCGTGCTCTCTTTCAGCCAGTTCGGCGAAGCGCTGAAGACGCGTTTCGATCCGGTGCTGCGATGAGCGCCTGTCTCGACATAACCGATCTGAGCGCCGTGCTGGCCAACGGCCAGCGCGTGCTGCGCTCTGTTTCGCTCTCGGTACAACCCGGTGAAGTGCGCGCGCTTGTCGGCGAAAGCGGCGCCGGCAAGACGATGATCGGCAAGGCGGTGCTTGGTGTGTTGCCGTCGAGCGTGCGCATCGTCGAAGGCTACATGAGACTCGAGGGCGAAGACCTCGGCAAACTCCCGCCAAAAGCGCGGCGCACGCTGATCGGCGCGCGCACGGCGCTGATCCCGCAGGATCCGCTGACCGCACTCAACCCCTCGCGCCGCATCGGCCCCCAGATGACCGACCGTCTGGTGCGCATTCTCGGCTGGAGCGGAGACAAGGCCGATCGGCGTATCCGGCAGTTGCTTGATGAGGTGCAGATCCGCGACCCCGACCGCGTGCTGAAGAGCTACCCGCACGAATTGTCCGGCGGCATGCGCCAGCGCGTGCTGATTGCCGCCGCCTTCGCAGCCGAGCCACGGCTGATCGTCGCCGACGAGCCGACCACGGCCCTCGACGTCACCGTGCAGAAGCATATCCTGCGGCTCATCGCTGCGTTGCAGCGCGAACATGGCACCGCGATCCTGTTCGTCACCCACGATCTCGGCGTCGTCGCCAAGATCAGCCAGAAAGTCTCGGTGCTCTATGCCGGCAAGGTGGTGGAAGAGGCAGAGACCGCGGCGCTGTTCGCGGCACCTCGGCATCCGTACACCCGAGCGCTGATGGCGGCGACGCCGCGCTATACCGATCCATATGCTTCGCTGAAGCCGGTGGACGAGGCGGTACTGGCCGGGCTCGCCGCAGAGATCGCTGCCGCCGACCAGGCCTGGAGGCGTCCGCATGGCTGAGCCGCTGTTTTCCGTGCGCGGGCTGAAGGTCGCCTTGCCCGACATGACGCGCAAGCCGCTCATCGGCCGCGCACCGCTGGCCGAGATTCTGAAAGGCCTGGATTTCGACCTGCCCAGCGGCTCGGTGACGGGCATCGTCGGCGAATCCGGTTCGGGAAAGTCGACGCTTGGCCGTGCGCTGGTGCGGCTGCTGGAGCCGAGCGCCGGCGAGATCCGTTTCGAAGGTCGTGACATCACCCATCTGCCGGAATCGGAGTTGCGGCCGTTGCGCCGCAACCTGCAGATGATCTTCCAGGATCCGATGTCGTCGCTCAACCCGCGCCGTACCATTGCCAGCATCATCGCCGCTCCGCTCAAGCAGAACGGGCTTGGCGACAATCTGAAATCCCGCGTCGCCGAGGCACTGCAGCGCGTCGGCCTGCCGCAGAGTTTTGCCAGCCGTTACCGGCACGAACTGTCGGGCGGCCAACGCCAGCGCGTCGGCATTGCCCGCGCGCTGGCGCTGTCGCCGAAATTCGTGCTGGCCGACGAGATCGTCTCCGGCCTCGACGTCTCGACGCAGGCGCAGATCCTGACCCTGCTGGAGAAGCTTGCCGCGGAGATGGGCCTGACGGTCGCCTTCATCAGCCACGATCTGTCGGTCATCCGGCGGCTGTGCCGGCAGGTGATCGTCATGCGCGAAGGCAGCATCGTGGAAGCGAGCGCCACGGACGCGCTGTTCGACATGCCGCGGCAGAGCTACACGCGCGACCTGATTTCGGCGATCCCGCTGCCCGAAATCGACGAGGGCTGGCTGGACATTCCTTCCGCTGCCAAGGCTCAGACATGAATGCATACGCACGCCGAAAGCGGGCTCGGACGTGCGGCTGGCTAATGACAAAGCCCCGCCAATGGAGGAGAAACTGACATGAAGATGATAATCCGAAATGCAACGCTCGCGGCCGCTATTCTCGGCAGCGCAGGCATGGCCGCAGCGAGCTCGATTCCCGGCATGCGCGGGCACGACCACACCGGCATCACGGTTCCCGACATGAAGCAGGCGGTCGACTTCTTTACCGACGTGGTCGGCTGCAAGAAGGCGATGTCGTTCGGCCCGTTCGCCGACGACAAGGGCACCTTCATGCAGGATGTGCTGGGCGTCGATCCCAAGGCTGTCATCGAGCAGATCACCATGGTCCGCTGCGGCACGGGATCGAACATCGAACTGTTCAAATACACAGCACCCGACCAGAAGGACGTGACGCCGAAGAACAGCGACATTGGCGGTTTTCACATCGCCTTCTATGTCGACGACGTCGCGGCGGCGAAAGCCTATCTCGACGCCAACGGCGTCAAGACCAGATTGGGGCCGCTGCCGGTCAAGGAAGGACCCGCCGCCGGCCAGACCATCCTCTATTTCCAGGCGCCCTGGGGATTGCAACTGGAGGCGATCAGCTATCCCTCGGGCATGGCCTATGAGAAGGGTGCCGAGACCGTGCTGTGGAGCCCGAAGAATCCGGAGAAATAATCTCTCGCGGCGCGCTTGCAGGATGTCCCGGCAAGCGCGCCACCCACGCTCGCATAATCATTTCGATATAAAACTTTAAGCTTGAAATATCCTACCTCCGGCGCGATACTGAGGCATAGCAAGCGAAGAGGAGATCGCACAAATGAAGGTTGCGGTTCTCGGCGGCGGACCAGCCGGCCTCTACTTTGCCATTTCGATGAAGCTGAGGGACGCCGCGCACGACGTGACGGTTTTCGAGCGCAACCGCGCCGACGACACGTTCGGCTGGGGCGTGGTCCTGTCGGCCGAGACGCTCGACAATCTTGCTGAGAATGATCCGGTCAGCGCCGTCTGGATCAAGAAGCATTTTGCCTATTGGGACGACATCGCCGTCATCCATGACGGCGTGCGCACGGTCTCGTCGGGCCACGGCTTCTGCGGCATCGGCCGCAAGCGGCTGCTGGTCCTCTTGCAGCGCCGCGCGCGCGAACTCGGCGTCAAGCTGATGTTCGAAACCGACATCGCCGATCCCCGCCCCTACATGGAGACGCATGACCTGGTCGTCGCCGCCGACGGACTGAATTCCAGGGCGCGCAACACGTTCGTCGATATCTTCAAGCCCGACATCGACACACGCAAATGCAAGTTCGTCTGGCTCGGTACCAACCAGAAATTCGACGACGCCTTCACCTTCATCTTCGAGAAGACCGAGCATGGCTGGGTGTGGGCGCACGCCTACCAGTTCGACAGCGAGACCGCGACCTTCATCGTCGAATGCAGCGAACAGACCTGGGCCGCCTTCGGCTTCGGCGCGATGTCTCAGCAGGAGTCCATCGCGGTGTGCGAGCGCATCTTTGCCAAGCATCTTGGCGGCCACGCGCTGATGACCAATGCCAACCACATCCGTGGCTCGGCCTGGATCAACTTCCCGCGCGTGCTGTGCGAGCGCTGGTCCTACAAGAATCTGGCGCTGATGGGCGACGCGGCGGCCTCGGCGCATTTCTCGATCGGCTCCGGCACCAAACTGGCGCTGGAAAGCGCGGTGGCGCTGGCCGATTATGTCGAGACCGAACCGGACCTCGAGGCCGCCTTCCGTAAATATGAGGACGCCCGCCGCACCGAGGTGCTGAAGCTGCAGTCGGCGGCGCGCAATTCGCTGGAATGGTTCGAGGAGGTCGAGCGCTATCTCGGCCTCGATCCGGTGCAGTTCAACTATTCGCTTTTGACCCGCTCGCAACGCATCAGCCACGAGAATCTGCGGCTGCGCGATGCCGAATGGCTGGGCGGCGCCGAAGAATGGTTCCAGCGCCAGGCGGGTGCCGGTGGCAACAGGCTGCGCCGGGCGCCGATGTTCGCGCCGTTCAAGCTGCGCGACATGCGGCTGCTAAACCGCGTCGTTGTCTCGCCGATGGCGCAGTACAAGGCTGTCGACGGGTGCCCGACGGACTGGCATTTCACCCACTATGCCGAGCGTGCCAAGGGCGGCGCCGGGCTCATCTATATCGAGATGACTTGCGTCAGTCCGGAAGGGCGCATCACGCCCGGCTGCCCGGGCTTCTACGCGCCTGAACATGAGGCGGCTTGGAAACGGCTGGTCGGCTTCGTCCATACCGAGACCGAAGCGAAGATCTGCGCGCAGATCGGCCATTCCGGCGCCAAGGGTTCGACCCGGCTCGGCTGGGAAGGAACAGACGTACCGCTGGCATCAGGCAACTGGCCAGTCATGGCGGCATCCGCCGTGGCGTGGTCGCCGCAGAATCAGGTGCCGAAGGCGATGGACCGCGCCGACATGGACAGAGTGCGCGACGAGTTCGTGGCTTCGGCGCAGATGGCCGATCGCTGCGGCTTCGACATGTTGGAGATCCACGCCGCCCATGGCTATCTCCTGTCGTCCTTCATCACGCCGGTCACCAACCGCCGCACGGACGCCTATGGCGGTTCGCTGGAAAACCGCATGCGCTATCCCCTCGAGGTTTTCCACGCGGTGCGCGCCGCCTGGCCGGCGCACAAGCCGATCTCGATGCGTATTTCTGCCAATGACTGGGTCGGCATCGAAGGCGTGACACCCGCCGACGCGGTCGAGATCGCGCGGCTGTTGCATGAGGCCGGCGTCGACATTTGCGACGTCTCGGCAGGACAAACTTCGGTGCTGGCAAAGCCGGTCTATGGCCGCATGTTCCAGACGCCGTTTTCCGACCGCATCCGCAACGAAGTCGGCATGGCGACGATGGCGGTCGGCAACATCTACGAGCCGGACCATGTCAATTCGATCCTGATGGCCGGCCGCGCCGATCTGGTGGCGCTGGCACGGCCGCATCTCGCCGATCCCTACTGGACGCTGCATGCGGCGGTGTCGCTCGGCGACCGCGGCGTCAAATGGCCTGATCCCTATCTGCCCGGGCGCGACCAGATCTACCGGCTGGCCGAGCGCGATGCGGCGGCGGGGCTGAAAGTATGAGTATTTTTCGTTCGCCACGCTGCCCCTCATCCGCCTGCCGGCACCTTCCCGCAGCATGCAGGGGGGCGTCGCGCATGCATGGTCTTGCACTGCGCTGGTCGACCCCCACTCCGTCTCGGCTTCGCCGATCCACCTCTCCCCCGATCGACGGGGGAGAGGAACGGTGCGACCCCTCTGCCGCCGATGCTCGTCTCATGAGGCTCCCTTCCTTTCCCTCCGGAGGAGGGAAAGGTGGCGTTGCGAAGCAACGACGGATTGGGGGAACCACCTGGCAACCAAGCATCGGGCCAATCGCCAGTCCCAGAATGTCTGTGCATGTCATGGCTTCGATCTGGCGCAAGAGGCAGCGCCGACCTTCGAGGATTGCCACATGATCGCGGGCAAGCACGCACTGGTCACCGGCGGCGGCTCCGGCGTCGGCCGGGCAATCGCGCTGGCACTGGCCGGCGCCGGCGTTGACGTGACCATCTGCGGCCGGCGGGAAACGGAGCTCGCAAAGGTCGCGGGCCAAAGCGGCCGCATCTTCGGCATTACCGCCGATGTCACGAGCGAGACCGAAACGGCGGCGCTCTACGCGCAGGCTGAAGCCGCGCGCGGGCCGTTCGATATCGTCATTGCCAATGCCGGCATGGCCGGCAGCACGCCAGCGCACAAGATCCCGCTGGCCGACTGGCAGCGGACGCTCGACGTCAATCTGACCGGCGCCTTCCTGACGGTGAAACCGGCGCTGGCCGGCATGGCCGCGCGCAAGGCAGGCCGCATCGTGTTCATCGCCTCCACGGCAGGTCTGAAGGGCTACGCCTATGTCGCGCCCTACGTCGCGGCCAAGCATGGCGTCGTCGGCCTGATGCGGGCGCTGGCCGCCGAGACGGCGAAATCCGGTGTCACCGTCAACGCCGTGTGCCCAGGCTTCGTCGAGACCGACATGCTGGAGGAGTCCATCCAGCGCATCGTCGAAAAGACCGGCCGCTCGGCAGAACAGGCGCGGGCCAGTCTTGCCTCGACCAATCCGCAAGGCCGTTTCATCCAGCCCCGGGAAATTGCCGAAGCCGTGCTTTGGCTGTGTGGCAACGCGGCGCAATCGATCACCGGACAGGCGATTTCGATCTCGGGAGGTGAAACATGGTAGCCGGCCCCCTGCCCCTGCCATCGGGACCCGGCAAGGACCGGCTGCGCCTGTGGATCAGGCTGCTGCGCGCGTCGCGCACGATCGAGGCCGAACTGCGCGAGCGCCTGAAGAAGGAATTCGACACGACGTTGCCGCGTTTCGACGTCATGGCAGCACTTTACCGCGCGCCGGAGGGCATGCTGATGAGCGACCTGTCGCGCTTCCTGCTGGTGTCCAACGGCAATGTCACCGGTATTGTCGACCGGCTGGTTTCGGAAGGGCTGGTGGCGCGCGCGCGCCGCAATGGCGACCGCCGCACCTCGATGGTTCGGCTGACCGAGGAAGGTACGAAGTCCTTTGCCATCATCGCCGCCGCGCATGAGGGCTGGATCGGCGAATTGCTGGGCAAGGTCAGCGAGGAGGATGCGCGCCGGCTGACCGGCATGCTGACCTCGTTCCGCAGCAACTGGGAGGGACGCGAATGACCGCAATGGCCGGCCTCAAGCCGAAGCATTTCCTGTGGGAGGTCGAGGGCAGGATCGCCAAGGTCCGGCTCGACGGACCGGAGCGCAAGAACCCGCTGACCTTCGACAGCTATGCCGAGCTGCGCGACACGTTCCGCGACCTTGTCTATGCCGACGACGTCGACGCCGTGGTGTTCCTTTCCAATGGCGGCAATTTCTGCTCCGGCGGCGATGTTCACGACATCATCGGCCCACTGGTCAAGATGGACATGAAGCAGCTCTTGGCCTTCACCCGCATGACCGGCGATTTCGTCAAGGCGATGCTGAATTGCGGCAAGCCGATCATCGCCGCGGTCGACGGCGTGGCGGTCGGCGCCGGCGCCATCATCGCCATGAGTTCGGATATCCGCATCGCCACGCCGGAAGCCAAGACGGCGTTTCTGTTCACCCGGGTCGGCCTTGCCGGCTGCGACATGGGCGCCTGCGCGATCCTGCCGCGCATCATCGGCCAGGGCCGCGCCGCCGAACTGCTCTACACCGGCCGAACCATGACAGCGACGGAAGGCGAGCGCTGGGGGTTCTATAACAGGCTGGTAGCGGCAGACGTACTTGAGGCCGACGCGCTCGACATGGCCGCCCGCATCGTCTCCGGCCCGACCTTCGCCCACGGCATCACCAAGACGCAGCTCAACCAGGAATGGTCAATGGGCCTCGACCAGGCGATCGAGGCGGAAGCACAGGCGCAGGCGATCTGCATGCAGACGCGCGATTTCGAACGGGCGTATCGGGCTTTCGTGGCCAAGGAAAAGCCGGTGTTCGAGGGGAATTGAGGATGGCTTGTTGCCTAGGCACCCCCCTCTGGCCTGCCGACCATCTCCCCCGCAAGGGGGGAGATCAGATGTCACTCTGGCTTTCGCCAATCACCAGCTCTGAGGAAGGGGCGGCATCGGTGAAACCGCTAATCTCCCCCGTTGCGGGGGAGATGGCCGGCAGGCCAGAGGGGGGTGTGACGGAACGAGGCGTAACGGGAGATATCCATGCCTGACCGCTCCTTCCTCAACTGGCCCTTCTTCGAAGACCACCATCGCCAACTGGCCGAGCACCTGGACGCCTGGTGCGCGAAAAACCTGCCGGTTGACCACCACGACGTCGACGCCGCCTGCCGCGAGTTGGTGGCGAAGCTCGGCAGGGATGGCTGGCTGAATCCGACGGCGCTCGACACCCGCAATCCGGCACCACTCGACGTGCGCGCCCTGTGCATCACGCGCGAGACGCTGGCCCGCCACGATGGCCTCGCCGACTTCGCTTTCGCCATGCAAGGTCTCGGCACCGGCGCGCTCAGCCTGTTCGGGACGCCGGAGCAGCAGCAATGGCTTGCGAAGACACGCGCCGGCAAGGCGATCTCAGCCTTCGCCCTATCGGAACCGCGTTCGGGATCTGATGTCGCCAACATGGAGATGGCGGCGACCCGTGACGGCGATAGCTATGTTCTCACGGGCGAAAAAACCTGGATATCGAATGGCGGCATTGCGGACATCTATGTCGTCTTCGCCCGCACCGGCGAGGCGCCCGGAGCCAAGGGCCTCTCTGCCTTCCTGGTGCCGGGCGATGCAAAGGGGCTCGGTATCGCCGAACGCCTGGAAGTGATCGCGCCGCATCCACTGGCGCGCTTGTCTTTCGACGGGGTGCGGTTGCCCGCCTCGGCCCTGATCGGCAAGCCTGGCGACGGTTTCCGCATCGCCATGTCGGTGCTCGACGTGTTCCGCTCGACCGTCGGCGCGGCGGCACTCGGCTTTGCCCGCCGCGCGCTCGATGAAAGCATCAAGCGGGTGGCCGAACGCAAATTGTTCGGCGCGCCGATGGCCGAGTTGCAGATGGTGCAGGGCCATGTCGCCGACATGGCGCTCGACGTCGATGCCGCGGCGCTTCTGGTCTATCGCGCCGCCTGGACCAAGGACATGTGCGCTGCGCGGGTGACGCGCGAGGCGGCGATGGCCAAACTGTTCGCCACCGACAAGGCGCAGGAGGTGATCGACAAAGCGGTGCAGCTGCATGGCGGCGATGGTGTCCGCAAGGGCCATATCGTCGAGAGCCTGTATCGCGAGATCCGCGCGCTGCGAATCTACGAGGGCGCATCGGACGTGCAGAAGGTTGTGATCGCACGGCAAGTAATGGGCGCGGCCTGAACAGGTCGTGACCACGGACTGAAATGTTTTCGAGACGGATATTGCGGACCCGATATTGGACAGGCGGAGAGACGACATGCACGAGATCCTGCAGCCGGAAGGCTGGGCAAAACCGGTCGGCTACGCCAATGGCGTGGCCGCGCGCGGCAGGCTCGTCTTCGTCGGCGGACAGGTCGGCTGGAACGGGCAATGCCAGTTCGAGACCGACGATTTCGCCGGCCAGGTGCGGCAGACGCTTCAGAACATCGTCGCGGTGCTGGCCGAGGCCGGCGCGGAGCCACGGCACATCACCTCGATGACCTGGTATTTTACCGACAAGGCCGAATATCTCGGCAACCTCAAGGGGATCGGCGAGGCCTATCGCGAGGTGATCGGCCGGCATTTTCCAGCGATGGCCGCCATGCAGGTGGTGGCGCTGGTCGAGGACCGCGCCAAGGTGGAGATCCAGGCGACCGCCGTTATTCCGGAATAAACGCCCATCGCTTCGTCATCCTGGGGCGAAGCAAGGAGCGCAGCGACGCGGCGCAGACCCCAGGATCCATGCCGTGAAATCAAAGCGTTGCAGCGGTCCGGAATTCTGCTCCGCCGCACTCCGTGGCTAAGATCGCGGCATGGATCCCAGGTCTCCGCGACGGAGCTTCGCTCCTGCTCCGCCCAGGGATGACGACGTTGAAATCCTGGCTAGGCCACCGATCATCCCCTTGGCATCGCTGCTACCCGCGAAGGCCAGCCTGCCTCAGCAGCGGCAGCACGTGATCGCAGAAATAGGGCAGCTCCTGCGTGTAGTTGACGAAGGACAGGGCGATGCCTTGATAGCCGTGCTCCGCAATGGCGGCCATTTCGGCGGCAATCGTCTGCGGCGTTCCAACCAGCGGATAGGTGCCGGCACCGCCGGCGAAACGCTGCCGGTAGCGGTCATAGGCATGCGGGTCGTGCGACTGCGAGAATTCCTTCTTGCCCGCCATGTGCGCATCGACCGCCTCGTGATCGGCCAGATCGACGGCATATCTGTTGTAATAGGCCTGCGCCTCTTCCATGGTCGGACGGCAGACGACATGGGCCACGGTGTAGACGCCGACCTGCCGGCCAACCTTGTCGGCTCGCTCGCTGATGTCGGCGACATGCTTGCCGGCATCGGCCATCTCGGAAAAGGTCGTGAACAGGTAGTCGCAATGGGCCGCGGCGAAATCGCGGCCGGGGCCGCCGAAAGCGGCGTTCATGGTCACGGGGCGCGGAACTTGCAGGCTGGCCGGCCGGCTGACCGCCTCCTTGAGGTGATAATAGGTGCCTTCGTAGTCCAGCGGCTCCGCCGATGCATAGAGCTTCTCGAGGATCTCGATCCATTCGGCCGCCTGGTCGTAGCCCTTCTCGACCAGCGGCGTGCCGAACATGCCGAATTCCTTCGGGTTCCAGCCGCAGACGATGTTCAGGCCGGCCCGGCCTTTGCTGATGTGATCGACCGTCGCCAGCGCCTTGGCGGCATAGAGCGGATGCACCAGCGGCACGTGCACGGTCATGAACAGGCCGATCCGGTCGGTGGCCATGCTGAGTGCCGCCGCCCAGGTGAAGGTCTCGAAGGACCGCTCGCGCACCTTGTTGCGGCCGCCAAAGCCACGCCAGCGCGCGATCGGCAACATGAACTCCAGCCCGGCGCGATCGGCGATCCGGGCGGCCGTTAGATTGTCCTGCCAGCTCGCCGTCCAGCGTTCCGGCACATCCGATATGGCAAGGCCGCCATCGGCGTTGGTCGAGAAAACGCCAAGCTTCAGCTTGTTGGAGCCGTGCAGCGGATGTGCTTTGTTCATGTCGCGACCTCCCGGCGAAGATCGCACGCTACGGCTCCGCGAAAATATTTCAAGGATGAAATAGCTTCGCCCTGCGCCTGTTTGCCGATATGAGTTTGGCGGGATGAGAAAAGGACTAGGCATGAGCGAGTTCCGCCAGAATTGCATCGGCAAGGCCAACCTCGTCGGCTCCTTCGCTGCCATTCCTCACCCCGTCGCGGTTGAAGTGATGGCGCTGTCCGGCCTCGACTTCCTCTGCATCGACTGGGAGCATGCCCAGATCTCACGCGACATCATCGAGACCATGGTGCGCGCCGCCGATGTCCACCGCGTGCCGGCGATGGTGCGCGTTCCCGGCCAAGCGCCCGAAGCCATCCAGGCGGCGCTGGACAGCGGCGCGCAAGGCGTGCTGGTGCCACGCGTCTCGACATCCGCACAGGCGGCAATGGCCGTGAAAGCATCCCGCTATCCGCCACGGGGCGAGCGCGGCGTCGGACCCGGCCGCGCGGCCGGTTATGGCTATCGCATTCCCGAATATCTGGCCGGCGCCAATGACCGGATCGTCGTGGCGGTCCAGGTCGAGACTTCAGAGGGATTGGCCAACATCGAGGCGATCGCTGATGTCGACGGCGTCGACGTGATCTTCGTCGGCCCCGGCGATCTCTCCGTGTCGATCGATGCGATCGGACCGAAGGGCGCCGACAAGCTCACGGACGCGATCCGCAGGATCATCGGCGTGGCGATCGCGCACGACAAGACCTCCGGCATATTCTGCGCCAGCCCGCAGGCCATCGGCCAATGGGCGGCAATCGGCGTCAGCTTCTTCGTCCTGGCCAGCGACACGATGTACCTGGGTGCGGGCGCCGCGGCCAATTATGCCGCCGCCCGGGCCGAACTGGCGCGGGAGGACCCGCGCTAGCGCCGGGTTGCACAAGCGATCAAGCCAGGAAACTTTTTAAGCTTAAAACTTTTGCCTTGAAAAGCGCCGCGCTTTGGATAAGCATTCAGGATGGATGGCGACTGTCGGCCTGGAGGGCTTTACGGGCAGTCATCATGGTGCTCCGGGTGGGAGGGGTTTCAGTCCTTGTCGTTTGTGCAGCCCCAATCATCGTCCAGCGCGCGCTACGCTTTCGATGGTGCGCGCGCTCAGCTCCACGACCTGCGTACCGAGACCATCGCCAACCTTTCGCGCGTGAATGCGTATGCGACCGCGACAAAATCGCGGCTGCGCTCGAGCGCATGGCCGCCATCATGAATTGACGCCCCGCTGGGAGGCGGGACGGCAAGAACCGTGCGGGCCAGCCCGCCCGATCAACAACCAGAGGGAACACCCCAGAGGGACCACCAATGAAGCTCAACCGTCGCAATCTCATCCTTGTCGCCGCGGCAATCGGCATCGCGGCCGGACCGGCAACCGCCTATGCCGCCGATGTGCTCAATGTCGGCGCCTACCCGACCAATCCGCCCTTTGAATACAAGAACGAGAGCGGCACGTTCGAGGGTTTCGAAGTCGACATCGTCAACGAGGCGGCCAAGCGCGCCGGCATGACCACCGACATCGCCGATCTCGGCTTTCAGGCACTGTTCGCCGCGACCACTTCGAAGCGCATCGACGTCGCCATCTCCTCGATCACGATCACGCCGGAGCGGCTGAAGTCGCAGTCGTTCACCCAGCCCTATTATGATTCCGACATGGGTATCGCGACCAAGACCGACAGCGCGGTCAACGCCGAGGCGGACCTCAAGGGCAAGATCGTCGGCGTGCTCTCGGGCTCGACCGGCGAGACCTGGGTCAAGGCGCATCAGGAAGCCGACGGCTTCAGCGATGTGAAGGGCTATGACACGCAGCAGAACCTTTTGCTCGACCTCAGCGCCGGCCGTGTCGACGCCGCCGTCAGCGACATTCCCGGCATGGAATATTCCTTCACCAAGATGAAGGACCTGAAGGTCAAGCAGCGCATCAAGACCGGCGAGCAGTACGGCCTGATGATGACCAAGGATCATCCGCTGCTCGGCAAACTCAACGACGCGCTGACGGCGATGAAGAAGGACGGCACGTTGGCCGCGATCCACAAGAAGTGGTTCGGCAGCGACGCCCCTGCCGATTCCTCGACCGTCAAGGAAATGCCTATGCCCAAGGCCTGAGCGGCGGCCAGACGGAATGCGTGCCGGCCCCAAAGGGGTCGGCACGTCCCGTTTTTCACGCATGACTTTCCCGGGACCAGCATCCGTTCGGCACAGCCGATCTTGATGTTCCGGGTCGGGCTCTGACGTCAGATGACGCAACACCGTTCGGGAATGCCTCGATGTCGCTGATCGACACTTTCTTCAACGCCGACGTCATCGCGTCGAGCCTGCCGGCGTTGCTGCGCGGCTTCCTGAACACGCTGCTGCTCGGTCTGCTCAGCATCGGCATCGGCATTCCCATCGGCCTGGTGATCAGCCTGTTGCGGCTCTATGCGCCGAAGCCGCTGCGCTGGCTGGCGGTCGGTTACACCGACATTTTCCGCGCCTTGCCGGTCCTCGTCGTGCTGATCCTGATCTATTACGCGCTGCCTTTCCTCGGCATACGCCTGTCGTCCTGGGCGTCGGCGGTGACCGCGTTCGCCATCATCATGTCGGCCTATTCGGCCGAAGTGTTCCGCTCCGGCATAGAGAGCATTCCGCGCGGCCAGTTCGAGGCGGCGCAGGCGCTTGGCCTGCCGTTTCTTTTGACCTTGCGCAAGGTGGTGCTGCCGCAGGCGGTGCGCGTCATCATCCCGCCGATGACCAGCAACTGCGTCTCGATGTTCAAGGACACGTCGCTGGCCTCCACCGTGGCGCTGCCGGAATTGCTCAAGGAAGCGACCAATGCACAGTCGCTCTACGCCAATCCCTCGCCGCTGATCGGCGCGGCGCTGGTCTATCTCATCTTCCTTTGGCCGATGGTTCGTCTCGTCAGCCTGCTTGAAGCCCGCTTCAAGACCGAGAAGACCCGCTGACCACTCACCACCCCGCAAGCACTTCGCAGGAGATATCCTTGAGCAATCCCCAGGCCACCGGCGGCTTTCCCGTCGACACCATCCGCGCCATGTTTCCCGCCCTGCAGCGGGCTGGCGATTTCATCTTCATGGACAACGCCGCCGGGGCGCAGATTCCGCAAAGCGTGCTCGACGCGGTGACCAACCACCTGGTCTCGCACAATGTGCAGCGCGGCGGCCGCTATGGCCGCAGCGTCACCGTCGACCAGTCGGTCGCCGATGCGCGGACAAGCGTCGCACTGTTGATCAATGCTTACAGCCCGGCGGAAATCTGCTTCGGCATGAACGCCACCTCCTTCATCCGCCTGGTCAGCCTCGGCATCGGCCAGATGCTTGGAGAACGCGACGAGATCGTCATCACCGACATGGACCACGACGCCAACATCGCCACCTGGCTGGCGCTGGAATCGGCCGGCGCCAAATTCAAGTGGTGGCGCATGCGTGAGGATGGCAATCTGCATGTCGACGATCTCAAGCCGCTGGTTTCGGACCGCACTCGGCTGGTCGCCTGCACGGTGACGGCGCACTCGATCGGTTCGATCGTCGATGTCGCGTCGGTGGCGCAAATCGCCCACGCCGCCGGCGCCGAAGTGTTCCTCGACTGCGTTCATTACGGGCCGCATGGGCTGATCGACGTGCAGGCCTGGGGCTGCGACTATCTCGTCTGCTCCGGATACAAGAATTTCTCGCCGCATATGGGCTTCCTGTGGGGCCGCTTCGAGACGCTGAAGCGGCTGCCGACCTTCCGCGAGGATTTCATTCCGGACGAGCCGCCATACAAGGTTGAGGCGGGCACCTTCATCTACGAGAACGTGTCGGGCATGGATGCCGCCGTGCAGTATCTGGAACTGATCGGCCGCAATCTGGCGCCCTCCAACAACCGCTCGCGACGCGAAAACATCGTCGCCGGCATGGGCGCTATCCGCGATTATGAGCTGGTGCTGGCGCGCGAGATGATGGGCGTACTGAAGGATTGCGGCGCGACCATCTACGGGGTCGCCGACGAGGCGCGCATCAACGAGCGCGTGCCGACCTTCTGCTTCAATATCGGCAAGCTGTCGCCGCAGCGGATCGTCGAGGAAATGGCCGAGATGCAGATCGGCATCCGCGACGGCCACATGTACGCGCCGCGGCTGATGAAGCGCCTCAACCTGTCGATGGACAGCGGCGCCATCCGCGCCTCGCTGGTGCACTACAATACGATCGAGGAGGTGCAAAAATTCGGCGAGGCTTTGCGCGCCATCATCGCCAAGCTGTCGTAATGAGTCAGGCTCGCGGCAATCGCACCGATCGATCCGGGCCGTCGCGCTGCCCCTCATCCGCCTGCCGGCACCTTCTCCCCGTATAGTGACGGGGAGAAGAGGCTGGCCGCACCCTCGGCACCCTGCTCGCAATCTTGGTGGTGGCGAAACCGGCCGTGAGAGCGTTTTTCTCCCGGTCACTATACGGGGAGAAATGTCCGGCAGGACAATGAGGGGCGGCGCTGACGTCGGCCATTTGCATGGCTTGCGACCTTAGGCGGCCTTCTTCTTCGCCAGCCTCGCCTTGATGCTCGCCACGTCGGCGCGCGGTGTCGCGGCGAACAGCGTCCTGGTGTAGCTGTGCTTGGGGTCGGCGAAGACCTCGTCGCGCGGGCCGTATTCGACCGCCTCGCCGAAATACATCACCATCACGTCGTCGGCGATGTAGCGCACCACCGACAAATCGTGGCTGATGAAGACATAGGTCAGCTGGAATTCGTCCTGCAGGTCGGCGAGCAGGTTGAGCACCTGCGCCTGCACCGAGAGATCGAGCGCCGAAACCGGCTCGTCGAGCACCAGCAGGCTTGGGTTGAGCATCAGCGCACGGGCAATGGCGATGCGCTGGCGCTGGCCGCCCGAGAACATGTGCGGGTAGCGGTTATAGTGCTCGTGACCGAGGCCGACCTTCTTCAGCATCTTCATGGCGAGGTCACGCCGTTCGGCGGCTGGCTTGTCGGTGTTGATGAGCAGCGGCTCGCCCAGCACATCGCCGATCTTCTGGCGCGGATTGAGCGATCCGTAAGGGTTCTGGAAGACGATCTGCACCTTGCGGCGCATCTCCTTCGTCAATCCGCCTTTGGCGATATCGACCTTGTTGCCGTCGATGAAGAGCTCGCCCGACGTCGCGGGATCGATCAAGGTGATGATGCGGGCGAGCGTGGACTTGCCGCAGCCGCTTTCGCCGACGATGGCCAGCGTCTTGCCCTTGTCCACCGTGAAGGAGACGCCCTTGACGGCATGCACGGTGCGCGGCCCGGAGAACAGGCCGCCGCCGATATGGTAGTCGCGAACGATGTTCTTGCCTTCAAGGACGGTGGTGCTCATGCCGAGGCTCCCGCTGCCGAAGGGGCAGGCTCGAACAGCATGTCGGACACAGTCGGCAGCCGGTCGCCGACGGCGTTTTCCGGCAGCGCCGACAGAAGCGCGCGCGTGTAATTGCTTTTCGGCGATTCAAACAGCGACAGCACGTCGGCCTCTTCCATCTTGCGGCCCTTGTACTGGACGATGACACGATCGGCGGTCTCGGCCACCACGCCCATATTGTGGGTGATCATGATCAGGCCCATGCCGTATTTGGCCTGCAGCGAGACCAGGAGATCGAGGATCTGCTTCTGGATGGTGACGTCGAGCGCGGTCGTCGGCTCGTCGGCGATCAAGAGCTTCGGATTGCAGGCGATGGCAATCGCGATCATGACGCGCTGGCACTGGCCGCCCGACATCTGGTGCGGAAAAGAGCTCAGCCGTTCTTCCGGATCGGCAATGCCGACCAGCTTCATCAGCTCGATGGCGCGCGCCCGGCGCTGGGCGCGATCCATGCCCATGTGAAAGCGCAACACTTCCTCGATCTGGAAGCCGACGGTGAAGCATGGATTGAGGCTGGCGATCGGCTCCTGGAAGATCATCGAGATGTCCTTGCCGACGATCTTGCGGCGTTCGGACGGGCTGAGCTTCAACAGGTCGACACCATCGAAAGCCATACGGTCGGCCTTGACCGTCGCGGTGTTGGGCAACAGCCCCATCACCGCCAGCATCGAAACCGACTTGCCGGAGCCGGACTCGCCGACGATCGCCAGCACCTCGCGCGGCTCGACCGAAAGGTCGATGCCTTGCACGGCCATGAACGGTCCGGCGGCGGTGTCGAAGGAAACGGTGAGGTTCTTGATCTCGAGCAGGGACATGCTCACGACCTCTTCAACTTGGGGTCGAGCGCGTCGCGCAGGCCGTCGCCGATCAGGTTGATGGCAAAGACGGTGATGAGGATGGCAAGGCCCGGGAAGGTCACCACCCACCAGGCGCGCAGGATGAACTCGCGCGCTTCGGCAAGCATGGTGCCCCATTCCGGCGTCGGCGGCTGCGCCCCCATGCCGAGGAAGCCGAGGGCGGCCGCCTCGAGGATGGCGTTGGAGAAGGACAGCGTCGCCTGCACGATCAGCGGGGCGATGCAGTTGGGCAGGATGGTGACCAGCATCAGCCTGAGATGGCTGGCCCCGGCGACCTTGGCCGAGACTACATATTCGCGGGTCTTCTCCGCCATCACGGCGGCGCGGGTGAGCCGGGCGAAGTGCGGCTGCAGCACGAAGGCGATGGCGATCATGGCATTGACGAGGCCTGGGCCGAGCACCGCGACCAGCACCAGGGCCAGC
The DNA here is from genome assembly GCF_006440715.1 of Mesorhizobium sp. B2-7-3. Lineage (NCBI taxonomy): Bacteria > Pseudomonadati > Pseudomonadota > Alphaproteobacteria > Hyphomicrobiales > Phyllobacteriaceae > Mesorhizobium > Mesorhizobium sp. B2-7-3. The sequence goes on from NZ_VFTY01000004.1 coordinate 236,795, forward strand.
AGCAGCGACGGGAAAGCCAGGATGATGTCCATGATGCGCATGATCAGCGTGTCGACCCAGCCACGGCAGTAGCCGGCGAGCAGGCCGAGGATGACGCCGGAGATCAGTGCCGTGGTGACGACGACGAAGCCGATGGCGAGCGAGAATCGCGAGCCGTAAATCAGGCGCGAAAGCATATCGCGGCCGACGGCGTCGGTGCCGAGCAGGAACTGTGCGTTGCCGCCCGCCTGCCAGGCCGGCGGCGTCAGGAAGAAGTCACGGAACTGGTCATCAGGCGAATGCGGGGCGAGCAACGGCGCGAAGATGGCGATCAGGATCAGCAGGGCGAAGACGAAGAGGCCGATCACCGCGCCCTTGTTGATCGAGAAATAGTGCCAGAATTCGGCGAACATCTGCAGCCGCGCATCCTGCGGCTTGACGACGGTTGCGGCTTCGATGGTGGCTGGGCCTTCATTGGTCATGTCAATTCGCCCGGATGCGCGGGTTGATGACGGCATAGAGCACGTCGACGATAAGGTTCACCGACATGACGATCAGCGCGATCAAAAGCAACCCGCCCTGCACGGTGAAATAGTCGCGCTTGGAAATGGCATCAATCATCCACTTGCCGATGCCCGGCCACGAAAAGATGCTCTCGGTCAGGATGGCGCCGGTCAACAGCGTGCCGACCTGCAGGCCGATCGTGGTGACGACCGGGATCAGCGCGTTGCGGAAGGCATGCAGGCCGATGACGCGCCGCGGCGCCAGGCCCTTGGCGCGCGCGGTGCGCACATAATCCTCTCCCAGCACTTCGAGCATGGCCGAGCGGGTCTGCCTGGCGATGACCGCCAGCGGAATGGTGCCGAGCACGATGGTGGGCAAGATGAGGTGCGACACCGCCGAGCGGAAGGCGCCCTTCTGGCCCGAGATGAGGGAATCGATGGTCATGAAGCCGGTCACCGGCTTGAAGAAATAGAGAAGGTCGATGCGGCCCGAGACCGGCGTCCAGTGCAGCGTGCCGGAAAACACGATGATCAGCAGCAGCCCCCACCAGAAGATTGGCATGGAATAGCCGGCGAGCGCGGTGCCCATGGTCAGCTGGTCGAACCAGGAGCCGCGGCGGATGGCGGCGAAAATGCCGAAGGCGACACCGAAGATGACGGCGAAGATCATGGCGAAGATGGCGAGTTCGACCGTGGCCGGGAACCGCACCAGGAAATCCTTGAGCACCGGCGTCTTGGTTGAAAACGAGGTGCCGAAATCGCCGCCGAGGATATTGGTCAGATAGGTCAGATACTGTTGCCAGATCGGCAGGTCGAACCCGAACTGGTGCATCAGCGCCGTATGGCGTTCGGGCGACAGGCCACGTTCGCCCGCAAGCACCAGCACCGGATCACCGGGCAGGATGCGCACGAAGCCGAAAGCGAGGATGGTTATCCCGATGAAGGTCGGGATGATGAGGGCGAGCTTGCCGAGGATATAACGCAGCATGGCGGGCGAGGTGGGGCGGCGCCTTGTGGCGCCGCCCCGTTTCGCAATCCTTATTCGGCGATATCGACGCCGTCAAAGCGATGGATACCGAGCGGATCCATCGCAAAGCCGGAGACGGTCTTCTGCATCGGCATGAACACCTTGGAGTGGGCGAGCGTCGCCCACGGTGCCTGCTCCTTGAAGATGACCTGTGCCTGTTCGTAGAGCTTGGTGCGCTCGGCCTGGTCGGAAACCGTCTTGGCTTTGTTGATGAGCGCATCGAAGTCCTTGTTGCACCATTCCGCGCGGTTGTTCGAACCGACGGAAGCGCAGCTCAGGAGCACGCCGAGGAAGTTGTCCGGATCGCCATTGTCGCCGGTCCAGCCGACGATGACGGCGCCGTCGTGATCGACCGCGGAAGCGCGCTTGAGGTATTCACCCCAATCGTAGCTGACGATGTTGACGGTGACGCCGACCTTTGCGAAGTCAGCCTGGATCAGCTCGGCGGTGCGGCGCGCGTTCGGCATGTACGGACGCGAGACGGGCATCGCCCAGACGTTCATCTTGAGGTCCTTGACGCCGGCCTCTTCAAGCATCTTCTTGGCCGCGTCCGGATCGTACGGGTCGTCCTTCACGTCCTTGTTGTAGGACCACATGGTCGGCGGGATCGGGTTGATCGCCACCTGGCCGGCGCCCTGGAACACCGCGTCGATGATGGCCTTCTTGTTGATGGCCATGTTGAGCGCCTTGCGGACACGCACATCGTCGAACGGCTTCTGCTGGGTGTTGTACATCAGCGCGCCGACATTGAGGCCTTCCTGCTCCGCGACCGTCAGGTTCGCATCAGCCTGCAGGCCGGCAATGTCGGCCGGTGCCGGATAGGACATGATGTTGCATTCGCCGGCCTTCAGCTTCTGCGCGCGCACCGCCGGATCGGTGGTGATGGCGAAGACCAGATCGTCGATCTTCTGCTTGCCGCCCCAATAGTCCGGGTTGGCCTTGTAGCGGATGGCGGCGTCGGTCTGGTAGTCGACGAAGATGAACGGCCCAGTGCCGACCGGCTTCTGGTTGAACAGTTCAGGCGTCTTGTCGGCTTGCAGCTTGTCGGCATATTCCTTCGAGACGATCGAGGCGAAATCCATGCCCAGCGTCGGAATGAAGGTGATCGCCGGTTCCTTGAGGGTGAACTTCACCGTCAGGTCGTCGACCTTCTCGACCTTGGTGATGTTGTCGCCGAACTGATCATTGTAATACTGGTAGGCGATGCCCGGTATGTACTGGAACCAGGGGCCATTCTTGTCGACCTGGCGCTCGAAAGAGAACACCACGTCGTCGGCGTTCAGGTCGCGGGTCGGGGTGAAGTAGTCGGTGGGCGCGAACTTGACGCCCTTGCGCAGCTTGAAAGTATATTCCTTGCCGTCGTCGGAAATGGTCCAGCTATCCGCCAGGCCGGGCGAGACCGAGGTCTTGCCGTGATCGAATTCGACAAGGCGGTTGAAGACGGTGCGCGAGGACGCGTCGAATGTCTGGCCCGCGGTATACGGCGCCGGGTCGAAACCCTCCGGCGACGCTTCAGCGCAATAGACCAGAGTTTTCGCGTTGGCCACGCCGCCCAGGACGCTTGCAGCCAGCAACGCGGCTGCAAAAGTCAATTTCTTCTTCATTGAGCACTCCCTGATGTTCTTCCAAGCCCCTCTATCAGGCTCGCGAAGCGCGCATATAAGCACCGTTTTTCCGGGTTTGAAACACCCCGTTTGCTTACCCCGCGGGAAGCAGGAAAAAAATCCGCAATTTTGCTAAATGGCAAAAAAAATTAGCACTTTTTTCTATTCACGATATTATTAACGACCGCATTTTTTTATTGATCAGACGTCCGGCGACAAGGGTGCCGCGCCCAGTATTCATCCGCCGCCGGTGCGGAAAGATGCCGTTCCAACCGTGGCCGGCGGGAAAGGTTTTCGGCGGCAAATCTTTCGGCATCCTGCCGCTAGGGCAAGACTTGCACCGCCGCCGATAGAGGCAATACATAGATAGACAGCTGGCGGCAGCGGAGGGACGTCTCCATCAATCTGGGGGCGGCGCGGTAGGGCCCAGCGAGAACAGGCGACCAGGGTTGTCGAGGAGGAATGGGTGGCAAAAGCATCGAAGGCCCCGGTGAAAGCGTCGGCCAAGGCGAGGCCTAGACCAGCCGCCGGCAACGACGGGCAAGGCAAGGCCGCGACCGCGAAGTCGGCGGCCGGCAAGAAAGCGCCCGCGGTAAAAGCCGTGGCCACTGCCAGGACCGCCGCGAAGCCGGCGTCGAAGGCCGCGCCGACAAAGGCACCCGCGACCAAGCCCGGATCGGGCAAGGCCGGAACGGGCAAAACCGCGACGACGAAGAGTTCGCCACCGGCGAAGACTGCACCGGTCTCCAAGCCAGCGACAGCGGCCAGCCAACGGCTGCCGAAGGCGCTCACCGAACTCGCCGCCGGCCTGCCGCAAAAGCCATGGCTCAACAGCTATCCCAAGAACATGCCGGCCGAGATCGGCGCCCTTCCCTACGGTTCCATCGGCGACTTCCTCGTTGGCGCCTGCAAGCAGTTCGCGGGCCAGCCGGCTTTCACGTGCATGGGCAAGTCCATCACCTACGCGCAGCTCGAACAGTCTTCGGCGGCCTTCGGTGCCTACCTGCAGTCCACAGGATTGCAGAAGGGCGCCCGTGTCGCCCTGATGATGCCGAACGTGCTGCAGTATCCCATAGCGATGATGGCGGTCGCCCGCGCCGGCTTCACGGTGGTGAACGTCAATCCGCTCTACACGCCACGCGAACTGGAGCATCAACTCAAGGATTCCGGGGCGCAGGCCATCGTCATCCTCGAAAACTTCGCCAACACCCTGCAGGCGGTCGTCGCCAGGACTTCGGTCAAGCACGTCGTCGTCGCGGCAATGGGCGACCTGCTCGGCGGCCTGAAGGGCTCGATCGTCAATCTGGTCGTGCGCCGCGTCAAAAAGATGGTGCCGGCCTGGTCATTGCCTGGCCATGTCAAGTTCAACGCGGCCCTCAAGGCTGGCCGCGGCATGGCTTTCAAGCCGGCCACGGTGGCCGCCAGCGATGTCGCCTTTCTGCAATATACCGGCGGCACCACCGGAATCTCGAAAGGCGCGACCCTCTCGCACAGCAATGTGCTGGCCAATGTCGCGCAGAATGCGCTGTGGCTGCAGGACGCCTACACCGTCAAGCCAAAGCCGGCGCATCTCAACCTCGTCTGCGCACTGCCGCTCTACCATATCTTCGCGCTGACGGTGAATGCGCTGATGGGCATGCAGATGGGCGGCCAGAACATACTGATCCCCAATCCGCGCGACATTCCCGGCTTCGTCAAGGAAATGGGCAAGTATCCGATCCATATCTTTCCGGGCCTCAACACGCTGTTCAACGCGCTGCTCAACAATGAGGACTTTCGCAAGCTCGACTTCAAGCCGCTGCTCTTGACGCTTGGCGGCGGCATGGCGGTACAGAAGGGTGTCGCCGAGCGCTGGAAGGCGCTGACCGGTTGCCCCATCAGCGAAGGCTACGGTCTTTCGGAGACCTCGCCGGTGGCGACGGCCAACAAGTTCAGCTCCGGCGAGTTCACCGGCACTATCGGCCTGCCGCTGCCCTCGACCGAAATCGCCATTCGCGACGACGACGGCAACAACGTACCGCTGGGCGAAGTCGGTGAGATCTGCATCAGGGGACCGCAGGTGATGGCCGGTTACTGGAACCGGCCGGACGAGACCGCCAGGGTGATGACCAAGGACGGCTTCTTCAAGTCTGGCGACATGGGCTTCATGGACGATCGCGGCTTCACCAAGATCGTCGACCGCAAGAAGGACATGATCCTCGTCTCCGGCTTCAACGTCTATCCGACCGAACTCGAGGAAGTCGTGGCGGCGCATCCCGGCGTGCTCGAAGTGGCGGCGATCGGCGTGCCGGACGAGCATTCGGGCGAAGTGCCGAAACTGTTCATCGTCAAGAAAGACCCGGCCCTGACCGCCGAGGCCATCACCGCCTTTTGCCGCGAGAACCTGACCGGCTACAAGCGGCCCAGATACATCGAGTTCAGGACCGAATTGCCGAAGACGCCGGTCGGCAAGATCCTGCGGCGGGCGCTGCGCGAATAGTGGGTCTCGCCAACGACGATACGCCGGTCCGGCGCCCGCGCCTCGACCCGGCGGAATTCATCAAGGCGAACATGCGCCTGGCATCGGTGCCGGCGCTTCCCGAAATCTGGCTTTATACCGCCCACCCGGGCAGCGGGCTGAGACGCCTTGTCGAAGGCGATGACGCCGATTCGCAGGAGCCGCAACCGCCCTATTGGGCCTATGCTTGGGCAGGCGGCGCCGTGCTGGCGCGCTATGTGCTGGACCATCCGGAGATCGTGGCGGGCCGCCGCGTGCTCGACCTTGGAGCAGGCTCCGGCATTGTCGGGATTGCCGCGGGAAAGGCCGGCGCGCGTGAGGTGATGGCCGCCGAGATCGACCGCAATGGTGTTGCCGCGCTGGCGCTGAATGCAGCGGCCAACGGCGTCACGATCGCGATAATGGGGAACGACATCACCACCGGGCCACCGCCCGCCGTGGACCTGGTGCTCGCCGGCGACGTGTTCTACGGGCAAGGTGTGGCCCTGGGGATGATGCCTTTCCTCGACCGCTGCGTCGCCGCCGGCATCGAGGTGCTGGTCGGCGATCCGGGCCGGGCCTATCTGCCGCGCTCGCGGCTGCGGCTGCTTGCCGAATACAAGGTGCCGGATTTCGGCGAGGCGAAAGACGCCGCGCTCAAGCCGAGCGCTGTCTTTCGCCTCGAGACCGAACCGTCCCTAGCCCTGCCGATCAGACCGTCTCCTTGACCCGCGCCGAAAGGAAATCCGGCAGATCGGCAACCGAATCCAGGATGACATCGGCGATCTCGGCCAGCGATTCGCGCGTGCCGGTGCCGGAGAGCACGCCGACCGCCAGGCCGCAGCCGCCGGCACGCGCCATTTCGAGATCGTGCCTGTTGTCGCCGACCATGGCGATCTCCGACGGCTTGAGCCCCGTAAGATCGCAAAAGGCCTGGATGGTGTCGGGAGCGGGCTTGGGGTTGGCCACCGCGTCATAGCCATAGGCGGCTTCGAACAGTTGCGCGACACCAAGCGTGACAAGCGTCTTTTCCGCGCCGCTGGTCGAATCGTTGGTGGCGACGCCAAGCCGGTAGGACCGCCTGTGCAGCAGAGCCAGCGTGTCGGCGATGCCTGGCAGCGCCACCGCCATCGTCGAGCCCTGCACCGAGGTGATCTCGTTGAAACGGGCGACGGCCAGCATCTGGTCTTCGTTGGACAGGCGCGGGAACCACAGTTCGACAACGTCGAGATTGGTGCCGGAGGCAAAGATGGAATCGGGCTTGAAGCGCCGGTTGGCGAAATCGAAGCCCGCGGCCGCGAGCAGCCTGTCGGCTTTCCAGCGGTCGCCGTCGGCCGCGTCCATGGCCATGAAGTCGGCGACGCCGAGCCAGGTCGCGTTGAAGTCGACAAGCGTTCCGTCCTTGTCGAACAATATCCCCTTGATGTCAGCCAAGCGCTTCACTCCGAACCACGCAATTGGTGGATGCGTTCCACAAGGCCCCTGGTCGAGGCGTCCCGGTTTGCGGCGCTTTCCTTGCCTTCCACGACAGGCAGGAGGCCGGTGGCCAATTCCTTGCCGAGTTCGACGCCCCACTGGTCGAAGGAGTTGATGTTGAACAGCGTGCCCTCGACGAAGACGCGGTGCTCGTAAAGCGCGATCAGCCGGCCGAAGGTGCGCGGGTCGAGCTTGCGGTAGAGAATGGTCACCGAGGGCCGGTTGCCGGAGAAGACACGATGCGGCGCGATACGGTCGACATCGGCCGGCTTCATGCCCTTGGCCAGCATCTGCGCGCGCGCCTCTTCCAGCGTACGGCCCTTCATCAGCGCTTCCGACTGCGCCAGGCAGTTGGCGAGCAGCAGGTCATGCTGATGCTTGAGATCAGGCTCGTGGCCGACGGCGGCGGCCAGGAACTCGACGGGGATCAAATCGGTGCCCTGGTGCAGCAGCTGGAAGAAGGCGTGCTGGCCGTTGGTGCCTGGCTCGCCCCAGACCAGCGGCCCGGTCGGCGTCGTCACCGGCGTCCCGTCAAGGGTAACGCTCTTGCCGTTCGATTCCATGTCGAGCTGCTGCAGATAGGCCGGCAGTCTGGACAGGCGCTGATCGTAGGGGATGACCGCGCGGGCCGGATAGCCGCAGATCACGCGGTGCCACCAGCCGATCAGCCCGAGGAGCGCCGGCAGGTTTTTCTGGAGCGGCGCGGTGCGGAAGTGTTCGTCCATTTCGTGCGCGCCGTCGAGGAAAGCGCGAAAATTCCTTGGGCCGACGGCGATCATGACCGGCAGGCCGATCGCGCCCCACAGCGAATAGCGGCCGCCGACCCAGTCCCAGAAGCCGAAGACGCGATTCGGCTCGATGCCGAACTTGGCCACCAGGTCGAGCGCGGTCGAGACGGCGGCGAAATGCTTGCCCACGGCCTCCTTGCCGAGCGCCCTCTGCACCCAGTCGCGCGCCGTCTGCGCATTGGTCATCGTCTCGACCGTGGTGAAGGTCTTGGAGGCGATGATGAACAGCGTGGTTTCGGCGGACAGCCCCTTCAGCGTGTCGTGGATGTGGGCGCCGTCGATGTTGGAGACATAGTGGGCGCGCGGGCCGTCATGATAGGGGGCGAGCGCCAGTGTCGCCATCGCCGGACCAAGGTCAGAGCCGCCAATGCCGATGTTGACGATATCGGTGATCTTCTTGCCGGTGGCGCCTGTTGCCTTGCCGGAGCGAATGGCATCGGCGAAGGCGCCCATGGCGTCGAGCACGGATATGACATCCGCCTTGACGTCCTGGCCGTCAACCGTGACGCCCTTGCCGCTCAGGTTGCGCAGCGCCGTGTGCAGAACGGCGCGGTCTTCGGTGATGTTGATCTTCTTGCCGGCGAACATGGCGGCGCGACGGCCTTCCAGATCGGCGGCGGCGGCGAGCTTCTCAAGGAAGTCCATGGTCGTCGCATCGACGGCGCATTTCGACCAGTCGAGCAGGAGGTCGCCGTCAGCGGCGGAGAATGTCTTGAAGCGCTGCGGATCGGCGGCAAAGGCCTGGCGCATGTCGCCCGGGGCTGCGGCGCGATGGTCGCGCAGGGCGGCAAGCTGTTTCTGGAAGGCTGACTGATCCACTGGCGGGGACTCCTGGCTTTTTTGACGCACCATATCAGACCGGATGTTTCCGGCGCGTGTCGTCGCGCCCCAACTATTGAGCCGAAATCCATCCGGTCAATACGCGGCGATGACGCAGCACATCACGATGCGATGACACAATGTATCGAGCAAGGAGGTGGGTATCGAGGAGCGAGGTGGTGTCGAGAGCGAGGGGCCGCGCCTTATTTCGAGCTTGAAGGATCACTGGCATAAATCCCAAAGATCAGAAAAATTGATTGGCGCAACCCCTTGTGCCACGGTTACGTTCGGCTGGTCCAGCCAAGCGAAAAAAGCTGGCCATCGAGGAACATCTTCCATGCCACAGAGAAACGACACGGCGATATGGTCCGGCCTGTTCCGGATTTCGGCCGAATCCGGCCAGACCCTGCAGGCGCAGATCCGCCAAGCCATCGTGGCCGCGATTCTCGACCGCCAGATCGCCGCTTCGATGCCGCTGCCTTCCTGCCGTATCCTGGCCGAAAAACTCGGCGTCGCACGCGGAACGGTGGTGCTGGCATTCCAGCAGCTCGTCGACCAGGGTTTCCTGGTGGCGCGCGAGCGGCGCGGCCATTTCGTCAATCCGGACGTGCTGGCGACACCCGCCAAGCCGCACCAGAAAGCACCCGACCAGGCCAACGAGATCGACTGGAAGGCGCGCCGGCAGATCGCGGCAAGCGACATGCCGCCGCCCGCCAAGCACGAGAACTGGATCAAGTCCTCCTACCCCTTCGTGTACGGCCAGTTCGACCCGGCGCTGTTCCCGACCGCCGAGTGGCGCGAGTGCAACCGCATGGCGCTGGCCGTGCTGGAGATCCGCAACTGGGCGTCCGACATGGTCGACCGCGACGATCCGCTGCTGATCGAGCAAATCCAGGCACGGCTGCTGCCCCGGCGCGGCATCTTCGCCAATCCCGACGAGATCATCGTCACGCTGGGCGCCCAGAACGCGCTCTATATGCTGGCCTCGCTGCTGATGACCAAGGGCTCGAAAGTGGCGATGGAGGATCCAGGCTATCCCGACGCACGCTCGATCTTCCGGCTCGCGGGCGCCGACATTGAGCCGGTGCCAGTGGACCAGTCCGGTATCGTAACCTCTTCTATTCCCAATGATTCCGGCTTCGTCTTCGTCACCCCCAGTCATCATTGCCCGACCATGGTGCCGTTGTCGGCGGAGCGGCGGCAGGATCTTCTGGCGCGCGCCAACCGGCACAACCAGATCATCATCGAAGACGGCTATGACAGCCAGCTTCTCGACGAGGCGCCGCAGCAGGCATTGAAGAGCCTCGACCGTTCCGGCCGCGTCGTCTATGTCGGCTCGATGTCGAAGACGCTGGCCCCGGGGCTGCGGCTTGGCTACATCGTGGCTTCCGCTGGACTGATCGCCGAACTCAGGGCGCTGCGCCGCTTCATGCTGCGCCATCCGCCGGCCAACAATCAGCGCGCCGTGGCGCTGTTCCTGTCGCTCGGCCATCACGAAGCGCTGGTGCGGCGGCTGTCGAGCGCCTTCGACGAGCGGCGCAAGCGGCTGGTCCATGCGATTTCGGCCTTCCTGCCGGAATGGCGCTCGACCGACTCGGCCGGCGGCACGTCGCTGTGGCTGGAAGGGCCCCGCGGCACCGATTCCCGCGGTTTGGCCGAAGCCGCGGCCTCGCGCAGCGTCATCATCGAGCCCGGCGACCGCTTCTTCGACCGCACCGAGAAGCCTTCGCGTTTCATGCGGTTGGGCATTTCCTCTATCGCTCTGCAGCACATCGAGCCCGGCATCCGGGAACTCGCCACCGCAGCCGGACGCAGGCCGGCCGCCGCCTGATCCATCAAGCCGATTTCGTGACCGGAGCCGCTTCTCAGCGGCTCCGGTTTGTTTTAGGTCTGGCACATGTAGCTGGGCCAGCTGGCTCATAGGATGGGCCAGTGCCGGCGGCATAGTCGGCGTCAGAGAAGAAGCAGGTTGATGGTGGACCAACCGCCACGAGCTCCTGCCGGTAGAGGTGGAGTGCTTCCATGCCAGTGGCTGTCGAAAAGCAGGACATGCCGGCGAACCGTCGTCCACAACGCTCCGGCGACCGCGAAACGGGACGTGCGGTGAAATCAGCCATTCCACCAAACGGGCCACTACACCAAGCCATGGAAGGCGGCAGTTACGGGCCATTGCGCGGAAACGACTGCGAGCGCATTCATGAGGGCGTGCTGACGCTTCTGGAAACGGTCGGCTTCGCCAACGCCATCCCGTCCTGCATAAAAGTCCTGACCAAGGCTGGCGCCATCCATGGCGACGATGGCCGCATCCGTTTCCCCCGTGCGCTCGTACTCGACACCATCAAGCGAGCCGCGCGGCATTTCACGCTGCATGGCCAGGACCCCAGGCACGACATGGTGATCCAGGGCAAGCGCGTCCATTACGGCACGGCGGGTATCGCCGTGCATCTGGTGGATCTCGAAAAACGCGAGTATCGCGAATCGAAGCTGCAGGACATCTATGACGCCGCCCGCATCGTCGATGGACTGAGCAACATCCATTTTTTCCAGCGGCCGATGGTGGCGCGCGACATCGCCGACCCGCTCGATATGGATTTCAACACGCTCTACGCCTGCGTGATGGGGACGTCGAAGCATGTCGGCACGTCCTTCACCGTGCGCGAGAATGTGAAGCCGGCGCTCGAAATGCTCTATGCCATCGCCGGTGGCGAGGAGAATTTCCGCGCCCGGCCATTCGTTTCCAACTCCAACTCCTTCGTCGTGCCACCGATGAAGTTCGCCGAGGATGCCTGCGGCGTGCTCGAGGCCTGTGTCGAAGGCGGCATCCCCATCCTGCTCCTCTCCACCGGCCAGTCCGGAACAACCGCTCCGGCGGCGATGGCCGGCGCGGTCGCGCAGGCAGTGGCCGAAGTGCTGGCTGGCCTGGTATATGTCAACGCACTCAAGCCGGGACATCCGGCGATCTTCGGCGCCTGGCCGTTCATGTCGGACCTGCGCACCAACACCATGGCCGGGGGCTCGGCCGAACAGGCGGTGGTAACGGCGGCCTGCGCGCAGATGGCGCAATTCTACGACCTGCCCGGCGGCTCGGCCGCCGGCATGACAGACTCGAAACTGCCCGATATCCAGTCCGGCTACGAGAAGGGCATCACCAATGTGATGGCCGGCCTCTCGGGCCTCAACCTCGTCTACGAATCGGCCGGCATGCATGCCTCGCTGCTCGGCTTCTGCCTGGAAAGCCTGATCATCGACAATGACATGCTTGGCCATTGCTTGCGCTGCGCACGCGGCATCGAAGTGACGGACGAAGCGCTGTCGATCGACACCATCGCCGATGTCTGCCTCAAGGGTCCGGGCCATTATCTTGACAACGAGCAAACGCTCAAGTCGGCCCGGGCAGAGCGTTTTTATCCCGCCTTCGGCGACCGTTCCTCACCGAAGGAATGGAACGAAAAAGGCCGCCCTGATATATTGGCCCGGGCGATCGACGAAAAGAAGCGCATCCTTGCGGAACGATTTCCGCGGCACGTGCCCAAGCTGGTCGACGACAGATTGCGCGCCCGCTTCGGCAACCTGATCCACCTGCCGCGAGCGAGCATGGGCGGCTAGCCAGAAGACCGACATACAGATAGCCACCGACAGAACCAACCATTGGGCAGAACGACAAATGAGCGTCTATCCTATCCAGCAAGCCGCAAATACCGAAGATGCCATCGATCGGCTGGTGGCCTCGCACCGGCCAGGCTACGGCCTGACGCGCCCATTCTACCACGACCAGGATATTTTCGAGCGGGACATGGAACGTCTGTTCCGCCGCCATTGGCACTGCCTGGCGCATGCCAGCGTCATTCCCAACCCCGGCGACTTCGAACTGTTCAAGCTCGGTGACGAGGCGGTCATCCTGTCGCGTGGCATGGATGGCACCGTGCATGCCATGCTCAATGTCTGCCGCCATCGCGGCGCCGAGGTCTGCACCAAAGAGAAGGGCAACGCGAAAGTGTTCGTCTGCCCGTACCATGCATGGACCTATTCCAATGACGGCTCGCTGCGCGCCGCCAGGCTGATGCCGAAGGATTTCGACCGCACCGCGCACGGGCTGAAGAAGCTCCATGTCCGCGTCGCGACCGGCCTTGTCTTCATCTCCTTCGCCGAGACGCCACTCGATTTCGATCCGATCGAGCAATCTTTGCGCACGAGTTGCGGACAATATGGGTGGGGCGATGCCAAGGTGGCGTATCGCCAAAGCTACCCGCTCGAGGCGAACTGGAAGCTCGCCGTCGAAAATTATGTCGAATGCTACCATTGCGGACCGGCGCATCCCGAATATTCGCAGACGCACGCGCTGGAAAAGCCCGCGGAGATGATCGAGCAGCTCAATGCCGCGATGGAACAGCGGACCTGCGCTCTCGGCATCGAGATCGGCAGCGGCGATCGCTGGCAGAATTCGGCCGCCGGCCAGGAGGCGATCCACACCTTCCGCTATGCGCTCTATGACGGCGTTTCGAGCGGCAGCCGGGACGGCTCCCCCGTCGCGCCACTGATGGGCCGCTTCACCGACTATGACGGCGGCGTCACCTCCATCCATCTTGGCGGCACGACTTTCCTCGTCTGCTACCCCGACCATGGGATGATCTACCGATTCATCCCGAAAACGGCTCAGACCTGCGAGATGGAACTGATCTGGCTGGTGCGCGGCGACGCTGTCGAAGGCCAGGACTACGATCTGGAGAAACTGACCTGGCTGTGGAAGGTCACCACGGACGAGGACAAGAAGATCATCGAGCATACGGCGCGCGGCGTACGCTCGCACTATTTCGTGCCCGGACCGATCGCGCCGATGGAGTACAACGAGCTGCGTTATATCGGCTGGTATCTCCAGGAGATAAGCCGGGCTTAGAGCGGTTTCAGCGTTTCACGAAAGCACTCAGCCAGCGCTCAGTCGGCGCCCAGCCCGAAGCGCTCAACCACCTCGGCGTTGATCAGCTTGGCGTGCAGTGCCATCAGCACGATCTGGGCATCGAGATCGTCGCCGGTTTCGAGAGCGGCCTCGATCCGGCGCTCCGCGTCGAGCCGCTGCTGTGGGCCTTGCGCACGCTCGAAGGTTTCCGGTCCGGCGATGCAGTAGCTGAACAGGTTCGCTACCCGCGGATAGGCCTGCGGCGGCGGCTCCTCGGGCCAGTGGTCCTTCATCAGATTGACGATGGTTAGTTTCACCCCTTCGGGCACGAGGGCGGGATGCAGGTCGGCGCCACGCAAGGCGGCATCGAGCTGCCGCAAATCACCCGAGCGACCGAACATACCGAGAAAGCCGAGGGAAGAGCGTCGTCCCGCCATTGCTGGTCCAATCCGTTTTCCACCAGTTAGGGGGTTCGGAAGCGGAATACAAAGGAGCCGGAAAATCTAAAGCGCGTCGCGTCGAAACGGATTCATGCGACGCGCCTTAGATCTTGTTTCGATGCATGTCGTTTTCCCGAACCGAAGACACTTCCGGGCGACATCCACTAGCCGCCCGTGGCGAGCAGCAACACGCCGGCAAGGGCGCATCCCGCAAGCGTCGGCAGCACACCGGTTTTCCACTTCAGGATGGCGACCATGGCGGCGACCGAAAGCAGCGCGGCTCGCCAGTCGATCGACGAAAGCACCGGCACGTTCATGCCAAGGCCCGTCATGCGCACTTCGCGGAAGACGACGTGCAAGGCGAACCACAGAGCAAGGTTCATGACGACGCCGACCACGGCGGCGGTGATCGCGCCCAGCGCGGCCGACAGGGCCTTGTTGCCGCGCAGGGCCTCGATGTAGGGCGCGCCGAGGAATATCCAGAAGAAGCAGGGTGTGAACGTAACCCACAGCGTCAGCAGCGCTCCAAGCGATCCGCCAAGCAGCGGATCCAGCGAGCCGGCGTGGCGAAACGCGGCGATGAAGCCGACGAATTGCAACACCAGGATGAGTGGACCCGGCGTGGTCTCGGCAAGGCCGAGGCCATCGACCATTTCACCAGGGGCGAGCCAGCCGAAGGACTGCACGGCTGCCTGCGCGACATAGGCAAGAACCGCGTAGGCGCCGCCAAAGGTGACCACCGCCATGAGGCTGAAGAAGCCGCCAATCTGCGTCCACACGCTGCTCCTTCCGGTGAGCGCCCACAGCAACAGAACTGGCCCGAGCCAAATCGGCAGCCAGATCGCGATGGTGCGCGGCGCATGCCATCGTGTCGGCCTGGTATGGGCCAGTTCGCCGCGTTCGAACATCAGGTCGACCGCGCCCCTGATATCGGGAGCGTCGTTCTTGCCGTGCGCCGCGCCGGAAAACAGGGCTGGCGCGACACGGTTTCCCACCCATCCCACCGATCCCGCAATCAGGACGATGAGCGGGAACGGGATGGCGAGCACATAGATGCCGAGAAAAGCGCAAAGCGCGATCGCCACCATCAACCGGTTCTTCAAGGCGCGGCGGCCGATGCGGATCACCGCCTCGACCACGACCGCGAGCACGGCGGCCTTGACCCCGAAGAACAGCGCCGCGACCAGCGGGACATCACCATAGAGCGCATAGAGAATGCTCAGGGTGAGCATGACGAGTGCGCCGGGCACCACGAACAGAACACCGGCGACAAGGCCGCCGATCGTCCTGTGCAGCAGCCAGCCGATATAGATGGCAAGTTGCTGGGCCTCGGGACCGGGCAGCAGCATGCAGTAGTTCAGCGCATGCAGGAAACGCTGTTCGCCGATCCAGCGCCGGTCCTCGACCAATTCCTTGTGCATGAGCGCGATCTGCCCGGCCGGCCCGCCGAAGCTCAGCAATCCGATCTTCGCCCAGAGTTTCGTGGCTTCGCGGAAGCTCGGGACCGCCGGCGCCTCGACGAGGTCGGCATCATTGCCCGAAATGAGGCTGCTCATGACGGCTTTGCCCCGCCCGGCCAGTTGTGCGTCTCGTCAGTGGCGTCGCGACACCAGCGGAAGAACGCGTCATAGAGCATCGTGCCGGCCTCCAGCTGCTCCAGATCGTCGCGGAACATGCGTGACAGGCCAAGGGAGGCGGCCAGAAATCCGGCTGCCTGGGGAACGAGATCCAGGCGTGCGGTGTCGGCCGCGCGCACGATCGTGGCAAGCCGATCGAGTGCCTGGGATTCCAGCCCGAACTCCTCGATCATCGTGTCGAAGGTGCAGCGCTCGCCGCGATGACTCCAGAACACATTGTCGATGTCGAAAGGCACGGCCTGAAAGCGGTCTGCGACAGCCGGAACCTCAGCGGGTTCGACGAAGAGAAACACCGCGTCGGGATCGATGAAGCGCCGGATCAGCCATGGGCAAGCGATGCGATCGACCTTGGGGCGAGCCCGCGTTACCCAGACGGTGCGGCCCTTTTCATCGCGGGAAGGTATCATGTCGGCGCGGACCAGAAGCCCGCCGGCATCGCGCCAGGCTTCGAAGCCGCCTTCGAGGGATTCGGCGGCAATGCCTTCATGCCGCAGCCACGCGGCAACCCCTTGCGAAAGCTTTTGCCCCTTCTGGCAAACGACGGCCACTTGGCTGCCGGCAAGGTCGTTTGCCCAAGCCGAGACCGTTTTGAAATTGCGCCGGTGAGAGGCCGGCAGCAGGCGCGGGTCGGCGTCGTAGTCTTCATCGATACGGACATCGACGATCACAGGCGCGCCCGGCAGACCAATCAGACGGGATAGTTGCTGTACGGTGATAGCGGTTGTTGACGGCATGGCGTCCACCTCCTGAAGAAGCCTGGACGCGAACATTGGGCTGACGCCTCACGGGGTCGTCGCGATACACCCCTTGCGATGATGGTGGAATTGTTGGGCTGGCTTGTCAAGGACGGAACGTTTCCCGGCCCGTGGCCGTGAGAACGGCGGCCTGATCGAAGGCCGCCGGTCGTCGTCATCCATCATCAGTGGCCAGCCAGGAATAATCGATGACTATTCCCGGGAGTAATCAATGATTGTCGCGAGGCACTCCCATGGTGTGGGCGACATCCTGATATTTCACCGCCGGCTTCAGCACCATGCCGGTCGAGAACTGGTCGACCATGCCGCGCTGGATCTCCTGCCATGGCGTCTGGTGCTGGGGATAATGATAGCCGCCATCCTTCTGCAGCTCGGCGCGTCGCCGTGTGATCTCGTCATCGCTGACGAGGATGTTCGCCGTGCCCTTCCGCAGGTCGATGCGGACGCGGTCGCCGGTCTTGAGCAGCGCCAGGCCGCCGCCGACCGCGGCTTCCGGCGAGGCGTTCAGGATCGACGGTGAGCCCGACGTACCGGACTGGCGGCCATCGCCGATGCAGGCCAGCGCGTGGATACCCTTCTTGATCAGGTAGGCCGGCGGCTGCATGTTGACGACCTCGGCGCCGCCGGGATAGCCGACGGGACCGGCGCCGCGCATAAACAGGATGGTATGCTCGTCTATGCCTTGCGCCGGATCGTCAATGCGGGCGTGGTAATCCTCGGGCCCGTCGAAGACCATGGCGTTGCCTTCGAAGGCTTCCGGGTCGTTCGGGTTCGACAGATAGCGCTCGCGGAATTCCGGCGAAATGCCGCTCATCTTCATGATCGCCGAATCGAACAGATTGCCCTTGAAATTGATAAAGCCGGCATTGGCCTTCAGCGGCTCGGCCACCGTGCGGATGACGTCGGTATTCTCGTTGGCGACGCCCTCGCAGTTGGCGCCGATCGACTTGCCATTGACGGTCAAGGCATCGGGATGCGGCAGCATTCCGGCCTTCATCAGTTCGGCGACCACGGCAGGCACGCCACCGGCGTGGTGATAGTCCTCGCCCAGATATTCACCTGACGGCTGCAGATTGACGATGAGCGGCACTTTGAGGCCGATGGTCTGCCAGTCGTCATTGTCGAGCGGCACGCCGAGATGGCGGGCGATGGCGTTGAGATGGATCGGCGCGTTGGTCGAGCCGCCGATCGCCGAATTGACGACGATGGCGTTTTCGAAAGCCGCGCGGGTCATGATATCGGACGGTTTCAGGTCTTCGTGCACCATGTCGACGATGCGCTTGCCGGTTTCGTAGGCGATCTGGCCGCGCTCGCGGTAGGGCGCCGGAATGGCGGCCGAACCGGGCAGTTGCATGCCGAGCGCCTCGGCCAGCGAATTCATCGTGGTGGCCGTGCCCATCGTGTTGCAGTAGCCGGTGGACGGCGCCGAGGACGCGACGATGTCCATGAACTCGTCATAGCCGATCTCGCCGGCCGACAGGCGCTGGCGCGATTCCCAGACGATGGTGCCCGAGCCGGTACGCTTGCCCTTATGCCAGCCATTGAGCATCGGGCCGACCGACAGCGCGATGGCCGGGATGTTGACGGTCGCCGCCGCCATCAGCAAGGCAGGCGTGGTCTTGTCGCAGCCGATGGTGAGCACGACGCCGTCGAGCGGATAGCCGTAGAGCACCTCGACAAGGCTGAGATAGGCGAGGTTGCGGTCAAGGGCGGCGGTCGGCCGCTTGCCGGTCTCCTGGATCGGGTGACAGGGGAATTCGAAAGGAATGCCGCCCATCGAGACGATGCCTTCGCGCACGCGCTTGGCAAGTTCGATATGGTGCCGGTTGCAAGGCGAAAGGTCAGAGCCCGTCTGCGCGATGCCGATCAGCGGTTTGCCAGACATCAGCTCGGCGCGTGTCAGCCCGTAATTCAGGTAGCGCTCGAGATAAAGCGCCGTCATTCCCGGATTGTCGGGATTGTCGAACCACTCCTGCGAGCGGAACTTTTTCTTTTTCGTGGGGGCGCCGGCCATCATGGTCTCCGTATTTGTATGACAAATCGATATGACAACGCGCGGATGCAGGCAAGGGGCACGCGTGATCTGAATCCGGACTTTGGTGCGATAGACAGCTATCGAGCCGCACGCTACGACCAATCCGACATCGGCGATGCGGGAGGTTTAGATGGCTTTGGTGATCGAGGGCGAGGAACGTATCGCCGCACCCGTGCAGAAAGTGTGGGAAGCGCTGAACGACCCAGCCGTCCTGAGGGGCGCCATCCCAGGCTGCCAGAGCCTGGAAATGAAATCGGCGACCGAGATGGCGGCAACGGTGGTGCTGAAGATCGGGCCGATCAAGGCCACCTTCAACGGCGAAGTGACGCTCAGGAATCTCAAGCCGCCGCATGCCTACACCATCCAGGGCGAAGGCAAGGGCGGCATCGCCGGCTTCGCCAAGGGCGGCGCCGACGTCACGCTCACCGCCGACGGGCCGGACGCGACGGTCCTCAAATATGCGGCCAAGGCAGAAGTCGGCGGCAAGATCGCGCAGCTTGGCAGCCGGCTGATCGAATCGACGTCGAAGAAACTGGCCGGACAGTTCTTTTCGGCTTTCGGCGAGAAAGTGGGCGGCTGACGCACTCCCCGTGAGGGTTCACTCAAAGACGATACTCGGCACGGCCGCTTCGGCCGCGCCGCGTTCCTCGTTGACCCTGTCCCAGACCTTGGAGGCGATATCGCGGTAGATTTTCGCCTCGGCGCCATCCGGCTTCGAGACGACCACCGGCGTGCCGGCGTCAGAGCTCTCGCGGATGCCCATTTCAAGCGGCACCTCGCCAAGGAAGGTGACGCCGAGCCTCTCCGCCTCGCGGCGCGCGCCGCCATGGCCGAAGATGTCGTATCGCTTGCCGGTATCCGGGGCGATGAAGTAGCTCATGTTCTCGACGATGCCGAGCAGCGGCACATCGACTTTCCGAAACATATTGAGGCCCTTGCGGGCGTCGATCAGTGCCAGGTCCTGCGGCGTCGAGACGATGACGGCACCGGCCAACGGCACCTGCTGGGCCATGGTCAGTTGCGCATCGCCCGTGCCGGGCGGCATATCGACGACGAGCACGTCGAGCCGCCCCCATTCTACCTCGCGCAGCATCTGCGTCAGCGCCGACATCACCATCGGCCCGCGCCAGATCATCGGCGTCTCCTCATCGACGAGGAAACCCATCGACATCACCTTGAGGCCGTAGTTCTCCATCGGTTTCAGGATCTTGCCGTCGATTGTCTGCGGCCGGCCATGGATGTTAAGCAGTCTGGGCATCGACGGGCCATAGATGTCGGCATCCAGCACACCGACCCGCAAGCCATTGGCGGCCAGGCCAAGCGCCAGGTTGACGGCCGTGGTCGACTTTCCGACGCCACCCTTGCCGGAAGCAACCGCTATGATCGCCTCGATGCCGGGCACGCCGCGCTTGCCCTGGCTCTGCGAAGAAGGACCATGCGGAGCCGCCCGCGGTGCCGCAGCGACCGGAGCCGTCGGCGCCGGCCTGGGTGCGGGACGCGATGGAACCGACGCCTCCATGCCGCCGCCTTTCTTTTCAGCCGTCAGCGCGACGACCGCACCGGCGACGCCGGGAATGGCCTTCACCACCCGCTCGGCGGCGGCGCGCAACGGCTCCATCTCCTGAGCGCGCGCGGCGGGAACGGTGATCGAGAAGAACACTTTCGAATCGGCGATGAAAATCTCCGAAACCATGCCGAGGTCGACGATGTTGCCGGTAAAGTCCGGCCCGTTCACCGTCTTCAGGCGCTCGGTGACGATTTCCTTGGTGATGGACATGGCTGTTGTTCCCTGGCGTTCGGCTGCAGCTCACATAGTGCAGATCGCGGACCGCTCCAAGCGCCAGGCATGATGGCGGTCGTCAAGCGGCCTGGGCGACCTATTTCCATGACCAGAGGGAATGACAACCAGGGAAGGAGACGATCATGCTTGCAAACAGCAACGCATCGGCAAACCTCGCCGTGAAGGATCTGGCAAGGGCCAAGGCCTTCTATGAGAGAACACTCGGCCTGGAACAGGTGCACGATGAGGGCGGCGAATTGATCGTCTACAAAAGCGGCGATACCACGATCAATGTCTATCGCTCCGAATTCGCAGGGACCAACAAGGCGACGGCGGTAACCTGGATGGTCGGCGACACCATCGCCGATGTCGTCAACGCCCTCAAGTCGAAGGGTGTCGCCTTCGAGCATTACGAGATGCCCGGCCTAACGATGGAGGGTGACCTGCATGTCGGCGGCGGCATGAAAGTCGCATGGTTCAAGGATCCGGACGGCAACATCCTCAATCTCGTGGATCGGTAGATCCCGGCGATCGAGGCAGCGCTGCGCGATCGCTTTTTTATGCATGTCGTTGTCCCAAAACCGAAGTCACTTTCGGGCGACATGCATTGGAGGATTGAGCGCGACACCATCTGGCGCGACGCCACCGCGCCGGATAGCTTCCCCCAATGATCGACAAGCTGGAATTCTTCATCGCGCTGGCCAAGGAAGAGCACTTCGGCCGGGCGGCCGAGGCGTGCGGGGTCACGCAGCCGACCTTGTCGGCCGGCATCAAGCAGCTCGAGGGCCAGCTCGGCGTCATGTTGGTCAATCGCGGGTCGCGGTTCCAGGGGCTGACCCCGGAGGGCAAGCAAGTGTTGGTCTGGGCGCGCCGCATCGTCGGCGACTCCAGGACCATGCGCGAGGAGATGCGCGCCGCCCGGTATGGCCTTTCCGGCCGCATCCGGATTGCAGCAATCCCGACGGCATTGGCGATGGTCGCGAGATTGACGACGCCCTTTCGAGACAAGCACCCAGGCGTCACCTTTTCGGTGCTGTCGCGGACCTCGATCGAAGTGCTGTCGCTGCTTGGCAATTTCGATGTCGATGCGGGCATCACCTATCTCGACAACGAACCGCTGGGACGGGTGACCAGCGTGCCCCTCTATGACGAGCGCTACCAATTGATCACCGCAATCGGCAATCCCTATTCCGACCGCGACAAAGTGACATGGTCCGAGATCAGCCAGTTGCCGCTGTGCCTTCTGACGCCGGACATGCAGAACCGCCGCATCATCGACCAGCACCTGGCGGAAGCCGGCGTGCAGGTGCGGCCGACGCTGGAATCGAATTCGATGATCGTGCTGTTCTCGCACATCCGGACCGGCAAATGGTCATCGATCATGCCACTCAACCTTGCGGAAACATTCGGTTTTTCCGAACCGATCCGGGCCATTCCGATCGTCGAGCCCGATGCCAGCCACACAGTCGGGCTGGTCGCCGCGCCGCGCGAGCCGCACACGCCGCTGGTGCAGGCGCTGCTGGACGAGGCGATGGCGCTGGCAGACGATTTCCGCGCCCACCGCTAGGCTAGACAATGCTGAGCGCAGCTCGTCGATAGAAGATTTCTATCGAGCAACGAAACAGCTTTATTGATTTCGCGGGTTTCCTCTGATTTTGTAAAGACTTAGCGATAAAAGCTATCGACCAGGGAGGGCGCTGCATGACGATGCAGCCTGCAAGTACCGAGATCGCATCGCGCACGGCGGCGATTATCCAGGAGTTGAAGGACCTCGAAGGTCCGCTGCTGCCGATCCTCCACGGCATCCAGGAAGAATTCGGCCACGTCCCGCAGGATGCCGTCCCCGTCATTGCCGACGGCCTGAACCTGTCCAGGGCCGAGGTGCATGGTGTCGTGACTTTCTATCATGATTTCCGCGCGCGCCCGGCCGGGCGGCACGTGCTCAAGCTCTGCCAGGCGGAAGCCTGCCAGTCGATGGGTTCGGACGCGGTCGCCGCCAAGGTCAAGCAGTTGCTCGGCATCGACTTCCATGAGACCACGCGTGACGGATCGGTTACGCTGGAACCGGTCTATTGCCTCGGGCTGTGCGCCTGCTCGCCATCTGCGATGCTGGATGGCGAGGTGATCGGTCGGTTGGATGACGACAAGATCGACGAGATCGTCGCCGAGGTGCGCTCATGACCCCCCGTATCTATATTCCCGGCGATTCCGGCGCACTGGCGCTGGGCGCGGAAAAGGTCGCGAAGGCCGTCGCCAAGGAACTCGCGGAGCGCGGCATCGAGGCCAAGATTGTGCGCAACGGCTCGCGCGGCGCCTATTTCCTCGAACCGATGGTCGAAGTGGCGACGGCCAATGGCCGTGTCGCCTACGGGCCGGTGAAACCGTCGGACGTGAAGAGCCTGTTCGACAGCGGTTTTCTCACCGGCGGCCATCACAAGCGCTGGCTCGGCGCACCGGACAAGATTCCGTTCCTGGCCAAACAAACTCGCTTGACGTTTGCACGTTGTGGCATCAACGACCCGCTGTCGCTCGATGCCTACAAGTCGCTCGGCGGACTGAGCGGCCTGCGGAACGCGGTGGCCATGACGCCCGCCGACGTCGTCAAGCAGGTCACCGACTCCGGCCTGCGCGGCCGCGGCGGCGCAGGCTTCCCGACCGGCATCAAATGGAAGACGGTGCTCGATACGACATCGGAGCGCAAATACATCGTCTGCAACGCCGATGAAGGCGACAGCGCCACCTTCGCCGATCGCATGATCATGGAGGGCGACCCCTTCGTGCTCATCGAAGGCATGACCATCGCCGGCATCGCCACCGGCGCGACCAAGGGTTTCGTCTATATCCGCTCGGAATATCCGCACGCGGTGGCTGTCATGAACAAGGCCGTCGAGATCGCCCGCAAGGCCGGTGTGCTCGGCGTCAATGTGCTGGGTTCGCCTAACGCCTTCGACATGGAAATCCGCGTCGGTGCCGGCGCCTATGTCTGCGGCGAGGAAACCTCGCTCTTGAACAGCCTGGAAGGCAAGCGCGGCGTGGTGCGCGCCAAGCCGCCGCTGCCCGCGATACAGGGTTTGTTCGGCAAGCCGACGGTGATCAACAACGTCATTTCGCTCGCTTCCGTACCCATCATCATGGACAAGGGCGCCACCTTCTACAAGGATTTCGGCATGGGCCGCTCGCGCGGCACGATCCCGATCCAGATCGCCGGCAACGTCAAGCAAGGCGGCCTGTTCGAAACCGCTTTCGGCCTGACGCTGGGCGAGATCGTCGACGAGATCGGTGGCGGCACGTCCACCGGGCGTCCGGTGAAGGCAGTGCAGGTCGGCGGCCCGCTCGGCGCCTACTTCCCGCGCGCACTGTTCGACACGCCGTTCGACTACGAGGAATTCGCCAAGCGCGATGGACTGATCGGCCACGCCGGCATCACGGTTTTCGACGATACCGCCGACATGCTGAAGCAGGCACGCTTCGCCATGGAATTCTGCGCCATCGAAAGCTGCGGCAAGTGCACGCCTTGCCGCATCGGCTCGACGCGGGGCGTGGAAACCATCGACAGGCTCGCCGCCGGAATCGAGCCGGAAAAGAACCTCGCTTTGGTCACCGACCTCTGCAACACGATGAAGTTCGGTTCGCTCTGCGCGCTGGGCGGCTTCACGCCCTACCCGGTGATGAGCTCGATCACGCATTTCCCCGAGGATTTCAAGCCCGCGCCAGCGCGCGTGGCTGCTGAATAGGAGCTGGCAGATGAACATCAAGGCCGACTTCCCAACGCTGATCGAAGAGATTGACTACGGAACTCCGGAGTCGAAGGCGCAAAAACAGGTCACGCTGACCGTCGATGGCCGCAGCATCAGCGTGCCTGAAGGCACGTCGATCATGCGTGCGGCGATGGAAGGCGGGGTGGAGATCCCCAAGCTCTGCGCCACAGACATGCTGGACTCCTTCGGTTCCTGCCGCGTCTGCCTCGTCGAAATCGACGGGCGCGGCGGTACGCCGGCTTCCTGCACGACGCCTGTCGGCGAAGGCATGGTGGTGCGCACGCAGTCGGACAGGCTCGAGGCCATCCGCCGGGGCGTCATGGAACTCTACGTCTCCGACCATCCGACCGGCTGGCACGAGAAGGCCGGAACTGGCGCCAGCGAGTTCGATGTGGTGGCGAAGTCTGTCGGCCTGACCGAAAATCGCTACGGCGTTGAGGGCCGCAACCACGTCAAGGAAGAAAATGGCGTCGCGCCGGGCCATGGCTCGCTCGCGGTCGACTACATCGCCCGTGATGAGTCCAACCCCTATTTCACCTATGATCCGGCGCAGTGCATCGTCTGCTCGCGCTGCGTGCGCGCCTGCGAGGAGGTGCAAGGCACTTTCGCGCTGACCATCGAGGGCCGCGGCTTCGAATCGCGCATGGTCGCCGGCATGCACGAGGACTTCATTGCCTCCGAATGCGTGTCCTGCGGTGCCTGCGTGCAGGCCTGCCCGACCGATGCGCTGCGCGAGAAGACCGTGCTTGAAAAGGGCCTGCCGGAGCGCTCGGCCGTCACCACCTGCGCCTATTGCGGCGTCGGCTGCTCGTTCAAGGCCGAAGTGAAGGGCGACGAGGTCATCCGCATGATGCCCTACAAGGAGGGCATGGCCAACCACGGCCATTCCTGCGTGAAGGGCCGCTTCGCTTACGGTTATGCCACCCACAAGGACCGCATCCTGTCGCCGATGATCCGCGAGAAGGTCAGCGATCCCTGGCGCGAAGTGAGCTGGGAAGAGGCGATCGCCCATACGGCCAAGGAATTCCGCCGCATCCAGTACCAGTACGGACGCACCGCGATCGGCGGCATCACCTCCTCGCGCTGCACGAATGAGGAGACCTACCTCGTCCAGAAGCTGGTTCGGCAGGGCTTCCGCAACAATAATGTCGACACCTGCGCACGTGTCTGCCATTCGCCGACCGGCTATGGGCTCGGCCAGACCTACGGCACCTCGGCCGGCACGCAGGACTTCGATTCCGTCGAATTCACCGACGTCGCCGTGATCATCGGCGCCAATCCGGCTTCCGCGCACCCGGTGTTCGCCTCGCGGCTGAAGAAGCGGCTGCGCCAGGGCGCCAAGCTGATCGTGCTCGACCCGCGCCGCACCGAGATGGTCAAGTCGGCCCATGTCGAAGCCGACTACCATTTGCCGCTGAAGCCCGGCACCAATGTCGCCGTGCTGACCTCGCTGGCGCATGTCATCGTCACCGAGGGCCTTTTCGACGAAGCCTTCATCCGCGAGCGCTGCGACTGGGCTGAGTTCCAGGACTGGGCGTCCTTCGTCGCCCTGCCGGAAAACAGCCCCGAAATCGTCGGCAAGCTGTCCGGCGTCGATCCGGAGTTGATCCGCGGTGCCGCCCGTCTCTACGCCAAGGGCGGCAATGGCGCGATCTATTACGGCCTCGGCGTCACCGAGCACAGCCAGGGCTCGACCACGGTGATGGCGATCGCCAACCTCGCAATGGCCACCGGCAATATCGGCCGGCCTGGCGTCGGCGTGAATCCGCTGCGCGGCCAGAACAATGTGCAGGGCTCCTGCGACATGGGCTCGTTCCCGCATGAACTGCCGGGCTACCGGCACATTTCGGGTGACGCGGTGCGCGACATCTACGAAAGCCTCTGGGGCGTGAAGCTCGACGACGAACCCGGCCTGCGCATTCCCAACATGCTGGATGCCGCTGTCGACGGCTCGTTCAAGGGCATCTACATCCAGGGCGAGGACATCCTGCAGTCCGATCCCGACACCAAGCATGTCGCCGCCGGCTTGGCCGCGATGGAATGCGTGGTGGTGCACGACCTCTTCCTCAACGAGACGGCGAACTACGCGCATGTCTTCCTGCCGGGCTCGACCTTCCTCGAGAAGGACGGCACGTTCACCAATGCCGAACGCCGCATCAATATGGTGCGCAAGGTGCTGGAACCGAAGGCGCGCTACGCCGATTGGGAGGCGACGCAGGAACTCGCCCGTGCGATCGGCCTCGACTGGAACTATACGCATCCGTCCGAAATCATGGACGAGATCGCCAAGACGACGCCAAGCTTCGCCAACGTCTCCTTCGACCTGCTCGACCGGGTCGGCTCCGTGCAATGGCCCTGCAACGACAAGGCGCCGCTTGGCACGCCGATCATGCATGTCGACGGCTTCGTGCGCGGCAAGGGCAAGTTCATCCGCACCGAATATGTGGCGACCGACGAAAGAACCGGACCGCGCTTCCCGCTGCTGCTGACCACCGGCCGTATCCTGTCGCAGTACAATGTCGGCGCGCAGACGCGACGCACCGAAAATGTCATGTGGCACTCCGAGGACCGGCTGGAAATCCATCCGCACGACGCAGAAAATCGCGGCCTGCGCGATGGCGACTGGGTGCGGCTGACCAGCCGTTCGGGCGAGACGACGCTGCGCGCGCTGATCACCGACCGGGTGTCGCCGGGCGTGGTCTACACTACCTTCCACCATCCCGACACGCAGGCCAACGTCATCACCACCGATTTCTCCGACTGGGCGACCAATTGTCCGGAATACAAGGTGACCGCGGTGCAGGTCGGCGCTTCCAACGGCCCGTCGGAATGGCAGCGCGACTATGACGAGCAGGCCAAGCAGAGCCGTCGCATCGCTCCGCTGCAGGCGGCGGAGTAGTCTTGGCCGCGCGCCGCAGAGCGACGACGCAGATATCGCGACTGGCGCACCGCGCCAGCGGCACGGCTGCGGCCAACCGCATGGTGCCGGAAGAGACGCCGGTGGCGTTGTCCTTCGCCGGCACCACGCATGCGGTGATGATGGCGAGCCCCGCCGATTTCGAGGACTTCGCGCTCGGCTTCTCGCTCACCGAAGGCATCATCGCTGCGCCTGATGAGATCGAAGCCATCGAGGTCGAGGATCATGGCGCCGGCATCGACATCCAGATCCGGCTGAAGGACCAGGCCAATACGCGCTTCGAGGCGCGGCGGCGGCGGCTTGCCGGACCGGTGGGCTGCGGGCTGTGCGGCATCGAATCGATCGAGGAAGCGATGCGCTCGGTCGATCCGGTGGGTGCGTCGAAACTTACGCTTGAGGCCGACGATATCACCCGCTCGGTCAAGCTGCTGTCGAAGGTGCAGCCGCTGCATACCGAGACAGGCGCCGTGCATGCAGCCGGCTTCTACGTCCATGGCAAGGGCGTCGTCATGGCGCGCGAGGATGTCGGCCGCCACAATGCGCTGGACAAGCTGGCCGGCGCGCTGGCCAAGGCCAATATCGATGGCGCATCGGGCGCCGTCGTGGTGACCAGCCGTGTTTCGGTCGAGATGGTGCAGAAGACGGCGGCGATCGGTTCAGCCTTCATCATCGCCGTCTCGGCGCCGACGGCCCTTGCCATCCGCACCGCGGAAGAGGCCGGCATGACGCTGGTGGCGCTGGTGCGTGGCGACGATTTCGATGTTTTTACCCACCCCGACCGGGTGATTTCGGGAGTTGCCCAGCATGTCGCATGACGAAGAGCACATCATGAGCACGGGGGAAAAGCTGGTGCGCATGGCCAACCAGATCGCCGCCTTTTTCCACTCCAGGCCACGCGAGGAAGGCGTTGCCGGCGTCGCCGAGCATATCAACAAGTTCTGGGAGCCGAGAATGCGGCGCCAGTTCTTCGAGATGCTGGACAGCGGCGGTGAAGGCTTCGACGAACTGGTCGTGGTCGCTTCGGCCAGGATCAAACGGCCGATCACGCCGGCGGAGGCCGATCTCAAGCTCGGCCTCGCGGCCTCGCCTGGCGACGTCGCCGCGTCGCAAAAGTAACCGCGTCGGCCGCCGGCTACATTCATTTCCGCTAAAATACAAGCTGCCGCAACCGGCGCGGCTCTGCTATGGTTGGCGATCAGAAATCGTCAGGCCGGGCGGACACCCTCGTGAGGCCGATCGAGACCCGATACGCCCTTAGCGGCGAGGTGCGGATCGCCTATCAGGTGGTCGGCCAGGGGTCGTTCGACCTCGTCTTCGTCCCCGGCTTCATCTCCAACCTCGACCTGCACTGGGAAGATGAGGGCTATACCAGGCTCCTGAGGCGGCTTTCGGCCTTCTCACGGCTGATCCTGTTCGACAAGCGCGGCACGGGTCTTTCCGACCGCGTCGATGTCCATCACCTGCCCAGCCTCGAGACCCGCATGGATGATGTGCGCGCGGTGATGGATGCGGTCGGCAGCGGCCGCGCGTCGATCCTTGGCGCTTCGGAAGGCGCGCCGCTGGCGATGCTGTTCGCCGCCACCTATCCAGAGCGGACGCGGGCACTGGCGCTCTATGGCGGCTACGCGCATTTCCACAAATGGGTGATGCCGCCGGAGCGTCTGGAAGCCTTCATCGCGACGGCCGAGACGGCCTGGGGCACAGGCGCCACCTTGCCCAATTTCGCACCGGGCAGGGTCGACGATACCCGCTTTTCAACCTGGTGGGCGCGCTTCGAGCGGCTGTCGGCAAGCCCTACCGCGGCGGCGACGCTGGCGCGGATGAACGCGGGGATCGATGTGCGCGGCATCCTGGCGGCAATCGGCGCGCCGACGCTGCTGATCCATCGCCGCAACGATGTGCGGGTCGACCCCGACGCCAGCCGCTTTCTGGCCAGGAAAATCCCCAACGCGCGGCTGGTCGAAATCCCTGGACGCGACCACCCGATCTGGACCGGTGATGTCGACCGGGTCGCCGACCTGATCGAGGAGTTCCTGACCGGCGAGCGCGCCGTGGTGGAAGCCGAACGCGTTCTGGCTGCGCTTCTCGTGACTCGGATCTACGACACGGCCCGCCTCGGAGACCGGATGTGGAGCGAACGCAGCCAGCATTTCCATGAGACATGGCGGACCCTTGTGACGCGCCATGGCGGGCGCTGCGCGGACATGCACTCCGAGATGATGATTTCGCGCTTCGACGGCCCTGGGCGTGCCTTGCGTTGCGCGGCGGCGTTGCGGGACGCGGCGCAGCAAATCGGGGTGGCAAGCGCGCAAGGGGCGCATGTCGGCGAGATCGAGTCGCGCGGCCCTCCTGCAGGATTGACGGGCCGCGTGACGATACAACTCGCCGCTCACGCCGGGCGCGGCGAGATATTGGCGTCGAGGCTGGTCGCCGATCTGGCCGTCGGCTCGGGTCTTCATTTCGTCGATCGCGGGCGTGTGGGCATCGACGAGCTGGACGAGCCGCTGGCGTTTGTGCTTGCGATGTCCGAACAGCACCTGGAGCCGGCCTGCCGGCCCAAGACCAAAGCGGCCGAACCGGCTTGCCTGACCGCGCGCGAGAGCGAAGTCGTGAATTTGATCGCCGACGGCAAGAGCAATGCGGCGATCGCCGCCGAACTCAGGCTGAGCGAGCATACGGTCAAGCGCCACGTCGCCAACATACTGCTGAAGCTCGACCTGCCGTCGCGAGCGGCCGCGGCGGCATTTTCCGCCAGGCAGACTGGCCCGGACGGGCCATGAGAGCCATGGCGCTTTCGGGCGAAGCAGGCACACTGCCATAGGCGCTATCAATCCCCCATGCAGGCCAAGGCGGATATCGCCGGAAAGGCGCTGCGAACGGAGGATGAAATGCCCAAGTCAAAACTGAATGTCAGGTCACTCGTGATCGCGGCGGGCATTGGCGCGCTGTTCACGATCACCCCGGCGAAAGCCGAGGATGCGTCGGCGGCGGCAGCCTACAAGGACATCGAGGCGACGCTCGGCTCGGTGCCGGATATGTTCAAGACACTGCCTGACGTCGCCATCGCCGGCGCCTGGGCCGAGATCAAGGGCGTCCAGCTCAATCCCAAGACCGCGCTCGACGGCAAGACCAAGGAGCTGATGGGGCTGGCGGTCGCGTCGCAGATCCCGTGCCAGTATTGCATCTATTTCCACACCGAGGCCGCCAAGCTCAACGGCGCATCGGACGAAGAGATCAAGGAGACGATCGCGATGGCCGCGATCGTGCGCCACTGGTCGACGATCCTCAACGGCAGCCAGGTCGATCTGGCCACCTTCAAGAAGCAGACCGACGGCGTGTTTGCGGCAGTTAAGGCCAAGTCACAGTGAAAGACACCGCCCGTCGGCGAGCGCCGGGCGACACCTCAAACGTCAAACGCCCGATCTTGAAGACGGGCATAGGGAGGATAAAATGCTGACCAAGACCCAAGCCGTGGATGGCGCGGCGATCAAGAAAGCGATCGAAGGCCGTGACGGCAAGATGCTGTCGAGCTTCTATGCCGATGATGCGCTGGTGCGGGTGATCGACCGCAACAATCCGCCGAGCAAGCCGCGCGAAATCCGCGGGCGCGCGGCGATCACGACGTTCTGGGACGACATCTGCAGCCGGGCGATGACCCACAAGGTCGACACCACCATCGCCCACGGCGACAGCCTGGCATTCACCCAGGCATGCGCCTACCCGGACGGCACCAAGGTGTTCTGCGCGGCAATGCTGGAGCTGAAGAACGGCCTGATCGCGCGCCAAACCGTCGTGCAGGCCTGGGACGAGTAGATCAACCCGCGGCCTGAGCCGCAAGTGATGGAGGAGAACCAACATGTTCAGCGCCAGATGGCAGATCGATGCCAAGTTCGGGCACAAGCAGACGGTGCTCGAGCTGATGCGGAAATGGGAACGCGAGATCGGCTCGCAGGTCGGCCTCACCGAGCTCAAATTCCAGATCATGACCGGATCGATCGGCGCCCGTGAAGCGACGGTCGAGTCGCATCACCAGGTCGAAAGCCTGGCCCAGTTGGAGGCGATGTTCGCCAAGATCGGCAAGATCGACGCGCACGCCAAATGGGGCAAGGAGATGGAGCCCTATGTCGTGTCGGGCACCAGCCTGTGGAACATCTATCGCATCGTGGAGTAGCGGCTGGAGTTCTTCTCCCGTTCACGGGAGGAGATGCCGCAGGCAAATGAGGGGCAGCGCCGGCATCGTAGAAGCTTGCGCTGCCCCTGATCCGGCGCCCGGCCCTTCGCTATGGCTCCGGGCGTTCGTCGCTTCGATCGACAAATCGTTGTCGATTGATCGCCAGCGGCGACCGCTCCTCACCCATGCGCAACCATCACATGGCGCACGGCGGTATAATCCTCCAGCGCATAGAGCGACATGTCCTTGCCGTAGCCGGATTGTTTCAGGCCGCCATGCGGCATCTCGTTGGTCAGCATGAAATGGGTGTTGATCCAGGTGCAGCCATATTGCAGCCGCGCGGCGGTCGCCATGGCGCGCGAAACATCCTTGGTCCACACGGATGACGCCAGGCCGTAATCGCTGTCGTTGGCCCAGGCCACCGCCTCGTCCACTTCCGTGAAGCGGGTTATCGAAACGACGGGGCCGAACACTTCGCGGCGCACGATCTCATCCTCCTGCAGCGCGCCGGCGACGACAGTCGGCTGGTAGTAGAAGCCGGTGCCCTCGCCCGGCTTGCCGCCGGTGGTGATCTCGATGTGCTTCAGCTCCGAAGCACGTTCCACGAAGCTCGAGACGCGGTCGCGCTGGCGTCGCGAGATCAGCGGCCCGATCTCGTTCTCGGTGTCGTCTGATAGATTGTATTTGATCGTCGAGACGGCGGTGGAGAGATCGGCGACAAGCTTGTCGTAGATCTTCTTGCCGGCATAGATGCGGCAGGCGGCGGTGCAGTCCTGGCCGGCATTGTAGTAACCGAAGGCGCGCAGGCCTTTGACGACGGCGCCAAGGTCGGCGTCGTCAAAGACGATGACCGGCGCTTTGCCGCCGAGTTCCAGATGCGTGCGCTTGACCGATTTGGCGGCGGCCTGCAGCACCTTCTTGCCGGTGGCGACGTCGCCGGTGATCGAGATCATGTTGACCCTGGGGTGATTGATCAGCGTGTTGCCGACGCTGTCGCCCCGGCCAAGCACGACATTAACGACGCCCTCGGGCAGGACATCGGCCAGGATCGTCGCCAGCTTCAGCGCCGTCAACGGCGTCTGCTCCGACGGCTTGAAAACCACCGTGTTGCCGCCGGCGATTGCCGGCGCCAGCTTCCAGGCCATCATCATCAGCGGATAGTTCCATGGCGCGATCGAGGCGACGATGCCGATCGGGTCGCGCCGGACCATCGAAGTGTGGCCGGGCAGATATTCGCCCGCTACCACACCTGGCATAGAGCGCACCGCCCCGGCGAAGAAGCGGTAGCAGTCGACGATGGCCGGGATTTCGTCATTGAGCACCGCATTGATCGGCTTGCCGCAATTCAACGCCTCCAGCGTCGCGAACTCCTGCGCCTCGGTCTCGATGCGGTCGGCGATCTTCAGGAGGTAGCCGGAGCGCTGTGCCGGCGTGGTGCGCGACCACAAGGCGAACGCCTTTTCGGCGGCGCTCACCGCCGCCTCGATCTGTGCCTGGCTGGCCTCGGGCAGATTGAGGATGGTCGCCCCGGTCTTCGGATTGAGGATCGGCTCCTCGGTCTCGGTGCCCTTCTCGAATTTCGAGCCGATCAGCATCTGGGTGTCCATGGTGTCTCCTTGGGCAGAAGCGAATGGGGTAATTAGTGAGTAGTGAGCAGTGAGCAGTGAGCAGTGAGCAGTGAGCAGTTAAAGAGCGGACCAAATCTACTCACTACTCACTACTCACTACTTTCATTTGCCCGAACCGGCGATCTGGTCGCCGTCGCGGGTCAAGTAATAGGCAACCAGGATCGGCAGCAGCGTCACCAGCACAACCACCATGGCCACGACATTGGTGACCGGGCGCTGGCGCGGGCGGATCAGTTCCTCCAGCATCCAGATCGGCACGGTCTGCTGCTGGCCGGCGGTGAAGGTGGTGACGATGACCTCATCGAACGAGAGGGCGAAGGCCAGCATGCCGCCTGCGAGCAGTGCGGTGGCGATGTTGGGCAGCACGACATGGCGAAAGGTCTGGAAGCCATCGGCGCCGAGATCCATCGAGGCCTCGATCATCGAACCGGAGGTGCGGCGGAAACGAGCGACCGCGTTGTTGTAGACGACGACCACGCAGAAAGTGGCGTGGCCGAGCACGATCGTCCAGAACGAGAACGGGATTTCGGCCAGCGAAAAGGCCGAGCGCAGCGCGATGCCGGTGATGATCCCGGGCAGCGCGATGGGCAGGATGACCAGCAGCGAGATGGTCTCGCGGCCGAAGAATTTCGTCCGCGACACCGCGGCGGCGCAGAGCGTGCCGAGCAGCAGCGCGATCGCGGTCGAGATGGCGGCGACGCGCACCGACAGCGACAGCGCTTCCCAGACATCGGGCCGGTTCCAGGTGACGGCGAACCATTGCGTGGTCAGCCCGGGCGGCGGCCAGACGAAGCTCTTCTCCTCGATGGTGAAGGCATAGACGAAGATCAGCAGGATCGGCAGATGCAGGAAGAGCAGGCCGCTGGCGGCGGCGATCTTCAGGCCGAGGGGAGCGGATTGACCACGGTCAGAGCGCATCGAAAGCCCCCATGCGCTTGGCGCCCCAGAGGTAGAAACCCATAATGACGATGGGCACCACGGTGAAGGCGGCGGCGAGCGGTATGTTGCCGGCGGTGCCTTGCTGCGAATAGACGGCCTGGCCGATGAAGAGGCGCGAGGTGCCGATGATCTGCGGGATGATGTAGTCGCCCAATGTCAGCGAGAAGGTGAAGATCGAACCGGCGACGATGCCGGGCAGCGCCAGCGGGAACAAGACGTTGCGGAATGTCTGCCCCGGCGAAGCACCGAGATCGGACGAGGCCTCGACCAGATTGCCAGGCACCCGCTCGAGGGCTGCCTGAACGGGGAGGATCATGAACGGCAGCCAGACATAGACGAACACGATGAAAGTGCCGGTGAACGACACCGACAGCGAATTGCCGCCGACGACCGGCAGTGACAGCCAGGCGTCGAGCAGCCACAACAAATGCAGCTTGGCGAGCAGCCAGGTTAAAATACCTTCCTTGGCAAGGATCAGCTTCCAGGCATAGATCTTGACCAGGTAGCTCGACCACAGCGGCAGCATGACGCCGAGATAGAACAGCGCCTTCCAGCGGCCGCGCGCATAGCGCGCCGCATAGTAGGCGATCGGGAAAGCGATTATGGCGGAGGCAAGCGTGACCAATGCGGCCATCGTCACCGTGCGCAGGATGATGTCGAGATTGGCCGCCTGGAGCAGGTCGCCATAGGTCTTCAGCGTGAATTGGCGATTGATGAGGCCCGAGAATTCGTCGATCGAGAAAAAACTCTGGGCCAGCAGCGCGAACAACGAGCCGATATAGACGATGCCGAGCCACAGCACCGGCGGCAGGAGCATCAACAGCAGCAACAGTTGGGGTCGGCGCCAGAAGAGATCGGACAGCGCCCCGCGCATGCCGCCGCTGCCGGGCAGGATGGCGGGCGCCGTGGCACGCGGCATGGTAGCGTCGAGGCTCATACCGGCTCGTCCATCAGGTGCAGATGCTCGCGGTTGAAGGTGAGCATGACCGCCTCACCTTCCGCCGGCAGGGGCGTTCCCGCAGGCACCACGGCGTGCAGTTTCAACCCGTCGGCATCGAGCGCCAGCCTTGTCGTGGCGCCGAGATAGTTGGTCGAGACGAGGCGCGCGGCGACGCCTTCGCCGCTCGCCGCGCGGCCGACACGAATGGATTCAGGGCGCAGGCTGCCCCAGCGGTGCTGGCCGGAATAACGCTGGACGAAATCCGGCGGCAGCACGTTGGAGGAGCCGACGAAATCGGCGACGAAACGCGTGCTCGGCCGCTGATAAATATCCTCGGGCGTGCCGATCTGCATGATCCTGCCATCGTTGAAGACGGCGACGCGATCGGCCATCGACAGCGCCTCGCCCTGGTCGTGAGTGACGAAGACGAAGGTGATGCCGAGCGCCTTCTGCAGCGATCTCAGCTCTTCCTGCATGTTTTCGCGCAGCTTGAGGTCGAGCGCGCCGAGCGGCTCGTCGAGCAGCAGCACCTTGGGCTGGTTGACCAGGGCACGGGCGAGCGCGACACGCTGGCGCTGACCCCCGGAAAGCTGGCCGGGCCGGCGCGCGCCATAGCCGGGCAGCCGCACCAGCGACAGCGCTTCTTCCGCCGCCTTGTGCCGCTCGGCCTTGCCGACACGCTTGACCATCAGCCCGTAGGCGACGTTGTCGAGCACGTTGAGATGCGGGAACAGCGCGTAGTCCTGGAACACGGTGTTGACGTTGCGGCGGTAGGGCGGCACGCCCTCGGCCCGCTCGCCGAAGATCGAGATCGAACCCGCCGTCGGCTGCTCGAAGCCGGCGATAAGACGCAGGCACGTGGTCTTGCCCGAACCGGACGGCCCGAGCATGGCGAAGAATTCGCCTGGCGCGATGTCGAGATCGACAGCGTCGACAGCGCGAACGCTGCCGAAATGGCGCGAGGCTTTTTGAAAGGAAACGGCTGATATCATGGGGTGTCCTGCAATGTCCCAGGCTCTTCAATTGAAGCGTCTGCGCTGCCCCTCATCCGCCTGCCGGCACCTTCTCCCCGTATAGTGACGGGGAGAAGGAAGCTGGTCGCGATATTGGCGCTTATTCTGCAACGTTGGTAGTTGGCGAAACCATTGATAACAGCGTCTTTCTCCCCGTCTCTATACGGGGAGAAATGTCCGGCAGGACAATGAGGGGCAGCGCCAAGCTCTCAGCAAAGCGCGATTACCGTCCGCCGATGACGCCGATATAGTCCGAGACCCAGCGGTAATAGGGCACGCACTGGTCGTTCTGGGTGGCGCATTTGGAAACCGGCGTCTTCCAGAACTTGATCTTGTCGAAATTGTCGTAGCCGTTGGTCTTGCAGCCTTCCTCGCCGAGCAGCTCGTTGCCCTTGCAGGCGGCCGGCACGACCGGCAGCGAGCCGAACCAGGCGGAGACATCGCCCTGCACCTTCGGCGCCAGCGAATGCTCGAGCCACATATAGGCGCAGTTCGGGTGCGCGGCGTCGGCTTCCATCATGGTGGTGTCGGCCCAGCCGGTGACGCCTTCTTCGGGCACGGTCGAGGCGACCGGCTTCTTGGCGGCGACCAGCGTGTTGACCTGGTACGGCCACGAGCCTGATGCAACGACGCCTTCGTTCTGGAAATCGTCGACCTGGATGGCGGCGTCGTGCCAGTAGCGGCCAACCAGCGTGCGCTGGACGCGCAGCAATTCGAGCGCCGCCTTGTACTGGTCCTCGTTCAATTCGTAGGGATCCTTGATGCCGAGTTCCGGCTTGTGGAACATCAAATAATTGGCGGCGTCCGCTATATGGATCGGTCCGTCATAGGCCTGGACGCGGCCTTTGTTGGACTTGCCATCCGGCAGCTTCATCTCCTCGAAGACGACGTTCCAGCTCTTCGGTGCTTCCTTGAAGACCTCGGTGTTGTACATCAGGATGTTGGGACCCCACTGATAGGGGACGCCGTAATGCACCTTGTCGACGGTGAACCAGGGCGCGTCCTTCAGCCGGTCGTCCACCGTCTTCCAACTCGGGATGAGATCGGTGTTGATCGGCTGCACGCGCTTGCCGGCGACGAGCCGCAGCGAGGCATCGCCCGAAGCTGTGACGAGGTCGAAGCCGCCCTCGTTCATCAGCGAGACCATTTCATCCGAGGTGTTGGCGGTCTTGACGTTGACCTTGCAACCGCTCTCCTTCTCGAAGGCGCTCACCCAGTCATAGCCCTTGTCGGTCTCGCCGCGCTCGATGTAGCCCGGCCAGGCGACGATGTTGACCTGACCTTCGCCCTTGCCGAGTTCCTTCACCTGGGCGATGGCCTGACCGGAGAAGGTCAGCGCGACCGTCAAGGCAGTGCACGACTTCAGGAATGAATGCATATCGATCTCCCATTTTGGCACGTGATCCTGAAACCGCTCCGGTTGTCGCCAGATCACGCGCGGACTGAAAAACTTGTCAGCTCGTCCGTTGGACTTGACGCCACTCTGATGGCAGCTTTGGTCCTTCCAACGGAAGGTGCTTTGAAAATCCCGGTTTCGCAAATTCATTTATCAGAAGGCCGATATCGGTTTTTCCGATATACTCCCTCAGGCCAGCGCCGTCACCAGCCAGCAGGCGGCGTTGAAACGAGCCTGACCATCCTTTACGAAAGGGGCGAAGGCAGCAGGCAACACCGTGATAATTTTTTCGGCCGTCGCCTGGTCGACCTCGCGCAGCGCGGCGGCGAGCGGCCCTAGCCGGGTGGCATACATCATCAGATCCCCTTCGGCGATCTTACATGGTAAGTTCGCCTGTCTGACGTCGATTGACGACCAGCCGCTCGCTTCAAGTATCCGCTTCACCTTGGCGCCGTCGGCAAAGGCAAACTGCCCCGGCGCATCGGGGTCTGGCGCGGGTGCGGTCGGCAGGAAAGGCGCAGCCGCTCGCGCGGCGGTCGTCATGAAATCGTTCTCCGCCGGACTGCGCCAGGCAACAAAGGCGAGTTTGCCACCGCGCCTCGCTGCCTGTCTTATGTTGGAGAACGCGGCCACGGGATCATCGAAGAACATGATACCAAAGCGCGAGACAACAGCGTCGAAGCGGCCTGATTCGAACGCATACGTCTGGGCATCGCCCACTTCAAAACTTGCGTTTGCCACCTCTTCCGCCTGCGTGCGTTCTGTCGCCAGAGCGATAAGCGGCTGCGAAATGTCCAGCCCAACACAACGTCCGTTGTTGCCGACGCGACGCGCCATCGCCAGAGTTGTCGCCCCGGCGCCGCAGCCGATGTCCAGGACGTTGCCCGCTTCCCCGGGATAGCCGGCATCGACTACCAGCCGCTCGAACGGCGCCAGAATCTCGTCAAGGATCGGCTGCATTTCGACCCAGGCCTTTCCGCTGGCGTCGTTCCAGAGCGCGGCTTGCCGTGTGTTTGGCTGTGCGGATCGCGACATAACGGACCTCACTTTTCTGTTGCTCTCACCAACCGTCGCCATCACTTTACGAGTTCAAGCCGACTTGAGGTCAAGCATGAAAGATATGGACATTGCCGAAGTGTCGCGCCGCAACGGCGTACCCGCATCGACACTTCGTTACTACGAGGAGAAGGGCCTAATTGCTTCGACCGGCCGTCGCGGCCTGCGCCGCTTGTTCGATCCGGCTGTCCTGGAACGGCTCGCCTTGATTGGGCTTGGACGCGCCGGCGGATTCGCACTGGACGAGATTTCCGCGATGCTGACGCCCGACGGCCTGCCGAAAATGGATCGGGCGCGCCTGGATGCGAAGGCCAACGAACTGGACCACACCATCCAGCGCCTGACCGCGATCCGGGAGGCTTTGCGTCACGCCGCCCGATGCCCCGCCGCTCGGCCGATGGAGTGTCCGACGTTTCGCCGCGCCGTCAGGCTTGCCGGCGCCGGCCGCTTCGAGGTTGCTCCGCTCGGGCCTTTCAAAGCGGAGCCGGTTCCCGCCACAAAGCGCAAGCGCAAGACTGGCGGCGTCGCCGGGAGCAGACCACACTAGCGGCGCACCGTCCGCTGCGACTGGGCAAGACCCACAAAATCGCGCGCCGCGGCGGCCAAGCCAGATCCCCGCCGCCAGACC
Organism: Mesorhizobium sp. B2-7-3; assembly: GCF_006440715.1. Classification (NCBI taxonomy): domain Bacteria; kingdom Pseudomonadati; phylum Pseudomonadota; class Alphaproteobacteria; order Hyphomicrobiales; family Phyllobacteriaceae; genus Mesorhizobium; species Mesorhizobium sp. B2-7-3. Next base: position 275,454 of record NZ_VFTY01000004.1, read on the forward strand.
ATGCCAACCTGCACCACCGGCAAGGAACCGGAAATGTCGCGCGATTCGATGCGGTCGCCCTCCAGCGACCAGGGTCGATAGACGAGGTCAGGCAGCAGCGCCACGCCGGCCCCGGTGGCGACGAGGCTGCGAACGGCCTCCACGGAACGGGTGCGGAAGGCGACATGCGGCCTGGCGCCGATCGCCGTCAGCAGCTTGCCGGTGTTTTCCTCGATCTCGTCAACGGTCAGCATGATCAGCGGTTCGGAGGCGATATCGCCGATGCCGATAATGTCGGCGCCAGCCAGAGGATGGCCGAGCGGCAGCCACAGCCGGTAAGCCGAGACTTCGAGGATTTCCGATTGCAGTGCGGTGCGGTCGCGCAAATTGGAGGTGACCATGACGGCAATGTCCAGCTTGCCGCCGATCAGGAGATGTTCGAGGTAGTCGCCATTGTCCTCGATGGCCGAGACCTCGACGCCGGGATAGGCGCGGCGGTAGCGTGAGAGCAGATCCGACAGCACATAGCCGGCGACCAGCGAGGTGACGCCGAGTTGCAGCCGCCCGCCCGCCACGGCCTGCTCGCCGGAAAAAGAGCGGCGGGCGTCGGACACGTCAGCGAGAATCTTTCTCGCGTGACGCAGGAACTGGTGACCCTTGTGGGTGATGTTGAGGCCGCGCGGATGGCGCTCGAACAGTTCGACGCCAAGATCGCTTTCAAGTTCCTTGATCGCCTCGGTGACCGACGATTGCGAGATGGAGAGGTTTTGCGCCGCGCGCGATACCGTGCCTTGCTCGGCGACGGCGATGAAGAACTGCAACTGCCGGATGGTGAAGGCCATGGCCGGACTAAACACCGCCGCAACCGCGAAGAAAAGCCGATGGCGACGCTTATCCCATGGCTGGATGTCCCATGGCTGGATGTCTGGCCGTGGCTCAGCCGAGCATCGGCCGGATGCGCCGCCAGCATGCCGGGCCGTAGCGCAAGGCAAGCATGAACGCCGTTTCCAGCGCCACGACAATAGCGATGATGCGAAAGCCGACGGCGAGCGGGCTCTGGCCGCTGCCATGCAGCGCATAGCCTGTAAGCAGAAAGCCGGCATTCCAGAGCGTGGCTCCGGCTACCGTCGCGACCACGAAAGGTAAGGCTGGCAGGCAGAGCGCGCCGGCCGCGATCGGCAAATAGTTGCGCACCGTCGGAATGAACTGCGCCAGCAGGGAAACCCTGACATGGTTGCGGCGATAGGCCTGGCCAAGCTTGCGGTAGGTCTCGGGGCGCAAAAAGACATATCTGCCGAACCGCTCGACCAGCCTGTCGGCGCGATCGATTCCGATCCGGCGGCCGACAGTGTACCAGACGAGACAGCCTGTCGTTGAGGCCAGCGTGGTCACGCCAAGCAGGATTGCCAGCGTCGCATCGTCAGGCGCCGCCGTCATGCCGAGGAACAGCAGCAGCACATGCGAGGGCGGGATCGGCAGAATCTTCTCGGTAAAGGCGAGGCAGAAGACGCCGAACAGGCCGAAGCCAAGAATGGCCGACAATGGTCCCGTCATGCGAAGCGCCAGTCGTAGGTTCCTGACGTCTTGAGCCTGGCGATGCGATAGACCGTCGCCGGCGGGAAGTTGCGAAAGGTATGGCCAACCCGCGTAACCCCGAGATCGAGCCTGTCGAGCAGCGACTGGTCGAATGGGCAGCGCCGTCCGAGCGTGAACTGGTAGAGCGCTGCGCCGGGGCGAAGGTTGGCGAAAACAGCTTCGAGAATGGCAAATGTCCTGCGCGGCGAAATCAGCCGGAAAGGCAAGCCGCTGACGGCGGCGCCAATCGCAGGCCGTTGGAAGAGCGAGAGATGGCGCAGACCGACGGCGTCCATTTCGAAAATCCGGGCAGCAGGAAAACGACGCATGAGCAGTGCGGCGAAATCCGGATCGGATTCGATCAGCGTCAAATCTTCCTCCTTCACCCCGCGCGACAGCAGCGCCCTCGTGAACGGCCCGGTTCCTGGGCCGAGTTCCAGCACGGGGCCAGTCTCGGGTCCAATGTCACGGGTCATCAATGCCGCCAGGCTGGAACTGGACGGCGTGACGGAGCCGACCCTGAACGGCGCGACGGTCCACGCCATGAGAAAAGACAGAGCATCATTTGCGGGCATGGTAACCTCAATCCCGGACAACATCACGCCAACCAGTTTGGTGTGGCCACGTGGTTTCGTTTCAGCGTCATTGGTTTCGAGCGTCAGGCCCGACCTGTTGCATATTCGGGCCTGACGCCTTCACGTCGGCGCGACCGATTCGTGCCGACCCGGCGTTGTTTGCCGCGACTGGGTTGCATAGACATTGCGCAATCTCGCTGAGGCTAAGAAAGTGCCTGTCGACCGCAGTCCTTCGGCTTTGCCATGTTCACGCAATGTTGGCGCGGTAGCGCCCGACGCAGTGTTCTGAGGGATTGTCGATGCGTATCTTGCTGGTCGAAGACGAACCCGAGATGGTCTCGGCCCTGCGTGCCGCGCTGAAGCGCCACGACATGGTGGTAGATCACGCCGGCACATTGCTGGAGGCGGAGGGGTTCGTTGCCGTCGACAGCTATGACGCCATCCTGCTCGACCGCCAGTTGCCGGATGGCGACGGGCTGTCGCTGGTGCCGAGACTGCGTTCGGCCAGGAACACCTCGCCCGTGCTGGTGCTGACGGCGAGAGGCGACACGTCGGACAAGGTCGATGGGCTGGACATGGGCGCGGACGATTATCTGGCAAAGCCATTCGCGTTCGAGGAACTGCTTGCCCGGTTGCGCGCGCTGCTCAGGCGCCCGGCGCCGCTGCAGTCGCAGTTCATCCGCGCCGGCGATCTGGTGCTCGACGTCGGACATCGCGAAGCCTCTATCCGCGCCGAACCGCTCAGCCTGCCGCGCCGCGAACTCCTTGTGCTGGAGGCTCTGATGCGCCGCACCGGCCGCATGGTGCAGCGCGAGGCGCTGATGGAGGCGGTGTTCGGTCTCGACGACGAGATCCAGTCCAACGCGCTCGACACGCATGTCTCGCGCCTGCGCCGCAAGCTCGCCGATGCCAATGCCGGGGTGACGATCAACGGCATTCGCGGCGTCGGCTATCTCCTGCGCGAGACGACATGAGCGCCAAGCGATGAGCCTCAAGCGCCTGCATTCGCTGAAATGGAGCTTGGTGCTGCGCATCGCCTTGCTGCAATGCGCCATGCTGACCCTGATCATCGTCGGCATTCTCGGCGCCATGCTGGCCACCGGCCTTATCCCGGACGATTACGAGGACGGCACGATGGACGTGCTGGCGGATGCGGTGACACGCGATGCCGGCGGCAAGTTGGTTCTGCGCGAGACCTCGGACCTGACGAAGCTGCGGTCGGGTGTTTCCGACCTCTGGTTCATCATTCGAGACAAGCAGGGGCAAAGGCTGCAGGAGGGGACCGTGCCGCCCATCTTCCAGCCTTTCAGCGGACTGCTGGACACGATCAGCGACGCCCGTATCGACCATGCAATCGGACAAGCCGCGCCGCCGGAGGGAAAGATCCGCTGGACCGACACGATGGCCGGCAACGTCCAGATTTTCAGCGGCACCAAGGGCGGGCTTTCGCTGCTGCGTCTGCTCGGCCAGGCGCCGCAATTCTTCCTGCAGGGCATATTGCCGCTCGCCGGGCTGATGGCGCTGGCCACGCTGTTCGCGACGCCATGGGTGGTGCGTGGCGCTTTGTCGGGCCTTGGCCATGCGGCGGCCGAGGCTGAGCGCATCGACATCGACCAGCGCGGCGTGCAGCTGCCGCTGAAGGACGTGCCGACGGAAGTGACGCCGCTGGTCAAGGCCGTGAATGCCGCCCTTGCGCGCCTCGACAAGGGCTATGAGCGCCACAAGCGCTTCCTCACCGACGCCGCCCATGAGCTCAGGACACCGGTCGCCATCCTCAACACGCGCCTCGCCTCGCTGCCGGCGACACCGGAGCGGGCACGGCTGCTGCAGGACGCGGCCAGGCTTTCGACGCTGACCGACCAGTTGCTCGACCTGCAGCGCCTCGACCGGCAGACGTCGCCGTTCGAAGCGGTCGATCTCGTGGCGACCGCGCGCGGCGTTATCGTGGACCTCGCGCCGATGGCGTTTTCTGCCGGTTACGAAATGTCGTTCGAGCCGGAACGGGACACGATGTTCGCCACCGGAGACCGCACCGCCATCGAGCGCGCGGTGACCAACATCGTCCAGAACGCCATCGAGCATGGCGGCCGCGCTGGCAAGATCACCGTCACCGTCACAACGCCCGCCATCATCGAGGTCCGGGACGAAGGCGACGGCGTCCCGCCGGGCGAGCGGGAGCGCATCTTCGAGCCCTTCTATCGGCTGCGCCCGCAGGACCATGGCGCCGGCCTCGGCCTCAATCTCGTGCAGGAAATCATGTATCTCCATGGCGGCCGCATCGATATCCTCGATGGCAAGCCCAGCGGCGCCTGCTTCAGGATGAGTTTTCGCGCTTTACCCGTTTAGCCTTGCCGCCAACCTCGCAAGGCCGCTGGTGCGTTTGACATTGCGATAAATCGTAACTAACTAAGTTACATGAAGCGCAATAGCCGACTGTCTTCCACTCTGCACATCCTCGTTCACATGGCCGAGAAGCCCGAGCAGGCTCTGACCTCCGAGCAGCTTGCCACCTTCATCCATACCAATCCGGTGGTGGTGCGCCGGACCATCGCAGGCTTGCGCGACGCCGGCATCGTCACCTCGTCACGCGGACATGGCGGCGGCTGGCTGCTCGGGCGCGCGCCCGAGAACATTTCACTGGCCGAGATCAGCCTTGCCCTGGGCGAGACGCTGCTGCCGTTCAGCACCGAGCCGGAAAGCCCGGGCTGTCTCGTCGAGCAAGCGGTGATCGCCGTGCTCGACGATTTTCGCATCGCGGCCGAGAAGCTGCTGGCGGAGAAGCTCAGCCGCATCACGCTGGCCGACCTGACAGCCGATTTTCGCCGTCGTTTCGACCTCGTTGGAGTTTCCAGCCATGCAGTATGATCTTGCCGTTATCGGCGGCAGCTTCGCCGGCCTGTCCGCCGCCATGCAGGCGGCGCGGGCGCGGCGCACCGTGCTGGTGATCGACGCCGGCCAGCCGCGCAACCGCTTTGCCGCGCATTCGCACGGCTTTCTCGGCCAGGACGGACGCACGCCTGGAGCGATCCTGGACGATGCAAGGCGGCAATTGCTTGCCTACCCGACGGCCAGGCTTGTGACCGCACGGGCGGACAAAGCCATTGCCAACAGCAGCAGCGATTTCGAAATCACCACCGATGGCGGCGAGACATTCGGCGCCGCTCGACTGGTGCTGGCAACCGGCGTGCGCGACATCCTGCCGGAGGTTCCCGGGCTTGCCGAGCAATGGGGCAGAACCGTGCTGCATTGCCCCTATTGCCACGGCTACGAGGTTTCCACCGGGCCGCTCGGCGTGCTCGCGACCGGCCCGATGTCCATGCATCAGGCGCAACTGATTTCCGATTGGGGCGACATCACGCTGTTCGGCAACGGGCTGATCGAGCCCGATGCCGACGAGATGCATGCGCTTGAGAGCAAGAATGTAAGGTTCGAGCCCGCGACGGTCAACGAACTGAGCGATGATGGCTCCGGGGGATTGGTTGTCCATCTCGTCGATGGCCGGAAGGCTGGCGTCAAGGCGATATTCACCGCGCCACGCAACACGATGGCGAGCCCGCTGGCCGAACAGCTCGGCTGCGGCCTCAAGGACGGCCTGCTCGGCCCGATGATATCAGTCGATGACCGGCAGCAAACGACGGTTCCCGGCGTCTATGCCGCCGGTGACGCGGCACGCGCGATGCACAACATCGCCTTCGCCGTCTCGGGCGGCACCTTCGCGGGCGTGTGCGCCCACCAGTCGCTGGTCTTCGGCTAAATTCCGCCGGCGACGCTGAGGCGCGCCCCGGCCTGCGCCAGTGCCGCGGCAATGTCGTGCGGCGGCGCGCGGTCGGTGGCGAGTTCGGAAAAGCCGTCAAAGCCGCAGACCTGGACCAGGCCCTGGCGGCCGAACTTCGTGTGGTCAGTGACGACCAGCGATCGCTGGCCCCGCGACAGCACCATGCGGGCGAATTCCGCCTCGTCCAGATCAAAGTCCATGACACCGGTCAGCGCATCCACGGCGCCGGTGGAGATGATGGCGTGGCTGACCGAGAAGCGGCTGACGAACTCGATGGCCGACGTCCCGAACGCGGCGCCTGAATCGCTGCGCAGCTCGCCGCCGGCCATATAGACCTTGTTGCCGTTGATGGTCGCCAGGGTGCGGGCGATGTCGGACGAGTTGGTGACGACCGTCAGGCGCCGGTGGCCGAGCAGTTCGCGCGCCAGGAACGAGGTCGTGGTGCCGGTGTCGAGCATGATCGATTCGCCGTCGCGGATGGTGGCCGCGACCGCGCGGGCAATGCTTCGCTTGGCGTCGGCATGCTCGCGCATGCGCCGTTCGAACGGCGCTTCGCCGACCATCGACGGCAGGCCGATGGCGCCATGCATCTTCAGAACCGAGCCGTCGCCGGTGAGCGGCTTGACGTCGCGGCGCACGGTCTCGAGCGAAACGCCCAACCGGTCGGCCAGGCTGGCGATAGTGACGGTTCCCTCTTCCTGCAGCAGCCGCAGGATCTCGCCATGCCGTTTCGAGTGGTTCATATGGGCATCCCAAAAATGACCGATTCTAAGGCATTCCTAGCGCTTTTAAAGAAATTGCCCATGCTTTCGGACAAAACACCCAAAAAAAGTCACATCTTTTTATTGACAGAAGAGCAACCCCGGCGTGAAATCCATCTTCAACGGGTTCGGAACTGCAGCGGGATGGTAATTGGCAGAGCCGCAATTCACTGACCCCAGGCAGCCTGTAACGTGTCTGGCGCAAGGAATTTTCAGATCCGCGGGGGCGGATGCCGGGCGCAAAAACCTGGCCAAGGGGCTCGTCGGTGCGGTGCGGGATACCGATCCTGGCATCCCGCACCGACGAGATTGTTTGCGTTTCACCACGCCGCCGTTGCGCGGCCCATGGCGCCATATCGAAGCCCAGCAAACCAGGCCTGCCAACCAGGGATGATCCCGTGATTGCCGAAGACCGCATCCACGCCCTGCCGTGCTGGACGGGCGCCATCGAGATCGCGCCGCTGCCCGGCGGCCTGAGCAACGCCAATTATGTGGTCACCGATGCGGCCGGCAAACATGTGGTGCGTTTCGGCCAGGATTATCCGTTCCACCATGTCTTCCGCGAACGGGAGGTGATGACCGCGCGGGCGGCTCACGCGGCGGGCTTCGCACCGGCGGTCCGTTATGCCGAACCGGGGATCATGGTGACGGCGTTTCTTGGCGCCAGAACCTATCTGGCCGAGGACGTGCGCGCCAATCTCCGCCGCGTCGCGACGCTGATGCGCGGCTTTCACCGCGAGATGCCCAACCATATCTCCGGCGCCGGCTTCATGTTCTGGGTGTTCCACGTCATCCGCGACTATGCACGCACGCTCGACGAGGGCAACAGCCGCAAGCGCGGTGACCTGCCGCGCTTTCTGGCGTTGGCCGACGAACTGGAGCGCGCCCAGAAATTGCTGCCGATCGTCTTTGGCCACAATGATCTTTTGCCGGCCAACATTCTGGACGACGGCGGCAGGCTTTGGCTGATCGATTTCGAATATGCCGGCTTCAATACGGCCATGTTCGACCTTGCCGGCGTCGCCTCGAACGCGGGCATGAGCGACGAGGAATCCTTCGCCTTCCTGACCGCCTATTTCATGAAGGAACCGGACGAGGCGATCCGCCGCTCGCACGCCGCCATGCAATGTGCCTCGCTGCTACGCGAGGCGATGTGGAGCATGGTGTCGGAGCTCTATCTCGACGCTCCCGGCATCGACTACGTCGCCTACACCGAGGAAAACCTGGCGCGGCTCGACGCGGCGCTGGAAAACTACCGGATAAAATACGGGATCCTGAAATCATGACCTTGCCTAGCCAGGCCGAGATCGTCGTCATCGGCGGCGGCATCATCGGCTGTTCGACGGCCTATCATCTGGCGCGTGACCACAAGGCCGACGTGGTGCTGCTCGAACAGGGCAAGCTGACCTCGGGCTCGACCTGGCATGCCGCCGGCCTGGTCGGCCAATTGCGCTCGTCGGCCTCGATCACGCGAGTACTGAAATACTCGGTCGACCTCTACAAGGGGCTGGAAGCCGAAACCGGTCTTGCCACCGGCTGGAAGATGACGGGGTGCCTCAGGCTCGCCACCAATGCCGACCGCTGGACCGAATACAAACGGCTGGCGACGACGGCGAAAAGCTTCGGCATGGACATGCAGCTGCTGTCTCCGGCGGAAGTCAAGGCGATGTGGCCCTTGATGGAGACCGGCGATCTCGTCGGCGCCTCCTGGCTGCCGACCGACGGCCAGGCGAGCCCTTCCGACATCACGCAGTCGCTGGCCAAGGGCGCGCGCATGCACGGCGCCAATCTCTACGAGGACGTGCGCGTCACGGGTTTCGAGATGAAGGGCGACCGCATCACGGCGGTGAAGACCAATCAAGGCGACATCGCTTGCGACAAGGTCGTGAACTGCGCCGGGCAATGGGCGCGGCAGGTCGGCGCGATGGCCGGCATCAACGTGCCGCTGCAGCCGGTCAAGCACCAGTATATCATCACCGAGAAAATCGCGGGGCTGGGAACCGACGCGCCGACGCTGCGCGACCCCGATCGGCGCACCTATTTCAAGGAGGAGGTCGGCGGGCTGGTGATGGGCGGCTATGAGCCGAACCCGCAAGCCTGGACGACCAATCTTCCCGGGGGCGACGTGCCCAATGATTGGGAGTTCCGGCTGTTCGACGACGACTACGATCATTTCGAGCAGCACATGGCGCAGGCGATCGCGCGGGTGCCGGCGCTGGAGACGGTCGGTGTCAAGCAGATGATCAACGGATCGGAAAGCTTCACGCCGGACGGCAATTTCATCCTCGGTGTGGCGCCCGAATGCGCCAACATGTTCGTCGGCGCCGGCTTCAACGCCTTCGGCATCGCCTCGGGCGGCGGCGCCGGCTGGGTGCTGGCGCAATGGGTGGTCGACGGCGAGGCGCCGCTCGACCTTTGGGTGGTCGACATCAGGCGTTTTTCCAACTTGCACCGCGACCGGCAATGGGTAAGCGAACGTACGCTGGAAGCCTATGGCAAGCATTACGCGATCGGCTTCCCGCACGAGGAATACACCAGCGGCCGGCCGCGCATCGTCTCCCCGCTCTACGACAGACTGAAAGACCATCGCGCCGTGTTCGGCTCCAAGCTCGGCTGGGAACGGCCGAACTGGTTCGCGCCGGAGGGCGTCGAGCCGAAGGACATCTATTCGATGGGCCGGCAGAACTGGTTCGCCGCCGTCGGCGACGAACATCGGCACGTGCGCAAGCGTGTCGGTATCTTCGACCAGTCGTCCTTCGCCAAGTACGAGCTGAGCGGGCCCGACGCGGCGAGGGCCTTGGACTGGATCTGTGCCAACGATGTCGGCAAGCCGGTCGGCCGGCTGACCTACACGCAACTCCTCAACTCGCGCGGCGGCATCGAGGCCGACCTGACCGTGTCGCGGCTGGCCGAGGAAAAATTCTACATCGTCACTGGCACGGGTTTCCGCACCCATGATGCCTCGTGGATCAGCGACCATATTGGCCACGGCCTCGATGCCCAGCTCGCCGATGTCACCGAGGATTTCGGCACGCTGTCGCTGATGGGACCGCGCGCCCGCGACGTGCTTTCAGCGGTCACCGATGCGGATGTGTCGAATGCCGGCTTCCCGTTCGGCCATGTGCGCGAGATCACAATAGCCGGTCACACAGTCCGGGCGCTGCGCGTCACCTATGTCGGCGAACTGGGCTGGGAACTGCATGTGCCGATCGCCGCTACCGGCGAAGTCTTCGACGCGCTGATGGCGGCCGGCGGGAAGCACGAGATCCGGCCGGTCGGCTACCGCGCGCTGGAATCGCTGCGGCTGGAAAAGGGCTATCGCGCCTGGGGCTCCGACATCACGCCCAACGACACACCGCTGGAAGCTGGGCTCGGCTGGGCGGTCAAGCTGCGCAAGAACACCGACTTCGTCGGACGGCGCGCACTCGAGAAGATTGGCGGCGCCTCGCTGAAGAAGCGCTTTGCCGGCTTCACGGTCGACGATCCGGAGATCGTGCTCGTCGGACGCGAGACCATCCTGCGCGATAGCCAGCCGGTCGGCTATCTCACCAGCGGCGGCTATGGCTACACGGTGGGAAAGAACATCGGCTACGGTTATGTGCGCAACGCTGACGGAGTAAGCGATGATTTTCTCGCCTCGGGCAGCTATGAACTTGTGGTGGCGATGGAGCGGACGCCGGCTCAAATCCATCTTGAGCCGCTATACGACCCGGCAATGGAGCGCGTGAAGGCTTAACTCACGCGCAAGGCGAGGCCACGGCTGGGGACGGTATCGGCCTCGCCTGGCATTGAGACATATGGTCGTGTTTCCTCGACCCGCGTGACCAGGCCTTGTGCCTCGAGTTCGGCGATGCGCGCGGCAAAACCGTGATCCCACAACGTGTTCTTGACCGTCAGCACGATCACCCCACCCGGCCGGCAGATGCGGATCAGTTCGTCCAGTCCCTCGGCGCCGACATGGCCGGAGGTAAAGACGCCGGCCGAGATGATGCCGGCATAAGTGCTGTCGGCAAATGGCAAGGCGCCGCCGAGCGCCAGACAATGCAGCGCCGAATAGACGCCCTTGCGCGCGGCTTGATCCAGCATGCCTTGCGAGATATCCAGCGCCTCGACCTGGGGATAGCCGGCAATATCGAGCCACTCGCCGATCAGCCCGGTACCGGCCCCGGCGTCGAGCAGCGGGGCTGACCCGCGCGGCAGATGGCGGGCGAGCAAAGCAAGGCAGATGGTCGGGTGGCGGTAGCCGGCTGCCGACATGTCGGCGTCGTAGGTTTGCGACCAGCGGTCGTACAGTGCGGCCACCTCTTCCGGGCGCTTGGCCGCGTAGACCTCGCCGAGCGCGCCTTGATGTTTGCTGTCCGCCACTGTCCACCATCCCTCGTCTCGCCGCGATGATAGCCAAACGGCGAAAATTGTGGAACCGTGCAGCCGAGAAATAACGCGTGGGGACGCAGGCATGGGGACAGACGAGGCGCGGGCAAAACTTGCCGTCATTCCGGTACTGGCCGGCTATACTGGGCCGCTGGAACGGCTCGGCGGCTTGACCAACCTCGTCTTCAAGGCCGGCGATTACTGCCTGCGTATTCCAGGCAAAGGCACCGAGGAATACATCAACCGCGCCAACGAGGCGATTGCCGCGCGTGAGGCGGCAATCGCGGGGGTAAGTCCTGAAGTGCTGCATGCCGACGCCGCCAGCGGCCTGATGGTGACGCGCTACATTGCCGGTGCGGAGACGATGTCGCCGGAGAAGTTCAGGGAGCGGCAGGGCAGCCCGGCCCGAGCGGCCGAGGCCTTCCGCAAGCTGCACGCGTCCGGCGCGGTGTTCCCTTTCCGCTTCGAACTGTTTTGGATGATCGACGACTATCTCAAGGTGCTGTCGACCAGGGATGTCGCCCTGCCCGCCGGCTATCATGACGTGGTGCGCGAGGCCGAGAGCGTACGCTCGGCCTTGGCCGTCCGCCCCTTGCCTCTCGTCGCCTGCCATTGCGACCCGCTGTGCGAGAATTTCCTCGACACGGGCGAGCGGATGTGGATCGTCGACTGGGAATATTCGGGGATGAACGACCCGCTCTGGGACCTCGGCGACCTCAGCGTCGAAGGCAAGTTCGAAGCCGCCCAGGACGAGGAGCTGATGCGCGCCTATTTCGGCGGCGAGGCGAGGCCGGCGGAGCGCGGCCGCATCGTCATCTACAAGGCGATGTGTGACCTGTTGTGGACGCTGTGGGGGCTGATCCAGCTTGCCAATGAAAATCCCGTCGACGATTTCCGCGCCTATGCCGACGGCCGCTTCGCCCGCTGCAAGGCGCTGATGGAGACAGAGGAATTTTCGCGGCACCTGGCGGCGGTACGCAAGGGCTAGGCACCAGAAATCTGGCCCCTAGTTCACACCTTTCGGCACGTTCTCCGGCGGCACCGTGGTGTCTACCACCTTCTGGCGGTGGAAGATGAACAGGCCGGCCAGGACGATGATGCCCGAGCCGATCAGGATGCGCGGACCGGGAACGTCGCCGAAGAACACCAGCCCGAACACCACCGCCCACAAGAGCAGCGTGTAGTGCAGCGGCGCCAGCGTCGAGGCCGGCGCCAGTTTCAGCGCCCTGGTGATCATCAGATGCGCCCCGCAGGAAACGATGCCGAGCAGCAGCATGGCGCCGAAATCAAGCGCAGACGGCGTCTTCCAGGCCCCGATGGTGAGGGCGCCGCCGACCGCCAGCGTGCCGATCGTCTGCCATGTCACCAGATTGGTGTCGCTGGTGCCGCGCAGGCGTCGGTTGAGGATGATGGCGAAGGCGAAGGCAAGGCTGCCGACAAGTGCGAAACTCGATGACAGCGAAAACGCGGCAGAGGACGGTTTCAGCATGATGACCACACCGCAGAAGCCGAGCAGGATCGCCACCCAGCGGCGCCAGCCGACCTTTTCGCCAAGCAGGAAATGTGACAGCGCCGCCACATAGATCGGCCCGGCCATGTAGAAGCTCATCACATCGGCAAGCGGCAGGTAGACGACGGCGGCGTAGAACAAGGCGGTGTCCAGTGTCGTCGCCACCACGCGCAGGATCTGCAACCCTGGCCGCTCCAGCTGGAACAGTCTGCCGGCGCCCTGGTTGGCGATCATCGGACCCAGCACGAAGAAAGCGCCGATCGAGCGGATGAGCACCACCTGGCCGACGGAGAAACTGGCGACCAGCCACTTGCCCATCGCATCATTGAGCGCAAACAGGAAGTCGCCGGCCAGCATCAGCAGGATGCCGGCCAGGAGGACATTCTTGATTGTGGAATTCCGCGCCACGGGTTGCGTCATGCCTGCCCCGATTCCTCCCTCGCCCGAGCCGCGTCGTAGACGGAAGCGCCGGCTTTGACGAGGAGAAATCGGGAAATAGGTAAGACCAGCGTCGGGAATCGGCTGTATCTAGGTGGATATATGTCTGCGGTTCACCTGCGACGGCCTGCCGGAGATCGAAAGCCTGGTATCCTGCCTCGTCCGCTCCGCCACCACCTTGCCCTTGGCAATGACGCAGATGCGCTCGGCGCGCAGGCGCAGAGCCTCGATCGGATTGCCGGCATCGAGGATCACCAGGCTGGCGCGCTTGCCGACGCCGAGGCCGAGATGGTCGAGGCCCATGATCGCGGCATTGACGTTGGTGACCATGTCGAAGCAGCGCGCCATGTCGGCGGGGCTCGACATCTGGGTGACATGCAGGCCCATGAAGGCGACGTCGAGCATGTCGGCGGTGCCCAGCGAATACCAGGGGTCGAGCACGCAATCCTGACCCCAGCCGACACGGATGCCGAGCGCCAGCATCTCCTTGACGCGCGTCATGCCACGCCGCTTCGGAAACGTGTCGTGGCGGCCCTGCAGCATGATGTTGATCAGCGGATTGGGAATCGCGGAAACGCCGGCCTCGGCGATCAGCGGCAGAAGCTTCGAAACGTAGTAATTGTCCATCGAATGCATCGAGGTGAGGTGCGAACCGGCCACCCTGCCCTGCAGGCCGAGGCGCTGCGCTTCGTAGGCGAGCTGTTCGATATGGCGCGACAGCGGGTCGTCGGTCTCGTCGCAATGCAGGTCGACCATGAGCCCGCGTTTTACCGCGATCTCGCACAGTTCGGTGACCGAGCGCGTGCCATCGGCCATGGTGCGCTCGAAATGCGGAATGCCGCCGACGATGTCGACGCCCATGTCCAGCGCGCGAATGGTGTTTTTTCGCGCGGTCGGCGAGCGATAGAAGCCGTCCTGAGGGAAGGCAACCAATTGCAGATCGATATAGGGGGCGACGATTTTCTTGACCTCCAGCAGCGCCTCGACGGCCAGCAGCCGGTCGTCGCAGACGTCGACATGGGTTCGGATGGCGAGCAGCCCCATCGACACCGCCCAGTCACAATAGGCGAGCGCCCGGTCACGCACGGCCTCGTGCGTCAGGAGCGGCTTCAGTTCGCCCCATAGCGCTATGCCTTCGAGCAGCGTGCCCGACGCGTTGATACGCGGAAGGCCGTAGGAGAGCGTCGCGTCCATGTGGAAATGCGGATCGACGAAGGGCGGTGACACCAGATTGCCATGGGCGTCGACCTCGGTCCGCGCGGAACCGTCGAGCTTCGGCTCGATCGCGGCGATCGTCTCGCCGCTGATGCCGATGTCGGCGATGCCGCCATCCGGAAGCGTGCCGCCGCGCACAATAAGATCGAAATCCATCTGTCATCATCCTGCTTGAAGAATCACTGCCGCATCGTGTCTCAAAAGACACCCCGCCGCAGCGGTTTCTTTCCATGGCGGCGAAAGGTTCCCTCCGGCGGCATCTCCCTCTATAAGCCGCCTTCGTCATCCCGGCATCAAGGATCAGCCGTTGTTTCGCTTCTTCCGCTCGACGGAGAACCAGCGCCTCGTCGCAAGGCTGCTCCGGGAATCGTTCCGGCAACACAGGGCCGGCTACGCCGCCGCCATCCTGTCGATGCTCGTGGTGGCCGGCATGACGGCCGCCAGTGCCTGGATCCTGCGTGAAATCACCAATGAATTCGTCATCGATAAACGGGTCGACCGCGTCAATATGATCGCCGTGGCGGTCGCCGGGATCTTCATCGTCAAGGGCATCGCCAATTTCGTCCAGGCCTACTTCATGAGCCGCGTCGGCAACGCCATCATCGCCGAACGGCAGCGCAAGATCTATGACCGTATCCTGGCGCAAGGCATCGAATTCTACCATTCGACCTCGTCGTCCGACCTGATCACCCGCATGACCAACAATGCCCAGGCGGCGCGCAACGTGCTCGACCTCATCGTCACTTCCTACGTGCGCGATCTGGTGACGCTGGCTGCCCTGATTGGGGTCATGGTCTGGCAGCAGCCGGCGCTGTCGCTGATCTGCTTCGTCGTCGGTCCGTTGGCCATCTACGGCGTCAACCGCATCCTGAAGCGCGTGCGCAAGTTCGCCGCCATGGAGTTCCGCTCGGTCGGCCAGATCGTGCAGGTTATGCAGGAAACCGCGATCGGCGTGCGCGTGGTCAAATCCTTCAATCTCGAAGGCCTGATGCGCAAACGCATGTACAGGGCGGTGGCGGACGTCGAGGATCGGGCCAACAACATCGCCGCGCTGGAAGCGGTGACCAATCCGGTGATGGAAACGCTGGCCGGCCTGGCGATCGCCGGCGCCGTCATGGTCAGCGGCTTGCTGGTCCTGCAGGGCGGCCAGATGCCTGGCAACATCATGGCCTTCATCGCCGCGCTGCTGCTTGCCTATGAGCCGGCAAAGCGCCTCGCGCGGGTGCGCATATCGCTGGAAAGCGGCATTGTCGGCGTGCGCATGATGTTCGAGCTCGCCGACCAGCCGCTGACATTAGCCGAGAAGCCGGATGCGAAGCCGCTTCGGGCCGGACCGGGCGAGATCCGGTTCGATGCCGTCAGCTTCGCCTATCAGAACGGTCCGCCGGTGTTGGACCGGTTCGACCTGACCCTGGCGCCCGGCAAGATGACGGCGCTGGTCGGCCCCTCCGGCGGCGGCAAGTCGACGATCCTGAACCTCATCATGCGCATGTATGACCCGAAGAGCGGCAGGGTGCTGCTTGACGGCCAGGATATTTCCCATGCCACGCTCGCCTCACTGCGGGAAAAGATCGCCTATGTCAGCCAGGATACGTTCCTGTTTGCCGGCACGATCATGCACAACATCCGGCTTGGGCGCGAGGACGCGACCGACGACGAGGTGATCGCCGCGGCCAGGGCTGCCAACGCCCATGACTTCATCGTCGCGCAGGCGAAAGGCTACGAGACGGATGTCGGTGAGAATGGCGGCCTCTTGTCGGGCGGCCAGCGCCAGCGCATCTCGATCGCGCGCGCCATGCTGCGCAATGCCGAAATCCTGCTGCTGGACGAGGCAACCAGTGCGCTCGACGCCGAGTCGGAAGCGCTGTTCCGCGACGCGCTGCAACAGCTGACGGAAGGGCGCACCACAATCGTCATCGCACACCGCCTCTCGACCGTGCACCAGGCCGACACGATCGTGGTGCTGGAAGCCGGCAAGGTGGTGGAAAGCGGGCCGCACAAGATGCTGCTCGGGCAAGGCGGGCTTTACCAGAAGCTATATGAATATCAGCTGATGCCTTAATGTGGGGCGGCGCAAGTCGAGGACAGGTAGTCCTGCGGAGTTTGTGCTGCCCCTCATTGTCCTGCCGGACATTTCTCCCCGTATAGCGACGGGGAGAAAGGGGTCGGCATCAACGGCTTCGCCCAATTTGTCGTTGTTGCAAGAATGCTAAGAGGTTGCCGTAAGCCCCTTCTCCCCGTCGCTATACGGGGAGAAGATGCCGGCAGGCAGGTGAGGGGCGGCGCTGATGTGACCGGCAACGAGCATAGTTGAAGCCGCTCACGAGCGCAGCTATCGCAGCGTCGTCAGACTCCCCACCCGGATCCTACTCCGGCACGTGCCTCACCGCCCCCTTGTCGGCGCTGGTGGCGAAGGCGGCGTAGGCGCGCAGCGCCGTCGTCACCTTGCGCTTGCGCTTTTCCTGCGGCTTCCAGGCGTCCGCGCCCCTGGCCTCCATCGCCGCCCGGCGCGCATCGAGTTCCGCGTCATCGACGGCAAGGCGAATGGTGCGGTTCGGGATATCGATCTCGATCGTATCGCCCTCCTGCACCAGTCCGATCAGCCCGCCTTCCGCCGCTTCCGGCGAAGCATGGCCGATGGACAGGCCCGAGGTGCCGCCGGAGAAGCGCCCATCGGTGACCAGCGCGCAGGCCTTGCCGAGGCCTTTCGACTTCAGATAACTGGTGGGATAGAGCATCTCCTGCATCCCGGGGCCGCCGCGCGGACCCTCATAGCGGATGACGACGACGTCACCAGCCTTGATCTCATTGGCAAGGATCGCCTTGACCGAAGCGTCCTGGCTTTCGAAGACGCGAGCCGGTCCGGTGAATTTCAGGATCGATTCGTCGACGCCGGCTGTCTTCACGATACAGCCGTCGAGCGCCAGATTGCCTTTCAGGACGGCAAGGCCGCCGTCTTTCGAGAAAGGCGTATTGGCCGAGCGGATGACGCCTGTCTCGCGGTTCATGTCGAGCTCGTCCCAGCGGCGGTCCTGGCTGAAGGCGACCTGCGTCGGCACGCCGCCGGGCGCGGCGAGGAAGAAGTCGCGCACATTTTGGCTCGAGGTGCGCGAAATATCCCAATGGTCGAGCGCTTCGCCGAGGCTCGCCGTATGCACGGTCGGCAGGTCGCGGTTGAGCAACCCGGCATTGTCGAGCTGGCCAAGGATCGCCATGATGCCGCCGGCGCGGTGAACGTCTTCCATGTGGACGTCGGACTTGGCCGGCGCCACCTTGCACAGGACCGGCACCCGCCGCGACAGCCGGTCGATGTCTTCCATGGTGAAATCGACCTCGCCCTCATGCGCGGCGGCCAGAATGTGCAGCACGGTGTTGGTGGAGCCGCCCATGGCGACATCGAGCGTCATGGCGTTCTCGAAGGCGCCCTTCGAGGCAATGCTGCGCGGCAATGCACTCTCGTCATCCTGCTCGTAGTAGCGCTGGGCGAGATCGACGATGAGATGGCCGGCCTCGACGAACAGGCGCTTGCGGTCGGCATGCGTGGCCAGCGTCGAACCGTTGCCGGGCAGCGACAGGCCCAGCGCCTCGGTCAGGCAGTTCATGGAATTGGCGGTGAACATGCCCGAACAGGAACCGCAGGTCGGGCAGGCCGAGCGCTCGATGACCTTGACGTCCTCGTCGGAGATCTTGTCGTCGGCGGCCGCAACCATGGCATCGACGAGGTCGAGCGCCTGCGTCTTGCCGGCCAGCACAACCTTGCCGGCTTCCATCGGGCCGCCGGAGACGAAAACGGTCGGGATGTTGAGGCGCAATGAGGCCATCAGCATGCCGGGCGTGATCTTGTCGCAATTGGAAATGCAGACCATGGCGTCGGCACAGTGCGCATTGACCATGTATTCAACGGAATCGGCGATCAGCTCGCGCGACGGCAGCGAATAGAGCATGCCGTCATGGCCCATGGCGATGCCGTCGTCGACGGCGATGGTGTTGAATTCCTTGGCGACACCGCCGGCCTTCTCGATCTCGCGCGCGACGAGCTGGCCTAGGTCCTTCAGATGGACATGGCCCGGCACGAACTGGGTGAAGGAGTTGACCACCGCAATGATCGGCTTGCCGAAATCGCTGTCCTTCATGCCAGTAGCGCGCCACAGGCCGCGGGCGCCGGCCATGTTGCGGCCATGGGTGGTGGTGCGGGAGCGATAGGCGGGCATGAATTTTCCTTGGCTGTCTGGCTGCGCTCGATGCGGAGCGTGGCGGCGCTGAATTTTGATCGCAGGGTTTATAGACCGCCAAGTATGGTCTGGCCACATTTTTGCAATGCGCCAGGTTCTCCTGAAAAAACGAGCGTCTCAGAAAAATTCGATGTCTATGTCGGGTCGGGCGTATCAGGGCCGTCCTTGGGCAGACGGCAAGAAATGGCACCATTCTCGGAGTCAGCCGTTTCATTGTAACAGCAGGAAGCAACCTAGGAGCACGACATGCAAAAGATCACCACCTGCCTGTGGTTCGACGGCCGGGCAGAAGAGGCGATGAATTTCTACGTCTCCATCTTCAAGAATTCGAAGGTTACGAGCGTTCTGCGTTGGCCCGAGGGTCACGCAGATGCGGGCAAAGTGCTGATGACCACGTTCGAGCTCGACGGCGTGCCGTTCCAGGCGCTCAATGGCGGACCGCAATTCAAGTTCAACGAGGCGATGTCACAGTCGATCGACTGCAAGACGCAGGAAGAGGTCGACTACTTCTGGGAGAAGCTTATCGAAGGTGGCGGCGAACCTTCGCAATGCAGCTGGCTAAAGGACAAATTCGGTGTGTCTTGGCAGGTCGTGCCGGAGCAGCTGCCGCGCCTGCTTCTGGATCCGGACAGGGCCAAGGCCGGCCGGGTGATGTCGGCAATGATGCAGATGAGCAAGATCGACATCGCTGAGATCGAAGCGGCGGCCAAGGGGTGATCATAAGAGTAGAGTAGTGAGTAGTTGCTAGTGAGTAGTGCGATGGGAGAACGAGGCGTACCTACTCACTACTCACTACTCCTAGAATCACGCCGCCTTGTCTCGCACCTGATAATCCTTGATCGTGGCGAAGCGGATCGCCTTCCAGCGTTCGGCTTCGTAGTTCAGCGAGAAGGCGTGCTGGGCGAGGAAGACCGGGTCGTTGTCGAGGTCGCGGGCGATGTCGCCGCGATGCGCCTCGATGAAGCGAAGCACCTCGCCCTTGTCGTCGGCCGATATCCAGCGGCAGATGGAAAAGCGCGACATCTCGAATTCGACCGGCAGCGTATATTCGAAGTTCAGCCGCTCTTTGAGCACATCGAGCTGGAGGGCGCCGACGACACCGACGATGGCCGGCGAGCCGTCTTCCGGCGAGAACAGCTGGACGACGCCCTCCTCTGCCATCTGGTGCAGCGCTTCCTTGAGCTTTTTCGCCTTCATCGCGTCGCCGAGACGGACGCGACGCAGGATTTCCGGGGCGAAGTTGGGCACGCCGCGAAACAGGATTTCCTCGCCTTCGGTCAACGTGTCGCCGATGCGCAGCGTGCCGTGGTTGGGAATGCCGACGACATCGCCGGCAAACGCCTCGTCGGCGGTGACGCGGGTGCGGGCAAAGAAGAATTGCGGCGCCGAGAGTGACATCGGCTTGCCGGTGCGCACCAGCTTGGCCTTCATGCCGCGCTCGAGCTTGCCCGAGCAGACGCGCACGAAGGCGATGCGGTCGCGGTGATTGGGATCCATGTTGGCCTGGATCTTGAAGACGAAGGAAGTCATTTTCTCCTCCGTCGCCTCGATAGTGCGGGTATCGGCCTCCTGCGCGCGGGGCGGCGGGCCAAAGGCGCCAAGCGCCTCGATCAGATCGCGCACGCCATAATTGCGCAGCGCCGAGCCGAAATAGACCGGCGTCAGATGGCCCTCGCGAAAGGCCTCGATGTCGAGCGGACGGCAGGCTTCTCGCGCGAGCTCGAGTTCCTCGATGAAGGCCTCGCGCTCGTTTTCCGGCAGAAGGCCGGCAACGCGGTTGGAATCGGGACCGTTGACGGGGGTGCGTTCCTTCTCGTCATCGCCCTTGCGCACGGCGTTCAGCGCCAGGTGATAGGTACCGGAGAAGGTCTTGCCACGGCCGATCGGCCAGGTGATGGGCGCGGTGTCCAGCGCCAGCTTCTGCTCGATTTCGTCCAAAATCTCGAACGGATCGCGGCTTTCACGGTCCATCTTGTTGACGAAGGTGATGATGGGGATGTCGCGCAGCCGGCAGACCTCGAACAATTTCAGCGTGCGCGGCTCGATGCCCTTGGCGGCGTCGATGACCATGACGGCCGAGTCGACCGCCGACAGCGTGCGATAGGTATCGTCGGCGAAATCCTCGTGGCCCGGCGTGTCGAGCAGGTTGAAGACGTTGTCCTCATATTCGAAGGTCATCACCGAGGTGACGACCGAAATGCCGCGCTCGCGCTCGATCTTCATCCAGTCGGACCGGGTCTGGATACGGTCCTTCTTGGCCTTCACCTCGCCGGCAAGCTGGATGGCGCCGCCGAACAAAAGCAGCTTTTCGGTCAGCGTCGTCTTGCCGGCGTCGGGGTGGGCGATGATCGCGAAAGTGCGGCGGCGCGCCACTTCCTCTGGGATAGTTTCGGGCATTCTCTTGGGATTTCCGTGTGACAGGCCGGGCTTCTAGCAGCGCAGCGCCGGGCTGTCGACCGGTCCGGCGGCGTGAACACCGCCGGTTGCGGGGCTTGCTTCAGGCTGGCTCGTTCAAGCGGCCTGCCTGAACGACCCCCGGAAGCCATCCGGCATGGCACTGCCGCGCCGCGAGATGAAAGGCAAGGGCCGTGCCCCAATCCTGGGCGACCAGCACCATGTCCTGGATGCCGAGCGCGTCGAGGAAGGCATCGAGATAGCGCACATGGTCGAAGAAGCGATGATGTCAAGATGCATAATTTTGCGCTGCCAATGTTGGCAACGGGCCGCCGGAATGGCACTGGGATGAACCGTCCCCCAATCACGAGGCAAAGGAGCGACCATGACCGAGGCGAAACAAGTGATCGTCATCGGCGCCGGCATCATCGGCGCTTCCATCGCCTGGCATCTGACCATTGCGGGCGCGCAGGTGACAGTCATTGCCGAAAGCGAACGCGGCGGCGTGGCGACCCCTAACTCGTTTGCCTGGATCAACGCAAGCTGGGGTAACCCGGAGCCGTATTTCCGGCTGCGCACCCGCGCCATGGCTGAGTGGGCTCGCCTAGCGCGGGACCTCCCCGGCCTGCCGCTCAATTGGTGCGGCGGCCTGTGCTGGGATCTGCCGGCGGCCGACATGAAGACCTATGCAGCAGAGCATTCTGAGTGGGGCTACGGAATCGAGCGCGTCGACCGCGGCGAGGTGGCGCTCATCGAGCCCAATCTCACCGAGCTTCCCGATTTCGCCCTGCATGTCGCAGAAGAGGGTGTCGCCGAGCCTGTCGCGGCCACCAAGGCACTGCTGGCCGATGCCGAACGGCGCGGCGCGCGAATCCTCTTCAGCACGGTGACGGCGCTTGTCCAAAGCGTCGGCAAGATTACCGGCGTGGACACATCGCATGGACTGTTTGCCGCCGACGAGGTGGTGATCGCGGCCGGCGTGGGTTCGCCAGACATTGCCGCGACCGCCGGCATCAACCTGCCGATCGAGACACCGCCCGGGTTGATCGTCCACTCGCGGCCTTACAAGAAACTGCTCAACGGGCTGGTGCTGGCCGAGCGCCTGCACATGCGTCAGACCGCCGAGGGTAGAATCATCGCCGGCTCGGATTTCGGCGGCGCCGATCCCGGCATGGACGCCGAAGCCACGGCGCGTGAATTGTTCGCGGCCATGAAGGCCATGCTGCGCGACAGCGACGGGCTGGAGCTGGATTTCCACACCGTTGGCTACCGGCCGACACCGATCGACGGCTTTCCGATCATCGGCCGCGCCAAAGGCAAGGAGGGTGTCTATATCGCGGTCATGCATTCCGGCATCACTCTGGCGCCAGCCATCGGCCTGTTCGCCACGCGCGAAATTCTTGATGGCAAGCGCGACACGCTGCTGGCGCCCTATGGATTGGATCGCTTCGCTCAATAGCCGGGCGGACGGCGAAAGCCGCTGGTCAAGGGCATCATCGCCCTGGCGATGCCGAGCAGCCGCGCCTCCGACCAGCGTTTGCCGACCAATTGCAGCCGATCATCACGCTGCACGCCATGATTGAGGTCGTCACTCTACGGCGCCCCCTTTGTCCTGCCGGACATCTCCCCACCGGTGGGGAGATTGGCAGTTTTCGGCGCTTCGCTCTGTCCTGCAACGCTGGGGATTGGCGAAAGCCATTGAGGCATCCGATCTCCCCCCTTGTGGGGGAGATGTCCGGCAGGACAGAGGGGGGCGCTGTCCCGCGACGTTACTCAATGCGGCGAAAGCCTATCCAACCAGCGCCAGTTTTGCCGCGACCGGAGCGAATGGATGTATGTCGATGCCATCCCTGGTCATGGTGACGAAGCTCGATGGCGGAATCGCCTGCCAGTCGCCGCCCTCGCGATCGAAGGGTTCGGAGACGATGCAGCGGCCGGCCCCTTTGCGGAAAATGGACGTGTAAAGCGTCGGAGCCTGGCCATCGGTGGCATAGCGCACCGCATACAATGCCTGTCCGTCGCAGAAGGCGGCGGTCAGTTTCAGCGCCGGCTCGAGACCGGCACAACGCGAGGCTTCCAGCACCCGGCTGGTGGCGCGCGAGACGGCGCCTTGCGGGTCGGCCGAAAGACCCTCGTCGATCATGAGCAGAAAAAAGAGTTCGGAATCGGTGGTGCCTTCGCGCTGGTCGAAAACGGCGTCGGACAGCGAGTTCTCCAGCGCGCGGCGGATTTTTTCGAAACCGCCGATCTGGCCGTTGTGCATGAACGACCAGCGTTCTGAGATGAACGGATGGCAGTTCATGCGGCTGGTGGCGCTGCCGGTCGAGGCCCTGACATGGGCGAGGAACAGGCTGGACTTGATCTGCCGGCACAGGCTTTTCAGATTGGGATCGGACCAGGCCGGCAGGATATCGCGGTAGAGGCCGGGTTCTGGCCTCTCGCCATACCAGGCAAGGCCGAAGCCGTCGCCATTGGTGGGCGACTTCGCTTCCTGGGCGCAATGGCTCTGGGCGATCAGCGAGTGACAGGGCGCCGTGAGGATGTCTTCGAGAAAGACCGCTTCACCGAGATAGGCCGCCCACCGGCACATCGCTTCTGTCTTCCTCTAGGCGCGATCCGGAAGAGCAGCGGGCTCGTTGATCGCGTGCGTGCCTCTGTTGTGCGTCCGCTCGTAGAGCTCGCGAATGATTCGGCTGGCGGTAGTCTCGAAGAGAAATGGCAAGAAAGCGTGAACAAAAGCTGCTCCCGCCGCCATCAGCAGGCGCGAGGAAAACCAGGCGGCGAAGGCCATATGGCTGAAATAGGTTTCGCCGACCTTGGCCGGATGAGAGGTGAAAATCCTTGCGACCGACATGCTGTTTCCCCTTCAGCGCTTTTCGTTTCGATATGAGTATCCTGACACGCCTCACCGGTTCATTGGTCCCAAAATATCCTTGTATTTTGCTATTCCATGGGACAAACATCCCATATGAGCTTTGGCGTTGACGAAATTGATCGAAAACTGCTCGCCGAATTGCAACGTGACGGCACGCTGTCCGTCGACCAGCTGTCGGAGCGCGTAGCCTTGTCGCGCAATGCCTGCTGGCGTCGCGTCAAGCGGCTGGAGGAAGATGGCGTCATCACCGGCCGCGTGGCGCTGGTCGATGCCGAGAAGCTCGGGCTGGGCCTTTCGGTGTTCATCCTGATCCGCACATCCAATCACGACCCCGACTGGCTGCAGAAATTCCGGGCGGCGGTGACCGGTCTTTCCGAGATCATCGGGGTCTACCGGATGTCCGGTGATCTCGACTATGTGCTGCGCGCCCGCGTCGCCGACGTGAAAGCCTATGACCGGCTCTACCAGCGGCTCATCGCCAAGGTGGCTTTATCCGATGTCTCCGCCTCCTTCGTCATGGAGGAGATCAAGGAGACGACGGTGGTTCCTATGGAACTCCGCTAGGCCACAGTGATGCCTGAAAGAAAGCCGTTGATAGCGCCGCGGTCGAGTTGACCGAATCGACATTCGCGCCGATAGGATCGATTTTATGCGCGCAGCCCTTCAAACACCTTCCGTCATCGGTCCCACCGTCGGCTTCGTCAGGTTGCCGCATGGCGAGGGACTTCCGCTTCCCGCCTATGAAAGCGCCGGCGCCGCCGGCATGGATTTCCGCGCGGCGGTGCCTGAAGACCGGCCGCTTCTGATCCTGCCGGGCAAGCGCGCCTTGGTAGCGACGGGGCTGATCCTGGAAATTCCCGAAGGCATGGAAGGCCAGGTGCGGCCCCGCTCGGGCCTTGCCTTCAAACACGGCCTTACCGTCCTCAATTCACCGGGCACGGTCGACAGCGATTATCGCGGCGAGGTGAAGGTGCTGCTGGTCAATCTCGGCGACGAGGATTTCGCGGTGACGCGCGGGATGCGCATTGCCCAGATCGTTTTCGCCGCGGTGACGCAGGTGGCGGTTGAAGAGCGTTCGCTGGCCGGCGGCACGGCGCGTGGCTCGGGCGGATTCGGATCGACCGGGACCGCCTGATGCCTGGCTGTGTTTCGGCACAGTGAACCGTTTTGCCGGGCAGACTGATCCAACATGATTGAAACACGCCCCCTGCCAAAGCTCGTCATCTTCGACTGCGACGGGATCCTGGTCGATACCGAGAACCTCGCCAACCGGCGCCTGGCCGAATGGCTGAGCGACGCCGGTTTTCCAACGACCTTCGAATATTGCCGCAAGAACTTCTCCGGCCGCAGCATGGTCTCGGTGCAGAAGGAGATCGAAGAGACGACCAGCGTCAGGCTCGGCGCCGATTTCGTCGAGCGCTGGAATGCCGGCCTGCCGGATCTGTTCGCTCACGGTGTCGAGGCGATCCCTCATGTCCGGGAGTTCATCGAGGCGGTCCGCGCGGCCGGCATCGCTTATTGCGTCGCCACCTCGGCCAGGATCTCCAAGATGCACATAACGCTTGGCCAGACCGGTCTGTTGCCGCTGTTCGAACATGCCATGTTCAGCGCCACCATGGTGTCGCGCGGCAAGCCGTTCCCCGACCTGTTCCTGCATGCGGCCAAAACGATGGGCTTCCCGCCCGCCGACTGCATCGTCATCGAGGACAGCGTCGCCGGCACGCAGGCCGGCATCGCCGCCGGCATGCGCGTGTTCTCCTATCATGGCGACCCCTATTCGGACCGCGATGGCTTGATCCAGGCCGGCGGCATCCTGTTCGACGACATGCGCGAGCTCGCCGGGCTGGTGCCGATCCACTGATCCGCTGCACTGGACGCCACGAAGCGCTGTGCTACCTTCCGCGCGCCCGACAATGGGGCGCCGCCATGCCAACGTACCTGCTTCGCTTCATCCTCACCTGGGGTGCTGCTGCGGCTTTGGGGATGGCGGCCTCTGCACAAGCCGTCAGCTTCCCTGACCTCGGCAGCGCGCTGCCCGTCACAAGGATGCCACCTCCGTGCCTGTCGAGATGCGCCACATCGACGCTTTCGAGAAATTGGCAGCAGAGAACGAGAAACGCTTCTGAACCAACCGCATTCGTTTGCCCGGCAGCAAACAGCGCGGTAGCATCCGCCCCAACACTCGTTATGGGGGAGCATTCATGGACAAGGGCAAGATTTTTCGCGACCTGCATGCCTCGACCTTCGTCATGCCCAATCCCTGGGATCCGGGCACGACGAAGCTGCTCGGATCCTTCGGCTTCAAGGCACTGGCCACCACCAGCGCCGGCTTTGCCTTTTCGCGCGGCCTGCCGGATGGGGCCGTGACCTTCGACCAGATGATCCATCATTGCCGCGAGGTGACGGGCGCGACCGACCTGCCGGTCTCGGCCGATCTCGAGAAGGGCAAGGGGGACAGCGCCGAGCAGGCCGCCGAAACCATTTTCGCGGCGGAAGCGGCCGGGCTTGCCGGCTGCTCGATCGAGGATCACACCGGCGATCCTGAAAAGCCCATCTACGAGTTTTCGCACGCGGTGGAGCGCGTCGCCGCAGCGGTGGAGGCGGCGCGGGCGCTGAAGCGCGACTTTGTCTTCACGGCGCGGGCCGAGAATTTCCTCTGGGGCAAGTCCGATCTCGACGACACGATCAAGCGGCTGCAGGCGTTCGAAAAAGCCGGCGCCGACGTGCTCTATGCACCTGGTATCGGCGATGTCGAGATGGTGCGGACCTTGTGTTCGTCGGTCGGCAAGCCGGTCAATGTCATGGCGAGGCCCGGCTTCACCATCGCCGACCTCGCCATGGCCGGTGCCAAGCGGATTTCGCTTGGGCCATGGCTGACCAATTTCGCCTACGGCATGCTGGAGACGGCGGCGCGCGAGATCCAGCAGGACGGCACGTTCGGCTTCACCCGCGCCGCCATGCCGTTCGGCAAGCTGCAGGCGCTGTTCGGCAAATCCCAGGGCTAGGATGGGTTCGGCCGCATGAACCTTACCGTTGTCGACATGCATACGGGTGGCGAGCCGCTACGGATCGTCACGGGCGGTTATCCCGCTATCCCCAAGGCCACCATTCTTGAGAAGCGCGCCTATGTGCGGGACAATCTCGACCATTTGCGCAAGTTGCTGATCTTCGAGCCGCGCGGCCACTATGACATGTATGGCGCTTTGCTGGTCGAGCCCGATTTGCCCGGCGCCGACCTCGCGGTGCTGTTCATGCACAATGAGGGCTATTCGACCATGTGCGGCCACGCCATCGTCGCGCTCGGCCGCTACGCCGTCGATCAAGGGCTGGTGGCGAAGCAGGAGCCGTTCACCACCGTGAACATCGAGGCGCCGTGCGGCCTGGTCGTCGCCTCGGTCGCGGTCAACGATGGCAAGGCCGGCGCGGTGTCGTTCGAGAGCGTGCCGGCGTTCCTGTTCGCCGGCGATCGACAGATTGAGCTGACAGGCTATGGCAAGGTCGGTTTCGATATCGCCTATGGCGGCGCCTTTTACGCGCTGGCCGACTGTCATCAATTCGGCTTGGAGTTCGGCCGCGACCGCGTGCGCGATTTCGTCGACGCGGCAACCACGCTGACGAACCGGCTGAAGGCCGAGTTTCCGCTGTCGCATCCCGATCATGATGACCTCGCCTTCCTCTATGGCACCATCCTGACCGATGGAAAGGACGCCTTTTCCGGAGAGGCCACCAGGAATGTCTGCGTCTTCGCCGAGGCGGAGGTCGACCGCTCGCCGACCGGTTCCGGCGTCACCGCCCGGCTGGCGGCCATGCATGCCAAGGGCGAGATCGCCGTGGGACAGACGCGAGCGTTCGAGAGCATCGCCGGCTCGCGCTTTTCCGGGGCGGTGGCGCGAGCAGCGCAGGCCGGCCCGCATGAAGCGATCGTCGCCCGCGTCGGCGGCCGTGCCTATTATTCCGGACGAGCCGAATTCATTGTCGAGCCGGACGACGAGTTGGGGCGGGGATTTCTGCTACGCTGAAGAGATTTAGCGCCGCGACGCGCGTGCGACTTCCCGCGCCGAGATCGCCTTGTGCAGATGCACCATCATGGCGGCGGCGAAGAGCGGCGTCAGCAGGTTGAGCAGCGGCACGGCGAGGAAGGCCGCGACAACCAGCCCGGAGAGAAACACCGTACCGGCATACTGCCTGCGCAGGGCCCGGGCCTCTTCTTCCCCGCGAAAGCGCATGGCGGCGAATTCGAAGAATTCGCGTCCGAGCAGGTAGCCGTTGACGATGAAGAAGGCGGCGATGTTGATGCCCGGCACCAGCAGGAGCATCAGCGCCACGACGTTGCCCAGGATGACGACGCCGAAGAATTTTATCGCCAGCACCAGCGAGCGCAATACCGGCATGGCGCGTCCGGCCGGGTCGCCGGGATAATCGGTGCGCTCGACCACTTCGGCGACATCGTCGAGGAACAGGCCGGCGATCACCGCCGTGACCGGTGCGATCAGAAGCGCCATGCCGAAGGCCAGCGCGATGGCCGCGACGATGCCGCCCAACCAGCCGGCCCAGGACGGCATGCCGGGCAACAATGTTTGCAGCCACGGCAGGGCAAGCCATTCGACAAGGCTGGTCAAGCCGAACCACAGGGCGACCAACGCCAGCAGGGTCAGGCCGAGCGTCTTGATGAACACGGCGCGAAACGGAGGCGAGAGCAGCTCAAGGGCCGCGATGCGGGCAGCGTCGAAAATCACCGTGCTTCACCCCCAGGTCAGCGGACACAGCCACAAGGCAGGACGCCTCCGAGATAGGCGGTGCGGCCCGCGAGCACAAGCGCGGGCCGTTGCTTGCCTTCGTATGTTCCCCAGATCTGCCTATCGGGCTAAGCCCGGCTTACGAACCGGTATGGTCATGGCCGCCACGCCGGCGACGACAAACCCCATGCCGAGCCAGGCCGTGGGCCCCAGGCTTTCGCCGAGGAAGACGGCGCCGATGCCGACGCCGATCGGCACCCGCAGATAGGCCTGAGACGTGGTGCCGACCGAACCCAGCGTGTGGATCAGGCGGAAATAGATGACGAAAGCCAGTGCCGTCGAAAACACGGACAGGCCGAGCAGGGCAAGGATGGAAGCCGTCGAAGGCGCCAGCGTCCATGGCTGGTCGACCGCCAGGCTGAGCGGTACCAGCATGACAGCGCCGCACAGCATCGAACCGGCGGCGGGAAGCATCGGATCGAGGCCCTTGAAGCCTCGGCCGAAAATGGCGGCCCCGGCATAGCAGATCGTCGCCGCGACGATGGCGATCTGTGCCCAGAGCTGGTGGCCGATGCCGCCAAGCGCCTGCGTGCCGACGATGAGGCAGATGCCGGCGATGCCGGCGCCAACGCCGACCAGCTTGCGCGCGGTCACCGGCTCATGACGGGTGATGAGCGCCGTCAGCAGGAAGGTGAAGATCGGCGAGGTGGCGTTGAGGATAGTGGCAAGGCCGGCGTCGACCGAACGCTCGGCCGCGGCGATCAGCGTGAACGGGACGACGCTGTTGAGGCAGGCCTGGAAGGCGAAGCGACGCCAGCTTGCCGCATCGCCCGGCATGGCAAGCCCGCGCCAGCGGATGACGGCGAACAGGATGGCGCCGGCGATCAGGGTGCGGGCCGCGATGAAGGTGATGGGCGGGATGGTCTCTACGCCGATCTTGATGAAGGTATAGGAGGCTCCCCAAAGCACCGCCAGCACGCCGAGCAATGCCAGGTCGATGGTCGTGTTGCTTTTGGCAGGCATGGGCTCGCGCCTTCGGACCGTGATTGAACAGGCGCAGATGTAGGCGACATAGCGACGAAATGTTTCGGCCACGGTCGAATTGTCGTAGCGCCTGGCTGGCGCGGCAAGGACAGAAAATCGGTTGCCAGTTTTCAGGGTCATGCTGTAGACCCGCGCGGGCATGGCAAGAAGCCGGCCCGGGTTTTTGGCGGAGACATTGATGCCGGATTATGACGTGCTTTGCATCGGCAATGCGATTGTCGACATCATCGCCCAGTGCGAGGAGGAATTCCTCGAAACCAACGGCATCATCAAGGGCGCGATGAATCTCATCGACACGCAGCGCGCCGAATTGCTCTACAGCCGCATGGGCCCGGCTATCGAGGCCTCCGGCGGCAGCGCCGGCAACACGGCGGCCGGTGTTGCCTCGTTTGGCGGACGCGCCGCCTTCTTCGGCAAGGTCTCCAGCGATGCGCTGGGCGAAATCTACGCGCACGACATCCACGCGCAGGGTGTCGCCTTCGACACCAAGCCGCTCGAGGGCGAGCCGCCGACGGCGCGCTCGATGATCTTCGTCACGCCCGATGGCGAGCGCTCGATGAACACCTATCTCGGCGCCTGCGTCGAACTCGGGCCGGAAGATGTCGAAGCCGACAAGGCGTCCGGCGCCAAGGTGACCTATTTCGAGGGTTATCTGTGGGACCCGCCGCGCGCCAAGGAAGCCATCCGGCAGACGGCGAAACTGGCGCACGCGGCCGGCCGCGAAGTATCGATGACCTTGTCGGATTCGTTCTGCGTCGACCGTTACCGCGACGAGTTCCTAGACCTGATGCGTTCGGGCACGGTCGATATCGTTTTTGCCAACAGCCACGAGATCAAGTCGCTTTACCAGACGTCATCGTTCGAGGAAGCGCTGGCGCGGATCCGCAAGGATTGCAAGCTCGCGGCGGTTACCCGCTCCGAAAAGGGCTCGGTTATCGTGCGTGGCGACGAGACCGTGATCATCCAGGCGACCGCCATCAAGGAACTGGTCGACACGACGGGCGCCGGCGATCTCTACGCCGCCGGTTTCCTGCATGGCTACACACAAGGACGCGACCTCCAGACCTGCGGCGATCTTGGCTCACTGGCGGCCGGATTGGTGATCCAGCAGATCGGCCCCAGGCCAAGGCAGAACCTGCGCAAAGAGGCCGAGCAGGCGGGGTTGCTGTAACAACGCCCTTTCTCTTCGCTCGCTGTTGGGGAAAGGAGGCAAGCGCGGACAGCTTCTCATCGTCGCGCAGTTGTCACATACCGCTCCTACACGCAAATGCGAGCGTGCCGTGACTGACATTTCGACATGCTAATCGGGGTGTGAAGCAATGCAGGACAGCAACCTGTCGGGTCGCTGCATCCGTTGCCGTCGCACTTTCCACTTTCCGCCGTAACCGTTCAACAACCGGCCGCGGCCAAGGGAGGAGAGCGCGCGGCCCAGAAAACAGATGCATGACAAGATTTCAGACCAAGACGACATTCCAGACCAAGACGACCGGCATCACGCAGGACGATTTCGCCGACATGGTGGCGGAAAGGGTCGAGCGTGCGCTTGCCCACTATGACGAAGCCATCAACGGCCCCACAATGGTCTCGGTCGGCAAGATCGCCGGCTCTATAGCGTCCGCCGTCACCTTGCTGTCGCCCAAGCACCAGCGCGCCATCGACGCCATCCATGCCGACCTTCCGGGCCTGGCCCAGAAATTCGTGCGGGCGCTGGCGGCGGAAGCCGCACGCCGCGGCGAAGCCGGCGCCATGACCGCCACGACGCTGTCGGCAGAGGCTGAAACAGTTGCCGCGCTCCCCCAGTCCGACGACCTCGAATCGATGCTGATCGAGGACTGGGCCGGACGCGTCGCCGGCTCGACCTATCTGGAAGAGAACCTGCGCATCGCCCGCTCCACCCTGCACCGCTGGCAGAGGCGCGGCGACGTCATCGCTCTGCGCAAGGGCGGCCGCAAGCACGTCTTCCCGCTGGCGCAGTTCGTCGATGGCAGGCCGGTCGCGGGCATAAGCGACGTGCTGGAGCTGATCGGCAATCCGAGACTCGCATGGCTGTGGCTGACCCGTCCAGCGGCGCACCTTGATGGGCGTATTCCCATCGACCTGCTGCGGCAGGACCAGGCGGAGGAAGTCGTGGAGGCGGCGCGGGCGTTCGCGCCGGGGTGAAGTCGGCGCGCTGTCAGCCGTTTCGTTCCGCGAGCAGGCCGAGATAGTGCTGCAGCACCGCCGCCCCGGCAAGCGACGTGACATCGGCGTGGTCATAGGCGGGCGCCACCTCCACAACGTCGGCGCCGACAATGAGTGCCCGTGCCGGGAGATAGGCCGGGTCGAGGCAATCGATGTCGAAGGTCAGACGCGAGCCCGATCTTCCACGACCCGGCGCTTGCCGTCCGTGAGGCCGTGAATGGCGCTGGCCGACAACATCATGGTCGAGGACCTGCTGGCCAGCGGCCAGTTGGTCGCGCCCTTCACGATCCGCCACGCAATTCCACAGAGCTACTGCCTGTGGCAGAAGCCGGGCAACCGCATTTCAATCAGCGTCAGGCTGTTCCGGGATTGGCTGCTGTCGGAGATCGCCAGCCACAAGCAGGTGATGCGGCTGGCGTGAGGCGTCCAACACGGGGGAAGCCCCTCAAGCCCCCGCCGTATAGGCGGCGATCGCCGCCATGTTGACGATATCGCTGTCCTTGGCATTCAGCGACACGATCTGCACCGGCTTGTTCAGGCCGACCAGCAGCGGGCCGATGACGGTCGAGCCGCCCAGTTCCTGCAGCATCTTGGTCGAGATGGAGGCCGAGTGGAAAGCCGGCATGATCAGGACGTTGGCCGGACCGGTCAGCCTTATGAACGGGTATTGCGCCATGGCGCGGGCGTTGAGTGCGACGTCGGCGGCCATTTCGCCATCGTATTCGAAATCGACGCGGCGCTTGTCGAGGATGCGCACGGCTTCCTGGACGCGCTCGGAACGTTCGCCCTGTGGATGGCCGAAAGTGGAATAGGCAAGCATGGCGAGCCTTGGCTCGTAGCCCATGCGGCGCGCGAAGCCCGCCGCTTCCTCGGCGATGTCGGCGATCTGCTCGGCGTTGGGCATGTCGTGCACGGCGGTGTCGGCGACGAGCACCGTCTTGCCGCGCGCGAGCACGATCGAGACGCCGATGACGCGGTGACCGGGCTTGGCGTCGATGACGCGCCTGATGTCGTCGAGCGCGGTCGAATAGTTGCGGGTCACGCCGGTGACGATGCCGTCGGCGTCGCCCAGCGCCACCATGCAGGCGGCGAAATGGTTGCGGTCGTTGTTGATCAGCCGCTGGCAGTCGCGGAACAGGAAGCCTTTGCGCTGCATGCGCTCGTAGAGATAGTCGGTGTAGATCGAATTGCGGCGCGACAGGCGCGCATTGATGATCTCGATGCCTTGCTTGTTCAGGTCGATGCCAGCGTGCCTGGCGTTCTCCTTGATGACGTCGTCGCGACCGAGCAGGATGGCGGTGCCGAGCCGCTGGTTCACGTAGGAGACGGCGGCGCGCATCACCTGCTCCTCCTCGCCCTCGGCGAAGACGATGCGCTTGGGCTGGCGGCGCACGCGGTCGTAGATGCGCTGCAGCGTCGAGGCGATCGGGTCGCGGCGGGCGGAAAGCTCCTGCGCGTAACGGTCGAGATCGAGGATCGGCTTGCGGGCGACGCCAGAATCCATTGCAGCCTTGGCCACGGCGATCGGGATGGCCGAGATCAGGCGTGGGTCGAACGGCACCGGGATGATGTAGTTGGGGCCGAATTTCGGCCGGTTGCCCTGATAGGCCGCGGCGACGTCGTCGGGCACGTCCTGGCGCGCCAGTTCGGCCAGCGCGCGGGCGGCGGCGATCTTCATGTCGTCATTGATGGTGGTGGCCCTGACATCCAGCGCACCGCGGAAGATGTAGGGAAAGCCGAGCACGTTGTTGACCTGGTTGGCGTAATCCGACCGCCCGGTGGCCATGATGGCGTCGGTGCGGATCTCGGCCACTTCCTCCGGGGTGATCTCGGGATCGGGGTTAGCCATGGCGAAGATGATCGGGTTCTTGGCCATCGACTGCACCATGGCGGTGGTCAGCGCCCCCTTGGCCGAAAGGCCGAGGAAGACGTCAGCGCCGTCCAGCGCTTCGGCCAGGGAACGCGCCTCCGTCTTGACCGCATGCGCCGATTTCCACTGGTTCATGCCCTCGGCGCGGCCCTGGAAGACAACCCCCTTGGTGTCGCATAGGATGATGTTTTCTGGCGAAAAACCCATCGCCTTCATCAGCTCGATACAGGCGATGCCGGCCGCGCCCGCACCGTTGCAGACCAGCTTCGTGGTCTTCATGTCGCGGCCGGTTATTTCCAGCGCGTTGATCAGACCGGCGGCCGAGATGATGGCGGTGCCGTGCTGGTCGTCATGGAAGACCGGAATGTCCATCAGTTCGCGCAGGCGCTGTTCGATGATGAAGCACTCCGGCGCCTTGATGTCCTCCAGGTTGATGCCACCGAAGGACGGACCGAGGAAGCGCACGCAGTTGATGAACTCGTCGGCATCCTCGGTGTCGACCTCAAGGTCGATGGAATCGACATCGGCGAAGCGCTTGAACAGCACCGCCTTGCCTTCCATCACCGGCTTGGAGGCCAGCGCGCCGAGATTGCCGAGGCCAAGAATGGCGGTGCCGTTTGAGATGACGGCGACCATGTTGCCGCGCGTCGTGTAGTCGAAGGCTTTGGATGGATCCTCGGCGATGGCGCGCACGGGCACTGCCACGCCTGGCGAATAGGCGAGGCTGAGATCGCGCTGCGTCGTCATCGGCTTGGTGGCGACGATCTCCAGCTTGCCGGGCCGGCCCATGGCGTGGAATTCGAGCGCTTCCTGCGCGCTGACGGACGGACCGTTGTTCTCGGTTTTCCTGGCCATGGTGCTTTTGATTTCCTCGCCGGTGCGGCACCTCCTTGAAGCGGGTACCTGTGTGCTTGCGAATTAAGACCACGGGCCGCCGCGTGTAAACCACGAAGCTGGGCAAAGCTGCTTCAAAGCGGAGACGGCCGGTCAGAAGCCTTTCCGCGCCGTTCCCAATGTCGTGATTTCATCCGCATGCTGGCGGGCCGTTGCCCAGCGCCGCAGCGTCCTGGTTCCGGGAAACGGCCATTGCGTCAGCGGCGGTTGGCTGCTTCCCATCCTCTTCAACAGGTCGGACAGGAACACTGTGAGTTCCTCCCGTTGAGCCCGCACCTTGGCCAGCGTGCGGTCGCGTATCTCCTCGCGCGGAATGGCGCGGTCGCGCAACGTCTCGACAGCGCGCCGGATCGCCGCCGGATCGGGCTCGGCGATGATGCAATAGTCCGGATCGAAAAAGACATCCCGGCCGCCAAGGCTGGGCGTGCTCACCACCGGCAACCCGGCCATCAAAGAAAGATCAGTTCGTGAAGCGAGAAGCTCTCACGGTACCAGGCGAGATCCCTGCCAAGCTTCGCGACGACATGGGGCCGCTCAAGCGTCCAACTCGGCATCAGCAGGAACACGGCGCGGCGCGAGGCCAGGCGACGGCCGATTGCCACCACTGAGTTGAGGGGGCGCTCGCCGCCGATCGGCGTGTAGATCAGCAGCGGATCGTGGCTGAGCACGTAAGCTGCAAGCCGAATGCCGCTATCCAGGTGGGACAACGGACCGCTGAGCGGCAGCGCGAAAGGAAGGCGCTTGGCTGCTACAAACTTAAGCCTGCCCAACCGTTGGCTGGCGTGCCGAGCTGTCATGAGCCAGAAGCGCTCGAGCGCCGAGTCGATAGGTCCCACCATCTCCTCGAACGTTTCGTGCCCGTCTTTGTCCATGACGCCCCCGCCATTATTGCCCAAGATGACAGATATTCGCGATCGCCGCGTCGGGCAATGCAGCTGAACAGCCGTTCCATGAAGACAGCTCGCGGTCTTCCCCTGCTTTTCGATGGCCTGGCATTAAACCCCGCCATCACATCTGCTAGCGTGCCGCGCCATGAACATGCACAGCCCAAACGAGCCCGACGCCGCCCCCGAGGCGATGACGCCGCCGCAGCCCGGCGCTGCCGCCGTCACGCCGATGATGGAGCAGTTCATCGAGATCAAGGCGGCTAACCCGGATTCGCTGCTGTTCTACCGCATGGGCGATTTCTACGAGCTGTTCTTCGACGATGCCGAGAAGGCGAGCCGGGCGCTGGGCATCGTGCTCACCAAACGCGGCAAGCATCAGGGCCACGACATTCCAATGTGCGGAGTGCCGGTGCACGCGGCCGACGACTATTTGCAGAAGCTGATCGGCCAGGGCTTCCGCGTTGCCGTCTGCGAGCAGATCGAGGATCCGGCCGAGGCCAAGAAGCGCGGCTCCAAATCGGTCGTGCGCCGCGACGTAGTGCGGCTGGTGACGCCGGGCACCATCACCGAGGACAAACTGCTGGCGCCGTCGGAATCGAGTTATCTGATGGCGTTGGGTCGGGTGAAGGGCGGCAGCGAGCACAGCTTTGCAATTGCCTGGATCGACATCTCGACTGGTGCTTTCCGCGTCGCCGAGACCACCGCCGACCGGCTGCTGGCCGACATCTTCCGTGTCGATCCGCGCGAACTCATAGTCGCCGAGCCGGTGTTCCATGATCCCGACCTGAAGCCGGTGTTCGACGTGCTCGGCCGTGTCGCCAGCCCACAGCCGCCGAGCCTGTTCGATTCGGCCTCGGCCACGGGGCGGATCGCGCGTTTCTTCGAGGTGGCGACACCGGACAGTTTCGGCACGTTTTCGCGCGCCGAATTGTCGGCGATCTCGGGCGCCATCGCCTATGTCGAGAAAACGCAAAAGGCCGAGCGGCCGCCGCTGTCGCGGCCCGAGCGCGAGGAGCAGGGTTCGACCCTGTTCATCGATCCGGCGACGCGCGGCAATCTCGAACTGTTGCGTACGCTGTCCGGCAGCCGCGAGGGTTCGCTGTTCAAGGCGATCGACCGCACGGTGACCGGTGGCGGCGCGAGGTTGCTCGCCGACCGGCTGATGGCGCCGCTGACCGACCCGGCGGCCATCGGCGCGCGGCTGGACTCCGTCTCGTTCTTCCGCTCCGAGGTCAGGCTTTGCCAGGCGGTGCGGATGAGCCTGAAGAGCGTCGCCGACATGCCTCGCGCCCTGTCCAGGCTGGCGCTCAACCGGGGCGGGCCACGCGATCTCGGCGCGCTCCGCGCTGGTTTCGAGGCGGCCGGTGCCATCGCCGAAACCTTTGCCGCGATCGCCCTGCCCCAGGAGTTGGCCGGCGCGATGGCCGCGATCAAGGCGCTGCCCAAGGCGCTTGCCCAACATCTCACCCAGGCGCTCGGCGAGGAGCTGCCGCTGCTCAAACGCGACGGCGGCTTCGTTCGCGGCGGCTACCACCCGGACCTCGACGAGATGCGGGCGTTGCGCGACGAGTCGCGAAAAGTGATTGCCGGACTGGAGCGCTCGCTGATCGAGGAAACCGGCATACGCTCCCTGAAGATCCGGCACAACAATGTGCTGGGTTACTACATCGAGGTGACGGCCAATCATCACGCCGTCATGACTGGCAGCGATGGCGCCAAGGCGCGCTTTATTCACCGCCAGACCATGGCCAACGCCATGCGTTTCACCACGACCGAACTCGCCGAGCTCGAGACCAAGATCGCCAATGCCGCCGACCGGGCACTGAGCATCGAACTGGCCGCCTTCGATGCGCTGACGGCGGAAGCGGTCGACGCGGCCGAGGCGATCCGCGCCGGCGCCGACGCGCTCGCCGTGCTCGACGTGTCGGCAGCGCTTGCGCTTCTGTCGGAAAGCGAGGCCTGGTGCCGGCCGGTGGTGGATTCCAGCCTTGCCTTCGAGATTTCAGGCGGGCGGCATCCGGTGGTCGAACAGGCGCTGCGCCGTTCGGGCGAAGGCCCATTCGTCGCCAACGATTGCGACCTCTCGCCGGAGGGCAATGCCAAGAACGGCGCGATCTGGCTGCTGACCGGCCCCAACATGGGTGGCAAGTCGACGTTCCTGCGGCAGAACGCGCTGATCGCCATCCTGGCCCAGACCGGCTCCTTCGTGCCGGCGACATCGGCCCATATCGGCGTCGTCGACCGGCTGTTCTCACGCGTCGGCGCGTCGGACGACCTGGCGCGCGGCCGCTCGACCTTCATGGTCGAGATGGTGGAGACAGCGGCGATCCTCAACCAGGCCGGCGAACGGGCGCTGGTGATCCTCGACGAGATCGGCCGCGGCACCGCCACCTTCGACGGGCTGTCGATTGCCTGGGCGGCGGTGGAGTATCTGCACGAGAAGAACCGCTGCCGGGCGATCTTCGCCACCCACTTCCACGAAATGACGTCGCTCGCCGGCAAGCTGGCGCGGCTTTCCAATGTCACCATGCGGGTCAAGGAGTGGGAGGGCGACGTCGTTTTCCTGCACGAGGTCGGCAAGGGTGCCGCCGACCGCTCCTACGGCGTGCAGGTAGCCCGCCTTGCCGGCCTGCCGGAAGCGGTGGTGGGCCGCGCGAAGGAAGTTCTGCATCAGCTTGAGGAAGGCGAGGTCTCCGGCAAGACCAACCGGCTGGTCGATGACCTGCCGCTGTTTTCGGTGGCGGTGAAGCGAGAGGCGCCAAAGCCGGTGAAGAGCGACGCTGTGGGCGCGGCACTCGGTGAGATCAATCCCGACGAGATGACCCCCAAGGAAGCGCTGGAGGCGCTTTACCGGCTGAAGGGGCTGGCGGGGAAATAGTCAGATCATTTCCAGTCCGCGCTTGCGCGTCGGTGGGGGGAATGCACGGTCGAGATCGGCGAGGTCATCGGCCGTAAGCTTTATGTCCAGCGCGGCAAAATTCTGGCGGACGTGTTCCTGGCTGCTGGCCTTGGGAATGGCGATAACGCCGTCCTGATGCATCACCCAGGCCAAGGCGATTTGCGCAGGGGTCGCATTGTGACGGGTGGCGATGGCCTCCAGCCTGGCATTGCGCGCCAACGCGCCCTGCTCGACCGGCGAATAGGCCATCAGAGGAATGCCGCGCTGGCGGCTCCATGGTGCAAGGTCGAATTCGGGGCCGCGCCGGATCAGATTGTAGAGCACCTGATTGGTCTGGACATTGCCGCCCGAGCGCAAACCGGTGAGCTCTTCCATTTCATCGGTATCGAAATTGCTGACGCCCCAGTGGCGGATCTTGCCGGCCTTCTTCAGAGCCTCGAAAGCGTCGACGGTCTCGGCCAAAGGCACGCTGCCCGGCCAGTGCAGGAGATAAAGATCGATGCGGTCGGTGCGCAAGCGCTTCAGGCTTTTCTCGCAAGCCGCCGGCACGCCGGTGCGCGAAGCATTGGACGGCAGCACCTTGGAGACGAGAAAGAGTTCTTCGCGCCGGCCGGCGATGGCTTCGGCCACCACCTCCTCGGCGCCGCCGCTGGCATACATTTCGGCGGTGTCGGTCAGCGTCATGCCGAGGTCCAGCCCAAGCTTCAAGGCATTGACCTCCCCGGCTCGACGGCGGGCATCCTCGCCCATTTTCCAGGTGCCCTGTCCCAGCACCTGGACGGCTTCGCCCGAAGGCAGCTTGGTGGTTCTTGTCGTCGTGGGCATGGGGGCTCCTGGGTAAGCGATCGAGGCGCATGGCATCACAAGCATACGGAGAAATCCAGGATGGAGCTCGGGTTCTCCGGTCGCCGCCGTTGATGCCTTACTTCACCGGATGGGCGGCGAGCCAGTCCTGCATCTGCTTGATTTCGGCTTCCTGCGCGGCGATGACGCGTTCGGCGAGTTTGCGGATTTCCGGATCCTTGCCGTTGGCCAGTTCGACCTTGGCCATGTCGATCGCCCCCTGATGATGCGGGATCATGCCGCGGACAAAATCGACATCGGCGTTGCCGGTATATTGGGAGGCCATCATGTCGGTATGCATCTTGTCCATCGCCGCCTTGTAGCCCGCCGTGGAAGGGCTTTCCGCCCCCATGGCCATGGCACCCATGTCGTGCTTCATCTCCTCGCTCTGCGCCGGCACGCTTTCGAGGAAGACGGCAAGCAGCATTCCGGCGCCCATCAGCAGCAGCACGAGTTTTTTAGCCAAGGTCATTCATGGTCTCCTGTCGGTTTGGATTTCGTATCTGGGGGTTAATCTCACAGTTTCAACGTTCTCAGGCGCAATGCGTTTGCGATCACCGAGACCGAGGACAGGCTCATCGCCGCCGCCGCCAGCATCGGCGACAGTAGCGTGCCGGTGAGCGGATAAAGCACGCCGGCCGCGACCGGCACACCAAGCACATTGTAGAGGAAGGCGAAGAACAGGTTCTGCCGGATATTACCGATGGTCGCCTGGGCCAGCGTTCGGGCGCGGACGATGCCGTTGAGGTCGCCCTTGACCAAGGTGATGCCGGCGCTTTCGACCGCGACATCGGCGCCCGTTCCCATGGCGATGCCGACATCGGCGGCGGCAAGCGCGGGCGCATCGTTGACGCCGTCGCCGGCCATGGCGACGGCGGCACCCTTGCCGCGCAGTTC
This sequence comes from Mesorhizobium sp. B2-7-3, assembly GCF_006440715.1. Classification (NCBI taxonomy): domain Bacteria; kingdom Pseudomonadati; phylum Pseudomonadota; class Alphaproteobacteria; order Hyphomicrobiales; family Phyllobacteriaceae; genus Mesorhizobium; species Mesorhizobium sp. B2-7-3. The sequence goes on from NZ_VFTY01000004.1 coordinate 315,405, forward strand.
CTCGACCAGCGCTGCCTTCTGTTCCGGCAACAGACCTGCCCGAACCTCGTCTATGCCGAGATGTCCAGCGATCGCCCTGGCCGTGCGCTCATTGTCGCCGGTCGCCATGATGATCCGCAGCCCGCTGCCATGCAGTGCCTTGATCGCCTCGGCCGTGGTCGCCTTGACCGGATCGGCGACGGCGACGATGCCGGCCAGCTTGCCGTCGACAGCGACGAACATCACCGTCTTGCCATCGCCCTGCAAGGCTTCCACGCTGGCCAGGACCCCGGAAACGTCGATGGCGAGATCGGCCATCATCGCGGCATTGCCGAGCGCGACCTTCTTGTCCGACACCGTGCCGGAAACGCCTTTGCCGGTAACCGCCTCGAAGCTGCCGGCCTCGGCGATCTTCACGCCGCGCTGGCCGGCTCCGTCGACGATGGCCTCGGCCAGCGGATGCTCCGACCCTTTTTCCAGGGTCGCGGCGCATCTCAGCAATTCGTCCTCGGAAAAGCCGCTGGCAGCAACGACATCGGTCAATTTCGGCCGGCCCTCGGTCAGCGTGCCGGTCTTGTCGACGATCAGCGTGTCGACGGAGGCGAAGCGCTCGAGCGCGGCGGCTTCCTTGATCAGCACACCGGCATGCGCGCCGCGCCCGGTGGCGGTCATGATGGACATCGGTGTGGCGAGACCCAGCGCACAGGGACAGGCGATGATCAGCACCGAAACCGCCGAGACGATGGCGAAGATCAGGCTGGGCTCGGGGCCGAAGATCGCCCAGGCGACGAATGCGGCGATCGCGACCAGGACGACGGTCGGGACAAAGTAGAAGGAAACGCGGTCGGCCAGGCCTTGGATCGGGGCGCGCGAGCGCTGTGCCTTGGCGACGAGTTCGACGATGCGCGACAGCGTCGTCTCGGCGCCGATCCGTTCGGCGCGCATGATCAGCGAGCCGTTCTTATTGAGCGTGCCGCCGGTCAAGGCGTTGCCTTCGGCCTTCTCGACCGGCAAGGGCTCGCCCGTGATCATCGATTCGTCGATGGAGGAGCGGCCTTCGAGCACCGTGCCGTCGACCGGGACGGCATCGCCGGGACGGATGCGCAGGCGATCGCCGGTCTTGACCTCGTCCAGCCCGACATCGATCTCGGCGCCGTCCTCGGCGACCCGCCGCGCGGTCTTCGGCGCGAGGTCGAGCAAAGCTCGGATCGCCGATCCGGTCTTCTCGCGGGCGCGCAGTTCCAGCACCTGGCCGAGGAAGACCAGCGCGACGATGACGGCGGCCGCCTCGAAATAGACCGGCACCGCACCGCCATGGCCGCGAAACTGATGCGGAAAGATGTCCGGGAAGAGCGTGGCCACGACGCTGTAGAGATAGGCGGCGCCGACACCCAGCGAAATCAGCGTCCACATGTTGGGGCTGCGGTTGAGCATCGAGTCCCAGCCGCGATGGAAAAACGGGAAAGCGGCCCACAGCACCACCGGGCTCGCCAGCACCAGTTCGATCCAGACCTTCGCGCGATCCTCGACCAGGCCCTCAAGCGGCAGGCCTACCATCGGCGCCATGGCGAAGATCAGCAGCGGGACCGACAGCACCGCGCTCACCCAGAGGCGTCTGGTGAAGTCGACCAGTTCGGGATTTGGCCCTTCATCGCCCGTCGGCACGCCCATGGGCTCGAGCGCCATGCCGCAGATCGGGCAGGAGCCGGGCTTGTCGCGGATGATCTGCGGATGCATGGGGCAAGTGTATTGCGTGCCCTTGGGCATCGGCGCCGGCGCCGGCCTGTCGCCGAGATAAGTTTGCGGCGCCGCCTCGAACTTCGCCTTGCAGCCGGCCGAACAGAAATAGAAGCCCTGGCCTTCATGGCGGGCGAAATACCTGGCGTCGGCGCGGTCGACGATCATGCCGCAGACAGGGTCAACGGCGGTCAGGTAGCTTTCCGGCTCGGCCTGGAACCTCGAACGGCATCGCTCGCTGCAGAAATGATAGAGGCGGCCGCCATGCTCGGATGTCGGCTTGCCGGCGGCCGGCTCCACCGTCATGCCGCAGACCGGATCGCGCAGAACCGCATCCGAATCTCCGCCCGTGCCCTTTGCCGCGCAGCAGCCGCCATGAGCGCCATGCGTGTGATGATCGTGATCTGAATGCGTCATCTCTAATGCCTCGATGCACCTGCTTCGAGGCAGAGGTAGTGCTTCCAGTAACTGGAAGGTCAAGGGCTGTTTTGAATTCGGTTCTCCGAACCCAGCGGATTGACCAAATGGCGAAAACTGTACACAACCGCGCGCCCACACTAAAAAGCGCGCCGCTTCTAATATATCGTTCGCCGCCCATCCCGCTGGACCTTTGTCGACAATGAAGTGCCTGGTCATAAACCTAGATCGGTCCCCGGACCGACTTGCACACATAAGTGCAGAGTTCGCCCGGATCGGCGTCGCGTTCCAACGCGTTGCGGCGGTCGATGCACGTAGCCACCCTGAACTCGGGCAGCAACCGCAACATCCGATTTATGCGTCCCGGCGTTTGTTGGCCAGCGAGGTCGCCTGCCTGCACAGCCACCGCGTCTGCTGGACGATGCTGGCGCAGGACGAGGCTCGCTACGGCGCCGTTTTCGAGGATGACGTGGTTTTTTCAGCAAAGGCCAGTCCGTTGCTTGCTGACGACGGATGGATTCCGCCCGATGCCGACATTGTCAAATTGGAAACGTACTTCAAGAAGACCCTCATCCACCGGCGAAGGATCGCCGCCGGTCATGGTTTTTCCGCGTTCAGGCTTTACAAGAACCATCCGGGGACCGGGGGTTACATTATCTCCAGACAGGCCGCGCGCGATCTCCTCGAAGCGACTGAAACGATCAATATCACCGCCGACGATCTACTTTTCACCCCGGCGTTCGGGGTCTCATCCAGCAAGACGATCTACCAGCTCGTCCCTGCGCTGTGTGTGCAGGACCAGTTCGTCAGCGACCGACTGCCAAGCCTGCTTGGCCAAGAGCGGGATGCCGCAAGAACCGGTAATGAGCTTGCCGCGAAACGCAGAAGCCCGACGGCTGAAAGAATAATGAGGGAAGGCGGACGGACAGCGCGGTGGGTTCTCGGCTTCTGCAGAGGTCGGCGACACATCGTTGTCCCCTTCGAGACGACTGGGAAGCCGACTAATCTTGCCTGACGGCCGGCAAGTCCATATCCGGCGCCGCAGGAATGCGCTTGAGCTCCGCCGGAAGGCAAGCCCGACCGACATCTATGGCAGGAAGCTCCAAAGCCTGCCAAGATAAATATAGAGCTCCGCGTTGCTTCCACCTTGCCGTGTGGCGAGCGGACACAGAAATTGAATCCTGCTCTATCCAAAATATCGATAGTGATTCCAGCCAGGAGATGGTAAACATCCGTGTTTCCCTGTTTATTTACAAAAAACCAAGTCCTTCTCATAAATAAAAACTCTGGTTCCGCATGTGCTATAGAGCGCCATAAGAAAAAAGTTTTGTTAAAGAAATGAAGTGTCTGGTCATCAACCTCGATAGGTCCCCCGACCGGCTTGCCCATATGACGGCGGAGTTTGCGCGCATCGGCCTCGGATTCGAGCGGGTTGCCGCAATCGATGCAAGGGACCGGCCAGACCTCGCGCTGCAGCGCCAGCATGCACGATATGCGGTGCGACGTCTGTCCGGCAGCGAGATCGCATGCTTGCACAGCCATCGCGCCTGCTGGGCCATCATCGCGCAAGACGACGCGCCGTACGGCGCCGTCTTCGAGGACGACATGGTGTTTTCCGCGAAAGCCGATAGGCTGCTTGCCGATGCGAGCTGGATCCCCGCCGACGCAGATGTCGTCAAGCTCGAGACATTCTTCCACACAACCGTGATCCAGCGGGAGAGGTTTCCCGTCGGCGGCGGGTTTTCCCTGTTCAGGCTCCGCAAGAACCATATAGGGACGGGCGGATACCTGCTCTCCCGGCAGACGGCACGCGCCCTTCTCGAGACAACCGCCGATGTGAATGTGGCGGTGGACAGTCTCATCTTCGATCCCACATTCGCGATCTCGACCGGCAAGACAATCTACCAGCTTGTTCCGGCGCTCTGTGCGCAGGACCAGTTCGTGGGCAATAGGTTGCCGAGCCTGCTCGAACAGGGCCGGGAGGCTGAGTGGGTCGCAAGCGGGCTCGCCAATGGACACAGGATACGGGCTCTCGCGCGTATCCGCAGGGAGGCCAGCCGGGCAGCGCGGCAGATCACCGATCTCTGCAGGCTACGGCGGCAGATTGTCGTCCCGCTCGCTTCAGTCGAGGCAAACGACTAGAGCGATCGCCGGATTGACAGCAGGCCCATACCCAGCGCCGCGAAAACACGCTATAGACGCCGCCCAAAAGGCAAGGCCAACCGGTATCTATGGCGAAAATCTCACTGAAGCTCGATGAACTGATCGACGGCGAACCCTTGCGCCGCGAGATGACCGCGCTGACCGCGGCCAGCGCCGGCGACGGTTCCAGCAAGGGCATCCGCACGGCCGTCCTTCAGCTTCTCAAGGGGCGTCTCGCCGAGGGCCGCAAGACAGCCGAGGCCATGCTGAGACAAGATGGCGGCGGCAATGCCTGCGCCGAACGGCTGTCGCACCTGATGGACGAGCTGATCCGCTCGCTCTACGATTTTGCCGCAACCCATGTCTACCGGGTGAAGAACCGATCCTCGGCCGAACGCATGGCGGTCGTTGCCGTCGGCGGCTATGGCCGCGGCACGCTGGCGCCGGGATCCGACATCGACCTTCTGTTCCTGCTGCCTTACAAGCAGACGCCGTGGGGCGAACAGACGGTCGAATATATGCTCTATATGCTGTGGGACATGGGGCTGAAGGTCGGCCATGCCACCCGCAACATCGATGAGTGCCTCAGGCTGTCGCGCACCGACATCACCATCCGCACCTCGATCCTGGAAGCCCGTTTCCTGTGGGGCGAACGCAAGCTCTATGACGAGTTGATGCTGCGCTTCGACCATGAGGTGGTACGCACGACCGGCCCGGAATATGTGCAGGCCAAGCTTGCCGAACGCGACGAGCGCCATGCCAAGGCCGGCGAAAGCCGCTATCTGGTCGAGCCCAACGTCAAGGACGGCAAGGGCGGCCTGCGCGACCTGCAGACGCTGTTCTGGATCGGCAAATATTTTTACCGGGTGCGCACCGGCGAGGAACTGGTCGAAAAAGGCGTCTTCACCGAAGCCGAGTACCGCGAGTTCCAGAAGGCCGAGGATTTCCTGTGGGCGGTGCGCTGCCACATGCACTTCCTCACCGGCAAGGCCGAGGAGCGGCTGCATTTCGACATTCAGCGCGAGATCGCCGAACGGCTCGGCTATACGACCCATCCCGGCCTGTCGGCGGTCGAACGCTTCATGAAGCACTATTTCCTCGTCGCCAAGGATGTCGGCGACCTGACCCGCATCTTCTGCGCCGCGCTGGAGGAGGAGCAGGCCAAGCATGTTCCCGGCTTCAACCGCATCTTCCTCACCTTCCAGCGCCGCAAGCGCAAGCTTGCCGGCACGTCGGACTTCATCGTCGACAACCATCGCATCAACATCGCCGACGACGGCGTCTTCGAGCGCGACCCGGTCAATCTTCTCAGGCTGTTCTGGTTTGCCGACAAGCACGGGCTGGAATTCCATCCCGATGCGCTGAAACTGCTCACCCGTTCGCTCGGCCTGGTCAACAAGTCGCTCAGGCGCGACGAGGAAGCCAACCGGCTGTTCCTCGACATATTGACCTCGGACCGCAACGCCGAGCTCAACCTGCGGCGGATGAACGAGGCGGGATTGCTGGGCCGGCTGATCCCGGATTTCGGCAAGATCGTCGCCATGATGCAGTTCTCGATGTACCACCACTACACGGTCGACGAGCACCTGATCCGCTGCATCGGCGTGCTGGCCGAGATCGAGCGCGGCGACGGCGAGAAGGTGCATCCGCTGTCGCATGCGCTGATGCCCGGGCTGAAGAAAAGCCGCGAGGCGCTCTATGTCGCCGTCCTGCTGCACGACATCGCCAAGGGCAGACCAGAGGACCATTCCGAGGCCGGCGCCAGGATCGCAAGGCGGATCTGCCCGCATATGGGGCTTTCGCCGGCCGATACGGAAACTGTCGCCTGGCTGGTCGAGAACCACCTCGTCATGTCTATGACGGCGCAGACCCGCGACCTCAACGACCGCAAGACGATCGAGGACTTCGCCTCGATCGTGCAATCGGTCGAGCGGCTGAAGATGCTGTTGATCCTCACCGTCTGCGACATCAGGGGCGTCGGACCGGGCGTGTGGAACGGCTGGAAGGGCCAGTTGCTGCGTACGCTCTACTACGAGACCGAACTGCTGCTGACCGGCGGCTTTTCGGAGGTCTCGCGCGCCCAACGCACGGCGGCGGCGCGCGAACGCCTGGCCGAGGCGCTCGCCGACTGGCCCGACAAGGCGCGCAAGCGCTATGTCGGGCTGCATTATGAAAACTACCTCCTGACGGTGGACCTGCCGGACCAGCTTCGCCACGCCGAATTCATCCGCGAGGCGGACGCGGCGGGCAACAAGCTCGCCACCATGGTCAAGACCCACCAGTTCGAGGCGGTTACCGAAATCACCGTGTTGGCGCAGGACCATCCCCGTCTTCTCTCGGTGATTGCCGGGGCATGCGCCGGCGCCGGCGGCAACATCGTCGACGCGCAGATCTTCACCACGTCGGACGGCCGCGCGCTGGACACGATCCTGATCTCGAGGGAATTCGACCGCGACGAGGACGAACGCCGGCGCGCCGAGCGTGTCGGCCGGCTGATCGAGGACGTGCTGTCGGGCAAGAGCTGGCTGCCGGAGATGATCGAGAAACGCACCAAGCCAAGGCGCGGATCCAAGGTCTTCAAGATTCCGCCACGCGCCGAAATCCGCAACGCATTGTCGAACCGGTTTTCGGTGATCGAGGTCGAGGGGCTCGACCGCCCCGGCCTGCTGTCGGAAATCACCGGAACACTATCCGACCTGTCGCTCGACATCGCATCGGCGCATATCACCACCTTCGGCGAGAAGGTCATCGACACCTTCTATGTCACCGACCTGACCGGTCAGAAGATCGACAACCCGGCCCGCATCGCCACCATCCGCAACCGGCTGATAGCGACGCTCGAAGGTGTAGCGCTCGAACGCGGCGGCAAGGCCAAGGCAGCCGCCGAGTGACGGCCATCATCCCCTTCTTCCAATCCCACAGGCAGTTTGCGAACGCATGAGTCTCGTCAAGAAATTCGCTACCGTCGCGTCCGGCACGCTGATGAGCCGTGCGCTCGGTTTCGGCCGCGAGATGCTGATGGCGGCCGCACTCGGCACCGGACCGGTCGCGGACGCCTTCAATGCCGCCTTCCAGTTCCCCAACACCTTTCGCCGGCTGTTCGCCGAGGGCGCGTTCAATGCCGCCTTCGTGCCGCTGTTCGCCAAGGAGATCGAGACACACGGCACCGATGGCGCCAGGCGTTTTTCCGAAGAGGTGTTCGGGGTGCTGTTCACCGCGCTCCTGGCGCTGACCATCGCCATGGAACTGGCCATGCCGCTGATCGTGCGCTACCTGGTGGCGCCGGGCTTTGCCGACACGCCGGGCAAGTTCGAGACGACCGTCACGCTTGCGACGATCATGTTCCCTTATCTCATCTGCATGTCGCTCGCCGCCATGATGGCGGGCATGCTGAACTCCTTGCGGCGCTATTTCGCCGCGGCAATCGCGCCGGCTTTCCTCAACATCATCCTCATCAGCGTGCTTGGCTATGCCTGGTATCACGGACTGGATGCACACGCTGTCGGCTTCGGCCTGTCCTGGGGCGTGCTGGCGGCCGGCGTCGTGCAACTCGCCATCGTCTGGGTGGCGGTGCGCAATGCGGGCATCTCGATCGGCTTCCGCCGGCCTAGGATGACGCCGAACGTGAAGCGGCTCCTGATCCTGGCGCTGCCGGCGGCGATCACCGGTGGCATCACCCAGATCAACCAGCTGATCGGAACGGCCATCGCCTCCGCGCAGGACAGTGCCGTGTCCTCGCTGGCTTATGCCGACCGCGTCTACCAGTTGCCGCTCGGTGTCGTCGGTGTAGCGGTGGCGATCGTGCTGTTGCCCGAACTGTCGCGGGCGCTGAAGTCAGGCAATCTGATCGAGGCAGCCAATCTGCAGAACCGTTCCGTCGAATTCACCCTGTTCATGACCTTGCCGGCGGCGGCGGCGCTCTGGGTGATGGCGGAACCGATCGTGCGGCTGGTCTATGAGCGCGGCGCGTTCGCCGCCAACCATTCGACACCTGTCGTGGCGGCGATCCTGGCGATCTTCGGTCTCGGTCTGCCGGCCTTCGTGCTGATCAAGGCCTTCACCCCAGGCTATTTCGCCCGCGAGGATACGCGCACGCCGATGATCTTCGCCGCAATCTCCGTGGCGGTGAACGTCGCCACCGCGCTGACGCTGTTCCCGAGGATGGGTGCACCCGGCATCGCCGTGGCCTCCGCCGTTGCCGGCTGGGTCAACGCGCTGATGCTGCTTGCCGTGCTGATCCGGCGCGGCCATTGGGGCCGCGACGTGCCGCTGTTGAGGCGCATCCCACGGCTGGTGCTGTCGGCGGTGGTCATGGGTGTCGCCCTCTATTTCGCCGAACATTGGTTGGCCACAAGGATCGGCCCCGGCTCGCCGCTGGTCGTCAAGGCGACGACGGTGCTGGCACTGGTGGCCGGCGGGGCGCTGCTCTATTTCGTCACCGCTTTCGCCACCGGCGGCGCCGATTTCGGCATGATCCGGCGCAATGTGGGGCGCCGGAGGACAGAAGCCGGCCCGTCCGTGGCAAAATCAGAACTCGACGAATAGATCGGCCGAGCATCCCGCCTGGCCGGTCTTGATCCCGCCCGCGCTCTCGTCCATAAGCGCGCCGTCGCAGACTTTCGCCGCGCGCGGTTTCCAGCCGCATGATTGGCTCCGAAAAGTCCGCAACTTTTCGGAATCACGCTTATACGGCCCTCCACAAGCCATGAGGAAAACCATGTCCGCCTTCAAGCCACTCGTCTTCTCCGGTGTTCAGCCGACCGGCAATCTGCATCTCGGCAACTATCTCGGCGCTATCAAGAAATTCGTCGCCCTGCAGGATACGTCCGACTGCATCTATTGCGTTGTCGACCTGCATTCGCTGACCGCCCAGCTTGTCCATGACGACCTTGCCGACCAGACGCGGTCGATCACCGCGGCGTTCCTCGCCTCCGGCATCGACCCGAAGAAGCACATCGTCTTCAACCAGTCGCGGGTGATGCAGCACGCGGAGCTCGCCTGGATCTTCAATTGCGTGGCGCGCATAGGCTGGATGAACAAGATGACGCAGTTCAAGGACAAGGCCGGCAAGGACCGCGAGAACGCCTCGCTGGGCCTGCTTGCCTATCCCTCGCTGATGGCGGCCGACATCCTGCTTTATCGCGCCACCCATGTGCCGGTGGGCGAGGACCAGAAGCAGCACCTGGAACTGACACGCGACATCGCGCAGAAATTCAACAACGATTTCTCCGACCGCATCGCCGGTCTTGGCGTCGGCGTCGAGATGAGGATAGGCGAGGAGACGGTGAACGGCTATTTCCCGCTGACCGAGCCGGTCATCGGCGGGCCGGCAGCGCGCATCATGTCGCTGCGTGACGGCTCCAAGAAGATGTCGAAGTCGGACCCGTCGGACCTGTCGCGCATCAACCTGACCGACGATGCCGACGCCATCTCGAAGAAGATCCGCAAGGCCAAGACCGACCCGGAGGCCTTGCCGAGCGAGGTCGACGGGCTGGAAAGCCGGCCCGAGGCGGAGAACCTGGTCGGCATCTATGCCGGTCTCGCCGAGATGTCGAAGGCCGATGTGCTCAAGGAATTCGGCGGCCAGCAGTTCTCTGTATTCAAGCCGGCGCTGGCCGATCTCGCGGTGGAGAGGCTGGCGCCGATCGCCACCGAGATGCGCCGTATCCAGGGCGACCGCGCCTATGTCGACGCCGTGCTGCGGGATGGCGGCGAACGCGCCGGCGTGCTCGCCGAAACGACGATGAAGACGGTGCGCGACATTATCGGGCTGCTGCAGGGCTGATCGCGGCGCCGTGCACTGCACAACACTGGCACAAGGCCGGCGGCTTGCCGCCGGTCAGCGGCGGTGGCAGATTGCGGCCGAAAAGACACCGAGTAGATAGACATGGTCTCCAAACGCCTCAGCCGCGAAGCCGGTCACCGCAGGAAATTCCTGACGATCATCGACGACACGCCGGAATGCGAGCGCGCCGTCGCCTACGCCTCGAAGCGGGCGCAGAGCACCAGCGGCACGCTGGTGCTGCTCTATGTCATCGTACCGGACGACTTCCAGCACTGGCTGGGGGTCGAGAAGATCATGCGCGAGGAGGCGAACGCCACGGCGCGCGCCGCACTGGACGGCTACGCCAACAAGGTGCGGCAGAAGCTCGGCATCGAACCGGAGATGGTGGTGCGCGAAGGCAAACCGACGGAAGAGATCCACAAGCTGATCGAGGAAGACCAGGACATCGCCATCCTCGTGCTGGCGGCCGGCGCCGGCAAGGAAGGTCCAGGACCGCTGGTCGGCGCCGTGGCTGGCAAAGGCGCTGCCTTTCCGATCCCGGTGACCGTGGTGCCGCAGAATTTGTCGGATGAGGAGATCGACAGCCTCGCCTGAAGTGTATCGACATTCGGGTGATGGCGGCCTGCAAATGACGCTCCCTGCGCTTCCGCTGCTCACGTACTTCAAGTACGCTCCGCTCCGGTTCTCGGAAACCATCATTTTCGACTCGGCCTGACCCGAATCTCGACATACTTCGCAGTGCTTGGCATGAGTCGCAAAAACATTCCGCCAGCCAGCCGTTCGGGCGATGCGTTTCGCTTGAATGTCCAGCCGATAGAGCCTATTTAGAACTATTCTAAACTAGTTGCCCAAACGGGCATGGAGACGGCCATGTTCATCCAGACCGAGTCGACGCCCAATCCGGCGACGCTGAAATTCCTGCCCGGCAAGGAAGTGCTCCTAGAAGGCACCGCCGATTTCCGCGATGCCGACAGTGCGGCCATTGCCTCGCCGCTGGCTGGGCGGCTGTTCGAAATTCCCGGCGTCACCGGCGTGTTCTTCGGCTACGATTTCATCACCGTGTCCAAAGACGGCCCGGACTGGCAGCACCTGAAGCCGGCGATCCTCGGTGCGATCATGGAGCATTTCATGTCCGGTGCGCCTGTCATGGCCAAGGCCGGCCCCGCCGCCGAGACCAGCCAGACCGGTGAATTCTATGACAAGGCCGACGAGGAACTCGTCATCACCATCAAGGAGCTGCTCGACACGCGGGTGCGCCCGGCGGTGGCGCAGGACGGCGGCGACATCACCTTCCGCGGCTTCGAGAACGGCACCGTGTTCCTGCACATGAAAGGCGCCTGCGCCGGTTGCCCGTCTTCGACGGCGACGCTGAAGCACGGCATCCAGAACCTGCTTCGCCATTTCGTGCCGGAAGTGCAGCAGGTCGAGCAGGTCTCTTAGACGGCAATTTCCTACCCACGGACAACAAAAAACCGGGCCGAATTGCCCGGTTTTCTGTTTGGGACGTCCGTTGTTGCCTAGACGGTCCGCGTATGAAAGGCGACTTCCAGTCTAACCACGATATGCCGGAAAAGCGGACAGGCTTTCCGGGATCATGGCCTAAAGAACGATGACCTTGGCGCCGACCTCGGCGCGATTGTAGAGGTCGATGACGTCCTGGTTCATCAGCCGGATGCAGCCCGACGACATGGCCTTGCCGATCGAGTTCCATTCCGGGCTGCCGTGCAGGCGGTAGCCCATGTCACCGCCCTTGTTGAACAGGTACATGGCGCGCGCGCCGAGCGGGTTCTTCAGGCCCGGATCCATGCCGCCGGCGAACTTGGCGAGTTCGGGCTGGCGCTTGATCATCTGCGAAGGCGGCGTCCAGGTCGGCCATTCGCGCTTGATGGCGATATGGGCGGTGCCGTGCCATTCGAAGCCCTCGCGGCCGACGCCGATACCGTAGCGGATTGCCCGGCCATCGCCCTCGATGAAGTACAGGAACTTGTTCTGCGTATCGACGATGATGGTGCCGGGCTTTTCCTTGGAGTCGTAACTCACTTCCTGGCGATGGTACTTCGAGGGGACCTTCTCGATCGGGATACGCGGCAGCTGGTAACCGGCATCGGTCACCGCGCCATAGTCGTTGGAGAACATCTGCCCGCCGATGGTGCTGCAACCGGCAATAGCAGTCGACAGCGCCAATGCGGCGATTATTGCAAGCGACTTCATGTGCATGTGGTGATCCGGTGCCCTGCCCAAACTAGAGCGGCACGAGTCGGCCGCTTTCTCGCCATCATTCATGCTGGCATTTGCTTTGCTTGCCAAGCACACGATGCCTATATGCGGGGACTTACGTGCTGGTATGCGTATCACTATGGCATTTCGGCAACATACTTCACCGGATTGTGAAGGAAATTCAATGGGTCTGAATCGCAGGCCCGCGAAACTCGAGGATCCGTCATGAATGTCGGCCACGCCGCTCACCGCTCAGGCCTGCCGGCCAAGACCATCCGCTACTATGAGGAGATCGGCCTGATCGCGCCCGCGCGCGCCGCCAATGGCTATCGCGATTATTCGGGCGACGATATCCACCGGCTGGCCTTTCTGCGCCGCGCGCGCAATCTCGGCTTTTCGATAGACGATTGTCGCCAGCTGACGGCGCTCTACAAGGATCGCGGCCGCGCCAGTCACGACGTGCGCGCAATCGCCGCCGCCCACGTCACCGCCATCGAGGAGAAGGTGCGCGAACTGCAATCGATGCGCTCGACGCTGCAGAAGCTCGTTCACGCCTGCCATGGCGACGAGCGGCCGGACTGCCCGATTTTGGATGACATGGCGGGGGCGGCGTTGGCCGGCGGCAAACCCAACCGCGGAAGCGATAGACCACCTGTTGAAGAGGGTGGCCTGGGCGAAGGCGGCGTTAGCCGCCTTGCCACGCGCTCGTGAAGCCGCCAGCATGGGTTCGTGTGGTATATTGCGCGCTCTGATATCAGCGTAGGGTAAAAGTACTGCCGCTGGTCGCCGGCCAGTGGCCCCAATGACCGGAGAGAGCGCATGACCCGCGACCAGATGCTCGCCCACCTTCGCGCCGCCGATGCGGTCGCCCGCGAGGCTGCCGCGCACGGCCACCATCCGTTCGGCGCGGTGCTGGTCGGCCCCGACGACGCAATCCTCATGCGCCAAGGCAATATCGACACCGTTCATCACGCCGAGACCGAACTTGCGCGGCGCGCGGCGGCAGCCTATCCGCCGGAGTTTCTCTGGACATGCACGCTGGTCTCGACCGGCGAGCCCTGCGCGATGGGCACCGGAACGCTCTACTGGGCGAATATCGGCCAGCTGGTCTATGGCTTCGAGGAGACCGAGCTTCTCGCGCTGACCGGCGACCATCCCGAAAATCCGACGATGAGCCTGTCCGCGCGAATTGTGCTCGGCTCTGGACAGAAGAAGATCGAGGTCCACGGCCCCTTCCCCGAAATTGAGGATGAACTTGTATCGGTGCACCGGGGCTTCTGGCAGCGGTAGGGTTCTTCGGCCCACGTCCCGCGAAAGGTCAGAAAGAGCGAACCGAACATAGGCGCAATGCGGACCACTGCTACATCCACTCGCCCTTCGTTCGAATGACGCGAACCCGTCAACCCTGCGATATCCTGGTCAAAGCTGACGGCGAACTCCCAAATCCCCAAATTTGCCGCCGCCAGTCAGGCTCGGCGGTTTTGCCCGTATTGATGTCCCCCCAAACCGCCGAGCCGCCCCGGTCAGCCGGCAAACTCCCTCCAGGTCTGTCAAATACATAATCGCCGTTAAAAAGGCGATTATCTGGTTGACAAACCCAATCAAATCATAGGACTCTGACTATGACAGTGCTACAAGTTAGCCATCATGCTAGTGCCCTTTAGCAGTTTCATAGGAACCATGATCCTCTGCTTGATCGGGGTTTTGGCTTACAGGTGGTTTGGCCCAATCGCGCTGGTTGTTGTCGGCGGCATCGGGTTGCCAGCGTTGCTGGCGATTAACTTTTATAGGGCTGATTTGAAAAACCGGAAGCGGCTCAATTCAACAGATAGGGGCTTCTAGCCGCTCGCCACCCCGCTACCCAGCCGTAGGGGAATGGCTACAGGCCCTGTAACGCCATCCGGCCATCTTTCGTAGCGAAACTGGCGCAAGTTGAGATGTATCGGTGACTTTAATGCTCGAAGGCAGTAGATGCTAACATGAGTCGATTTTCGATCATGTTGTTGAGTTTTGTCCGCACATCTTTCCGCCGCAAAAAAGCGATACGCTCAGAATAAGCACGACGCCTGCAAGGCGGCTGAGTCGCTCGCTAAGCCTATTGGCACCACATTTCAGGTAACCGAGGTTAGCGGGCGAGCACTCCGTTACATTGCTGATGAATGGGGCGAGACGCATTTCGATTGGCCGGAAATATTTCGAAGGCACAATGAACCGGATGCCATGCCAATGGCTATTTGGCACGGAGACCGCCTTTGCGCTATAGCGTTGGCCCTAACTACGGGCCAGGCGGTCGTGCTTAGATTCTTAGAAGGCGACCCGCGACAAGATTGCCCACTTAAGGGTCGCCGTTTACTGATTGCGCTCGAAGCTGCGGCGAATTATGCTCAGGCGCGCGGGAAAAAGGAAATTCGGCTGCAACCTAAAAACGATGCCCTCGTTTACCTTTACGAGAATGTTTACGGGTTTGCGCTTGAATCCCCCAAGAATGAAGCGCCATATTACAGGAAAGGAGTTTGACATGCTTGCTTTGAAAAAAGCATTCCGGACGTCTCTCTCCCTCTGGTACGGGGATAAGCCCCTTCCGGAGCCAGAACCCTTTTGCGCTACGCCCCGCCCCATGACGGGCTTCTTTTCGTCACTGACAGATGACCAAAAAAAGCTAGCGCTCGAATACAGGGGTGACGAAAGACACGGCGATGCGAGTTTCGCGCGCTAGTTTCGGCTAGCGTAAAACTGACCATGAAGCCCCGCCATAGCGGGGCTTTTTTGCGCCGTACTTAGCCCGCCTCGCCGCGCTTCCGGCGCACCAGTTCCTTTATCTGCTCATTGGTGAGCTTCGGCGCATGGGCGATCTTGTCCATCGCCTTGTCGAAGGCGGCTTCGGACTGGTCGGTTTTGAGTTCACGCGCGGCTTCGCGAAACTTGTCGATCTGGAACTTACCCGACGAATCGCTTTTGGGTTTCTTCAATTGTTCCGACCTCATCGTCCTCGTCATCCATCGATAGCATCTGTTCGAACATCGCAATTTGACGCCGCAGTTTGCGTAGGCCTTTCAGATCGACGTTCGCATTGATGATAACACGACCACCGACGATGCGAGCGTCAATCGCTGCGACGCCTTCCGGGCTTAAGAAAGGGGAAGGGGCAGCGCTCGCATGTGCCGACACAGCGGCCGTTGCTGTTTCCAAAACCATGGCTTTCGCTAGCTCCGCTTCTACGGAACGCTTGTGTGCAGGCTCCGTTTGTGCGGCCGATTCTAAAGGGGTATCCTGATTTGCGCTAGGCTTCAGGCCCGCAAATTGAACGTTTTCTTTGAAGATTGTCAGCAGTGAGCGAGCCGACTGGTCATTCAGATTCCGCTCTACCTTAAGGTGGCTTCGCGCGACGGTATCGGCCGGAATTCCTTCGCTCCAACGGTCTTTCTTCCAAAGCCACCGGAAAAGCGGCGGGTGCAATGCAAAGGCAGCGATCATGTCGGCGCGAATTTCGTCTCGCTCGTCAAGAAAATAGCGCCGTGCCGCCCCGGTCAATTTGAGCTTGCGATCAGCATTCGAACCTTCATCTTCTAACAGCCCGTATTGCTTGAGAGCGCCTGTCGTTTGAAACCCGCCGCTGCTTTTGGGACTGTAGCCCCATAGCTCAAAGGCGGTTACCACCGGCATTGGCTTACCGGCGCGGTCTCCGTCAAAAAGCTGCTGCGCCTTCGCCAGAGCCTTCTCTAGACTGATAAATGGAAAGCGCGTGGAAGCATCGTCGGCCATATGCGATTCTCCAATTGTGAGAGACATATAGCCGAGTTCAGTTCACCGTTCAATGCCAGTTCAGATCGCTAGTTCATATACCCTTGACCGAATCGAAACTTTCTGGCCTTATCGGCAAATCGAGCAACGAGTGCTCGGGAAAGGAGCGAACGGTGAAGATAAGAAGGGTCTCCCTAGCCTGTGACACGCTCACGGTCACGGCGCGGGATAAATGAGAGAGGCTCCCTGACTGGCTGGTCAAAGGAGCCTCGAAGTGGGCCACAGCGAAAAAACTACGGCGGCGGTGAACATATATCACCGCCGCTTTCGTTTGTGAATCCCCTTGATCTGTTCACCGGGGCTGGAGGGTTGTCGATATCGCCAGAGTGGCAATTCCAACTGCACTGGCTTTCGGAAGTGGGTTCGCTTCGCGTCAATCAGGTCTGCGATAGGTGAGGCGCTTACCGGCAGCACCCTTCAAGGCGATGAAAGCGCGGGTGCCGTCATCAACGCCCATGGCGATGCGGTTCGAATAGCGGAAGTCGAATTCAGCGAGATAGCGGTGCAAGTGCTGTTCGCCGCAATGCTGGTAAACGCCCTTCATGCCGCGCTTGAAGATCGAATAGAAGCCTTCGACGGTGTTCGTATGGATGGTCTTTTCGCCTTCGTAGCGTACGTATTCGTCCTTAGAATGCGTCACGACATCGTGGGAAGCGAATTCCTGGCCCACGCGGCGGTACATGCCAGCCTCGTCAGTCATCAAGGCGCTTTCTTTGGCGATGTTGGCGCGAACGATAGGCATCACGGTGCCAATGCGGGCGGTATCGACATGGAAGGAACGGGCGCGGCCACCACGTTCGACAAGCGTAACGACAGTGTTCTTGTGAGAAGTGCCGGCCTTTACCGGGGTATCCTTCAAGCGACCGATATACGTCTCGTCAACTTCGACGGTCTTGCCGTTGCCGCCCATCGGGGAAAGCTCGCCAGACGCCATAGCAAGGCGAATGCGGTGGCACAGGAACCAAGCGGCCTCATAGGTGCATTCGAGTATGCGGTGCATCTGGTGGGCGCTGATACCCTTCTTTGAGGCGCACATAAGGTGGATAGCCTGTAGCCACTTGGTCAGCGGCAAATGGCTCTCCTCGAAGATCGAACCCATGCGGACGGTGAACTGCGAGCGGCAAGCGCTGCACTTGTACAGGCCGTGCCGCTCTATGCCGTGCGGGTTCTTTTTGGAGGGCTTGGTGCGAACGCCCTTCAAGGCGTAGTGGCGATCAACGCTACCGCACTTGGGGCAAACGGGACCGTTGGGCCACAGTATCGATTCCACATGCTCGAAAGCCTTGGCTTCGTCATGGAACTCGGGGCGGGACAGAACGGACATGGAAATCTCCTATGTCCTTACCCTACGTAATCATGTTGGGTTTGTCAACCAGATAATCGCCGTTAAAAACCGGGTTCAAACCGTGAACAAAGTCTGGCATGGTGCCTGCCATGCCAATCATCTCGCCGATTCCCCTGAACCCTCTGATCGACGGTCGCCAGTCCGAGCGCGCCATGCTGGTGCGGCGGGGCGTGCAGCGGTTGCTGATGCAGATGGGCGCGCATGTGCTGCCTGAACTGTCGCTGGCCACCGGCCGGCGCGCCGATCTCGTGGCGCTGACGCGGCAGGGCGATATCTGGATCATCGAGATCAAATCCTCGATCGAGGATTTTCGCGTCGACCGCAAATGGCCTGATTACCGGCTGCATTCCGACCGCTTCTTTTTCGCCACACATCCTGGCGTGCCGGCCGAAATCTTTCCCGAGGAATGCGGCTTCATTCTCTCCGACGGCTATGGGGCCGAGATTTTACGCGATGCGCCCGAGCACCGCATGGCGGCGGCGACGCGCAAGGCGCTGATGCTGCGCATCGCGCGCGCCGGCGCGGCGCGGCTGCTGGCGGCGGAGCTGGCGGGGGTCGCGGTGCCGGTGCTGGAGGGGGAGAGCGAGTAATCGCGGCCCTGAAATTGACGCCGCAACTGTCAGATGCTGGCGCCGCCCCTCATCTGCCTGCCGGGCGCTCTCATCATGGATTTCGCCGATCGCCGGCGTTGCAGAAAAAGGCGGCTGTGTTGCGGCCCACCCTTTCGACCCCGTTTACGGGGAGATGGCGGCAACCAGGTGAGAGGCGGCGCGGCGTTGCCAGCAGATGCTCCAGCCCGGAACGGCTACTCCGTCTCTTCCTCACCACCCACGGCCGGGGCCATCAGCAGCACCGCGGCGCCAAGAAGCGCGGCGATGAAGGAACCGGCAAGGATGCCGACCTTGACCGCGTCCTGCAGCGCCACGTCGTTGGCGAAGGCGAGCAGGCCGATGAACAGGCTCATGGTGAAGCCGATGCCGCACAGGAGCGAAATGCCGATCATGTGCGACCAGCCGGCGTTGGCCGGCAGGTCGGCGAGACCGAAGCGGATGGCGAGCGCGGAGGAGCCGAAGACGCCGACCAGCTTGCCGACGACGAGACCGGCTGCAACGCCCAGCGTGAGCGGCTCGATCAGGGCGCCGAAACTCAGGCCGGCGAGCGAAACGCCGGCATTGGCAAAGCCGAAGATCGGGATGACGATGAACGCCACCAGCTTGTGCAGGCCGTGCTCGAGCCGGTGCAGCGGCGAATGGTCAAGGTCGTGGCCGATGCCGGCCGAGCGTTCGAGCGGAATGGTCAGCGCTAGTGCCACGCCGGCCAGCGTGGCATGGACGCCGGACTTCAGCACCAGTACCCACAGGATGGCGCCAAGCACGAGATAGGGCACAAGGCTCATCACCCGCATGCGGTTGAGCACAATGAGCACGGCAATGACGGCGAAGGCAGCGCCGAGATAGGCCAGCGACAGGCCGCTGGTGTAGAACATGGCGATGATGATGACGGCGCCGAGGTCGTCGATGATGGCAAGCGCGGTCAGGAAGACCTTCAGCGAGGCCGGCACGCGGCTGCCGAGCAGCGACAGGACGCCGAGCGCGAAGGCGATGTCGGTGGCGGTCGGGATCGCCCAGCCGGACAGTGCGGCCGAATTGTTGCTGTTGATGGCGACATAGACCAGCGCCGGCATCACCATGCCGCCGGCCGCCGCGATGCCGGGCAGCACCCTGCGCGGCCAGGTCGAGAGCTGGCCGTCCAGCATCTCGCGCTTGATCTCCAGCCCGACGAGCAGGAAGAACACCGCCATCAGCCCGTCATTGACCCAGTGCGAGACGCTGAGCGGGCCGAGATAGGCGTGGAGAACCGAGAAGTAGGTCCCGGCGAGCGGCGAGTTGGCGACGATCAGGGCAAGGGCGGCGGCCACCATCAGGATGATGCCGCCGGCCGCCTCGCTGTCCAGGAACTCGCGGAAAACGGAAACCGGCCGTCGCTTCAAATCCTGCATGTCGCCTCCGTCATGCCGCCTGCCGGCGTGCGTCATTGCAATGATGCGCAAAGTCCGGCCGCCGGGCAAGCAGGGGACCCTTTTCAGCGCCTCGGAGACTGTTTCGAAGTTCGCTCCGACGAGTCATGCGTGGTGGTTTCGAGAACCGTAGCGCAGCGGACATTCGTCCGGGGCAGCGGAAGCGCAGAAATCGCCGCCCAATGGCCGCCAGAGCAGAATTTCCAAACAGTCTCTCAGCGCGGCGCGCGCTTGGCCAGGATCCGCTGCAGCGTGCGGCGATGCATGTTGAGCCGGCGTGCGGTCTCTGAAACGTTGCGCTCGCACATTTCGTAGACGCGCTGGATGTGCTCCCAGCGCACGCGGTCGGCCGACATCGGGTTTTCCGGCGGCGCGGCGCGCTCGCCGGTGGTGCGGGTCAATGCCGCAAAGACATCGTCGGCGTCGGCGGGTTTCGACAGATAGTCGACGGCGCCGAGCTTCACCGCCGTCACCGCGGTGGCTATGTTTCCGTAACCGGTCAGGATGATGGTGCGGGAGTCCTCACGCTTCTCGCGGATGGCGGCGACGACATCGAGGCCGTTGCCGTCGCCCAGCCGCATGTCGACCACCGCATAGGCGGGCGGATTGGCGCGCGCCTTGCCCACGGCCTCCTCGACGCTCTCCGCCGTCTCGACCACGAAACCCCTGGTTTCCATGGCACGGGCCAGACGGGTCAGGAACGGCTTGTCGTCATCGACGATCAGAAGCGAGGTGTCCTCGCCTTCAACCATAGGCCCACTGTTCTCATCGCCTGTCATCGTCTCGAAAATTCCTGCTGCCTTATTTTTACGCAGATATAGTTTTGCGGGGCCATTGTCCAATTTACGCAGTGTCAAACATGGTGGCTGGGGCCGATTCCGGGTTCAGGAAGACGCTTCTCGGCCACGAAATCCGCACCACGGCCCCTTCGCCGAGGCCGCTCGAATTGCGAAAGTCGAGCGTGGCGCCCGAACGTTCGAGCAATGTCTTGGCGATAAACAGGCCGAGCCCGAGGCCGCCTCCGGCTTCCGTGCCCTGGCGTGTCGACATGTAGGGTTCACCGATGCGGTCGATGATCTCGGGCGGGAAACCCGGGCCGTCATCGGTGATCGAGAAGGAGACCGTCGCCTCGTCCCAGCTCCAGCGCACGGTGACGCTCTTGCGGGCGAAATCGACGGCGTTCTCGACCAGATTGCCGAGACCATAGATGACGCCGGGATTGCGGCGCCCGACCGGCTCCGGCCCGGTCCGCTCGCCAGGGCGAAGCTTGATCGAGATGCCGAAGTCGCGATGTGGTGCGGTCACCTCCTCGACCAGCGAGGTCAGCGGCAGGCGGGACAGGTGTGCCTCGCCCTCCGACGACAGGCTGGTCAGGCGCTTGAGGATTTCACGGCAGCGCTCGCTCTGAGAGCGCAGCAGCTTCACGTCTTCCCCGTATTTCGGATCGCTGCCGAGCGCCTTTTCCATCTCCTTGGCGACGAGCGTGATCGTGGCGAGCGGGGTGCCGAGTTCGTGCGCCGCCGCCGCCGCCAGCCCGTCGAGCGCGGAAAGGTGCTGCTCGCGCTGCAGCACCAGTTCCGTGGCGGCGAGCGCGTTGGCCAATAGCCGGGCTTCGGCGGCCACCCGGAAGGCGTACATGGCGGTGAAGGCAATGGAGGACAGCACCGCCATCCACATGCCGGCGACATAGATGAAGGGCATCACCAGGGGCGCGCCTTCGTACCAGGGCAGCGGCAGATGGCGAAAGACCAGCAAGGTCGCCGCGATCATCACCAGCCCGCCGAGGATGGCGGTGAGGCGAAGGGGCAGCGACGTCGCCGAAATGACGACGGGTACGGTCATCAGCAGCGAGAACGGATTGGTCAGGCCGCCGGTCATGTAGAGCAGGCCGGCAAGCTGCAGGCTATCGAAGACCAGGATGCCGAAGGCGGCGAACGGGGTGAGCCGGTGCGCGGCCGGAAAGCGAAAGGCCAGAAACAGGTTCATCCAGGCCGAACAGGCGATGAGGGCAAAACACAGACTGACCGGCAGCGGAAACTTCAGGCCGTAGGCGACGACGAGCACGGTCACGCTCTGGCCGACAATGGCCAGCCAGCGCAGCCGGATCAGCGTGTTGAGGCGCAGTCGCTGGCTTTGCTGGAAGTCGGGCGTGTTCAGGATGTTGATCATGGCCATGGATTACAGCCGCAAACCAGCAAAGGCTAGGTCCCGCGCGGCTTGGCGCGGGCGGTGGCGGCGGCGAGCAATGGGTTTTCCGGCCAGACATGCTTGGGATAGCGGCCGCGCATGTCGGCGCGCACATCGGTCCAGGAGCCGCGCCAGAAGCCAGGCAGGTCTCGCGTCGTCTGGATCGGCCGGTGCGCCGGCGACAACAGTTCAAGCGTCAAGGGGACGGTGCCGTTGGCGATCGACGGATGGCGGTCGAGGCCGAACAATTCTTGCACGCGCACCGCCAGAACCGGCCATTCGCCGTCATAGCGGATCGGCACATGGCTGCCCGACGGGGCATCGAAATGAGTCGGCGCCAGTGCTTCGATCTTGCGTTGCAGGTCATGCGGCACGAGCGACGCCAGCCCGGCCGCGACAGTTCCGGGATCGATGGCGGCCAGGGAGGCCGCGCCGGACAGAAAAGGCAGCAGCCAGTCGTCGAGGCGCGCTATGAGCGCTTCATCCGACATGTCGGGCCAGGGCTCGCCCAAGCCCTTGTGCAGCCAGGACAGCCGGTGGCGCAGCGTCTGCGCCTCCTTGCTCCAGGTCAGAAGGGAAAGCCCATGCTCGCGCAGGGCCTCGATGATGGCGCGGTCGGCATCGGCGCCGGCCGGCGGCGGCAACATGCGTTCGGCGAGCGTGATGGCGCCAAGGCGCACGGTTTCGCGCACCCGCACGGCGCGCCTGTCGCGATCGAAACTCGTCTGCCGGCGCGTTTCGATCCTGCCGCCAAGTGCTGCCCGGATGTCCTCCTCACTGCTTGCCGCAGCCGCCGTAATGCGGGCATTCTGCGCCTTGCCCTGCAGGTCCGCGACGACCAGAAACGGCTCGCCCGCCAGCGGGTCGCCGGCGTCGAGCATGGCGCCGGAACCGTTGGCCAGCACGAAACGGCCGCGCTCGCCGCGCGCCTTGGCGACGCGATCCGGCCAGGCGTGGATGAGCAGGGTTCCGGCTGGAACAGCTCCGCTGGTCTTCGCACCGCCTACATGCCTGGCCAGGCGCTCGGCAAGCTGGCGCGCCGACGTGGCACGCGGCGATCTTTCCGTGCGAAAGCGCATCAGTCGCCGTTCGAGGTCGGCACCGTCACCGCCAAGGCCACGCTCGGTCAGCAGCACGGCAAGCATGGCCGCCTCACCACCATGACCGCTGCTGGCCGCCTCGGCGACCATATGCGCCAGCCGGACCGGCAGAGCGAGCTTGCGCATCGCAGCGCCGGCGTCCGTCAGCCGCCCTGCTTCATCGATGGCCCCAAGCGCCCGCAACAGCGCCCGTGCTTCATTGAGCGCGGGAGCCGGCGGCGGATCGAGGAAAGCAAGACTGACTGGATCAGCGACACCGAAGGCGGCGCAGTCGAGCAGCAGACCCGACAGGTCCGCCTCGAGGATTTCCGGGGGTGTGAAGGCGGGAAGTGCCGCCGTCTGCTCGGCACGCCATAGCCGGATAGCGACGCCCGCCTGCGTGCGGCCGGCGCGGCCGGCGCGCTGATCGGCGGAGGCCTTGCTGACGCGCACGGTTTCCAATCTGGTCAGTCCGCTGGCCGGCTCATAGCGCGGCAGCCGCGACAGGCCGGAATCGATGACGACGCGCACGCCGTCGATGGTGATGGAGGTCTCGGCGATGGAGGTCGCCAGCACCACCTTGCGGCGGCCTGGCGGCGCCGGCTTGATCGCCGCGTCCTGCGCCTTGCCGTCGAGCTGGCCATAGAGCGGCACGATATCGGTGTCGGCGCCGATCTTGCCGGCCAGCCGCTCGGCGGTGCGCTCGATCTCGCGCTGGCCGGGCAGGAAGGCAAGCACGCTGCCGCTCTCCTCGGCAAGGGCGGCGCGGATCGCCTTGGCCATGGCGTCCTCGATCGGGATGCCGGCCGGCCGCTCGTCGTATCTGACATCGACGGGGAAGGCGCGGCCCTCGCTTTCGATCACCGGCGCGCCCGACAGGAGTTTCGCGACCCGTGCGCCGTCGAGCGTTGCCGACATCACCAGCAGACGCAGATCCGGCCGCAGCGCGCCTTGCACATCGAGGGCAAGAGCGAGACCGAAATCGCCGTCGAGCGAGCGCTCGTGGAATTCGTCGAAGATGACCGCCGAAACGCCGGGCAGTTCAGGGTCGTCGAGGATCATGCGCGCCAGCACGCCCTCGGTGACGACCAGGATTTTCGTCCGCGCCGAGGTGCGGTTTTCCATGCGCATGGCGTAGCCGATGGTGGCGCCAGGCTCTTCCCCCAGCAACTCGGCCATGCGGCGCGCGGCGGCGCGGGCAGCAAGCCGGCGCGGTTCGAGCAAGACGATCTTGCCCCTGCCCAGCCAGGGCGCATCGAGCAGCGCCAACGGCACCAGCGTGGTCTTGCCGGCACCGGGTGGCGCCACCAGCACGGCGCTGTTGCCAGAGCCGAGCGCCTCGCTCAGCGCCGGCAGCACGGCGGATACCGGAAGTTCCGGCAAGGGTTTGGTCGTCATTACGCCCGCATATCAGCGGTCGCGGGCGCCGTGCAACTTTATCGCATCAGGGCCCGGTTAGAGCCGTGCGCGGGAAAACGGATTCCAGCGCACCGTGCCCAGCCGCACTTCCTCGCGCACCATGGTCAGCAGGCCCGATCCGCCGACGACGGCGAGGCCGACAAGCGACAGCCAGTCCGGATATTCCCGGAAGAACAGCGCGCCGAGGATGACCGCCCAGACGATCTGCGAATAATGCGTCGGCGCAATCCGGTTGGCCGGAGCGTATTTGGCGGCCAGCAACTGCAGCAATTGTCCACAGGCGGTGAAGGCGCCCGCCATCACCAGCCATGCCAGCTGTTTTCCATCCGGGACGGTGAAGGAGGTCGCGGCGACACCGATGCCGTTGAACAGCAGTCCATAGCCGATCAGCACGCCGAGCATGGTCGTGCGTTTTTCCTGCTGCGCCAGCGACCGCATCAGGATGACGTTGGTGGCGGCGAGGAAAGCGATGGTGAAAGCGGCAAGATGACCAAGGTGCAGATCGCGAAAGCCCGGCCTGACAACCAGCATGACGCCGGCAAAGCCGGCGACCACCGCCAGCCAACGCCAGGGCCCGACCTTTTCCTTGAGGATCACCGTGGATAGAATGGTGACGCAGAGCGGCGCCAGAAGATGAGCGCATAGGTCTCGGCCAGCGGAATGGTGGTGAAAGCATAAACGCTGAGCACGCCCGACGCGATGCCGGCCCAGGCCCGCGCCTGCACCGCCCAGGGACGTTTGGCACGCCAGAAATCACGCCAGCGCTCGTTGGCCGGCCGGCTGAAGAAGAGGAAGCAGCCAGCAAACAAAGTCGAGAAGAAGCCGATCTCGAACACCGTGAATTGGCCGCCCAGGCTCTTGATAACGGCATCGCTGCCCGAATAGCTTGCATAGGCGATCAGGGCGAGCAGGATTCCGTTCGGCACGTTTTTCATTTCCGGGAGAGAAAGTTGAAAATACTGGCGCTCGGTGCCCATCCAGACGACATCGAGATCTTCATGTTCGGTACGATGGCCGCCTATGCCGCGCAAGGCGCAGAACTCACTTTTGCCGTGGCTACCGATGGTGCCAGGGGCGGCAACAGCGATCCCGCTGTTCTGGCTCGTTTCCGGCGCGAGGAGGCAATGGCCGCTGCCGCGCTGCTCGGGGCGGCAGCCCGCTTCCTCGACTTTCCCGATGGCGGGCTGGTGGCCGACGCTGCGCTGATCGATGCACTGAAAACACTGATCAGCGAGATCGGGCCGGACCTGGCGATCACGCACGCGCCCAACGACTATCATGCCGACCACCGCGCGCTGTCGGACGGCGTGCGCATCGCTGCTTCGTTCGGGGTTCCGGTGCTGCATGCCGATACGATGGGCGGCACCGGATTCTCGCCGACGCACTATGTCGATATTTCCGCCCATGCCGACATCAAAGCCAAAGCGATCCGCATGCACCAGTCGCAGGACCCGGACCGCTTCGTCGACATTGCACTGACGCAGAACCTTTTTCGCTCGGGCCAGTGCAACGGCGCGCAAGGTTCGCTGGCCGAAGCCTTCCGCTTCGAGCCGACATTTCCCTTCGGCGACATCCGCGCGCTGCTGCCGCCGGCGCCACCGATCCGGACGGTGATGGTGAGCACCAAACGGGTCGACTGAACCCGCGGACGATCGGCCAGGGGTATCGCATTCCGCGCTCGTCCGCCTGATGCCCGGCGCTTTTCCCAACATTTTCAGAGACCGGCTTCAGCATGTTGCGGCGCAGCAACGAATTCGCTTGCCTTGTTTAGTAAAAATTGCATCACTAAACAAATTACTAAACATCCGCGACGCGACGACGCCGCCATGTTTGGGCCTCTGAGGAGAGAGGTTGAGGGATCTTGAGACCGTCATCCGGACGTGTTTCGCAAATGGGAGGAAGGCATGAAATCGAGCTTGAAACTGGCGTTGGGACTGACCTCGGCGATCGCAGCGTCGACAGCCGTCTCGAGCGCCGCGCACGCTGAAGACCTGACGCTATGCTGGGCCGCCTGGGACCCGGCCAACGCGCTGGTCGAACTGTCCAAGGATTTCACCAAGGAAACCGGCATCGGCATGAAATTCGAGTTCGTGCCGTGGACCAACTACGCCGACCGTTTCCTCAATGAGCTGAACTCGCATGGCAAGCTCTGCGACCTGATCATCGGCGACAGCCAATGGATCGGCGGCGCGGCCGAGAACGGCCATTACGTCAAGCTGAACGACTTCTTCGACAAGGAGAAGATCAGCATGGACGACTTCGTGCCGGCGACCGTCGTCGGCTATTCGGAATGGCCGAAGAACACGCCCAACTACTGGGCGCTGCCGGCCATGGGCGACGTCGTCGGCTGGACCTACCGCAAGGACTGGTTCTCCAAGCCCGAACTGCAGAAGGAATTCAAGGAGAAGTATGGCTGGGACCTCGGCCCGCCGGCCACTTTCGACCAGTTGAAGCAGATCGCCGAATTCTTCCAGAAGCGGCAGGTCGACGGCAAGACGGTCTATGGCGCCTCGATCTACACCGAGCGCGGCTCGGAAGGCATCACCATGGGCGCCATGGACGTGCTCTACAGCTACGGCTTCCAATACGAGAACCCGAAGAAGCCCTACGAGATGGAAGGCTTCGTCAATTCGCCAGACGCCGTCAAAGGCCTGGAATTTTACAAGGCGCTCTACGATTGCTGCACCCCTCCGGGCGCCTCGAACAGCTACATGGGCGAAGGCGTCGATGCCTTCAAATCCGGCCAGGTGGCGATGCACATGAACTTCGCCTTCACATGGCCGGGCCTGCAGAAGGACGAGAATGTCGGCGGCGACAAGATCGGCTATTTCGTCAATCCCAAGGGTCCCGGCGGCGCCCAGTTCGCCCAGCTCGGCGGCCAGGGTATTTCGGTGGTCTCCTATTCCGACAAGCAGGAATCGGCGCTGAAATACATCAAGTGGTTCGCCAACAAGGACGTCCAGGCCAAATGGTGGTCGCTCGGCGGTTATTCCTGCCTCAACGCGGTGGTCAAGGACCCGAAATTCCCGGCCAGCCAGCCCTATGCGCAAACCTTCCTCGACTCGATGGCGATCGTGAAGGACTTCTGGGCCGAGCCGAGCTACGCACCGCTGCTGCAAGCCTCGCAGAAGCGCTTCCATGACTATGTCGTCGCCGGCCAGGGTTCAGCCAAGGATGCTCTCGACGGCCTGGTCAAGGACTGGACGCAGGTCTTCCAGGACGACGGCAAGATGTAGCCGCGACAACCGCAAGGCTCCTCCCGAGCCATGACCCCGCGTCCCGTGCCACCCTTGGCACGGGACGCGGTTCAGATAAATTCCATGACAGAGACGAACGAAGTGACCGAAGCAGGACTGACCATGCTCAATCGGACCGCGGAGACCGTTGCCCGGGCGACCCCGGAACCGTTGGCCCGCAAGGTCCGGGGCATCAGCGACAAGGGCCTCGCCTGGCTGTTCATCTCGCCGACGATCCTGTTGCTGCTCGCCATCAACATCTTCCCGCTGTTCTGGGCGATCTACCTGTCGTTCACCAATTTTCGCGCGAACCGGCCAAACGAGGTGGTGAAGAACCTCGGCTTCGCCAATTACCAGCGCATCCTTGGCGACCAGGACATCTGGATCGCCATGCAGACGACAGCGCATTTCGTGTTCTGGACCATCCTCTTGCAGACGCTGATCGGCTTCACGCTGGCCTGGCTGATCGACCGCAAGTTTCGCGGCCACGCTTTCTGGACGACGCTGATCCTGGTGCCGATGATGCTGTCGCCGGCGGTGGTCGGTAATTTCTGGCGCTTCCTCTACGAGCCGCAGATCGGCCTGTTTTCCTATGTCATCTCGTTCGTGTCGGGCATTCCGCCGACAAGCATCCAGATGCTTTCCAACGTCTCGCTGGCGCCGTGGTCGATCATCATCGTCGATACCTGGATGTGGACGCCCTACGTGATGCTGATCTGCCTCGCGGGCCTGCGCTCGATCCCCGAATATATTTATGAAGCGGCCGAGGTCGACCGCGCCTCCAACTGGCGGCAGTTCTGGTCGATCACGCTGCCGATGGCGCTGCCCTTCATCATGCTGGCGGTGCTGTTTCGCGGCATCGAGAACTTCAAGATGTTCGACATGGTCAACCTGCTCACCGGCGGCGGGCCGGGCTCGACCACCGAAGTCGCCTCGATCACGCTGAAACGGCAGGCATTCGAGAGCTGGCGTACCGGCTATTCCTCTGCCTTCGCCATCATCCTGTTCGTCGCGGTGTTCGGTCTCGCCAACATCTACGTCAAGGCGCTCAACAAGGTGAAGCAGAGATGAGCCTGACCACAGCCCATTCGGTCGTCGCGCCCTCGTCGAATTCGAAGCGCATCGCCGGCGCCATCATCATCGCCTACGCGCTGATCTCGATCGTGCCGCTCCTGTGGATCTTCGCCACCAGCTTCAAGACGCCGCCGGATTCGATCGCCTATCCGCCCAAGATCGTGTTCCAGCCGAGCATCGAGGGCTACTGCAACCTGTTCACGACGCGCACCAGGCAGACGCCTGAATATATCAACTCGCTCGGACCGGCGACGGGCTTCTGCGACGAGACCGTGCGCAAGCGCAACATGGTGATCGCCGGACCATCCAACTTCCTGCCGCGCTTCATCAATTCGCTGATCATCGCCTTCGGCTCGACCTTCTGCGCCGTCTTTCTCGGCACATTGTCGGCCTACGGCTTCTCGCGCTTCAAGGTGCCGCTCGCCGACGACCTTCTGTTCTTCATCCTGTCGACACGCTTCATGCCGCCGATCGCGGTCGCCATTCCCATCTACCTGATGTACCGCGAGCTTGGCCTGTCGGACACCGCCCTCGGCATGATCCTGCTCTACACGGCGGTCAACGTGTCGCTGGCGGTGTGGCTGCTCAAGGGCTTCATCGACGAGATCCCGCGCGAATATGAGGAAGCGGCGATGATCGACGGTTACACGCGGCTGCAGGCCTTCTGGCGCACCGTGCTGCCGCAGGCGACCACCGGCATTGCCGCGACGGCGATCTTCTGCCTGATCTTCGCCTGGAACGAATATGCCTTCGCCGCACTGCTGACTTCCGGCACGGCACAAACAGCGCCGCCCTTCATCCCGACCATCATAGGCGAAGGCGGCCAGGACTGGCCGGCCGTGGCGGCCGGCACGACGATCTTCTTGGTGCCGATCCTGGTCTTCACCATCCTGCTCCGCAAGCAATTGCTGCGCGGCATCACCTTCGGTGCGGTGCGCAAATGATTAGTGTGGAAGGGCGCGAACTTGATTCAGCCAGGCTCCCTTCCTCTCCCTCCGGAGGGGGGAGAGGTGGCGCTGCGGAGCAGCGACGGAGTGGGGGAACCACCGGGCAACCATCTCTCCCTTTGAACGGGGAAAAGGGAGGAAGCTACGCATGAGGCGCCCCGCCATCTCCAGGAAATCGCGCTGGCCCCGCTGGGCCAGGCGCGGGTTGATGGAAAACATTGCCACGGCGCTGATCGCCATCGGCTTCCTGATGCTGTTCCAGCCCTTCGCGCTGTCGCTCTACACCTATTCCTTCATCACCATGCTTGCCGGCACGGTGATGTTCATCATCGTCTCGAAGTTCCCGGAATAATCATGGCCGAAATTCGCGTCCAACATCTGAGAAAGGCCTTCGGCGATTTCGTCGCCGTCCAGGATTCCAACTTCGTCGTCGAGGACGGCGAGTTCTTCGTCATGCTGGGGCCATCGGGCTGCGGCAAGACGACGACACTGAGAATGATCGCCGGGCTCGAACTGCCGACCGGCGGCCAGATCCTGCTCGGCGGCGACGACGTCACCATGCTCAGGGCCCGCGAGCGCGACATCGCATTCGTCTTCCAGCTGTTCGCGCTCTATCCGCACATGAATGTGCGCAAGAACATCGGTTTTCCGCTCTTGGCGCAAGGCATGCCCTCGGCCGAGATCCGCACCCGCGTCGAGGAGACGGCGAAGCTTCTGCGCATCGACCATCTGCTCAACAAATCCGTATCCGGTCTTGCCGGCGGCGACCGCCAGCGCGTCGCGCTCGGCCGCGCCATCGTGAGGCGGCCGAAATGCTTCCTGATGGACGAGCCACTCGGCACGCTCGACACTGAATTCCGTGACCTAATGGTCCATGAGCTGCGCGAACTGCACAACCGCATCCACGCGACGACCGTGTACGTCACGCATGACCAGATGGAAGCGATGTCGATGGCCGACAAAATCGCAGTGATGAACCATGGCGTCATCGAGCAGTTCGGCAGCCCCCGCGAAATCTACGACCGCCCCGCTACCATGTTCGTGGCCGACTTCATCGGCTCGCCGCCGATGAATTTTTTGAAATTTGGCGGTGGACTCACAAAAGGCGCGAAGGAGGTGGTCGTCCAAGGGGCGACAGTGGCAGTGCCAGAGGTGCGCGAGGACGTAGCACCTGCCGACATGGCGCTCGGCATTCGCCCCGAACACATCCGCTTCGACGATGCATCCAAGCTGCGCGGCGCCATCTACGGCACCGAATATCTCGGCACCACCCAGATCGTCGCGGTGGAAACGGCGGACGGCATCATCAAGGCGCGGGTGCCGGCCGAAATCCGGCTCAATGCTGGCGACCATGTCGGCCTCACACTGAACGGCGCGCGGCTGTCGCTGTTCGAAAAAGGCTCCGGGCGCGCGGTGAGAACGGCAATCCACGACACAGCGTCGTTGGGGAGAGCGCAGCATGGCTGACGTGCACATTAAAGGCGTGACCAAAAGCTTCGGCGACCATGTCGCCGTCAGCGGGCTCGACCTGCATATATCGGACGGCGAATTCGTCGTGCTCTTGGGGCCGACCGGCGCCGGCAAGACGACCACACTGCGGCTGATCGCAGGGCTGGAACGGCCGGATGCAGGTACGATCGAGATCGGCGGCCACAATGCCACGACCCTGTCACCGGCCGAGCGCGACACAGCCTTCGTCTTCCAGCAATATTCGCTCTATCCGCATCTGTCGGTGTTCGACAATCTCGCCTTCCCACTGCGCTCGCCGGCGCGGAAAATACCGGAAGACCAAATCCGCCGCCGGGTCGAGGAGGTCGCGAAGATGGTGCGCATCCATCACAAGCTTTCCAACCGTTCGACCAAATTGTCGGGCGGCGAAATGCAGCGTGTCGCCATCGGCCGCGCGCTGGTGCGCAAGCCTTCCATCTACCTGATGGACGAGCCGCTGTCGTCGCTCGACGCCAAGCTGCGCGCGGATCTCAGGCTCGAATTGAAGCGCATCCAGTCCGAGCTCGGTGCCACCATGCTCTACGTCACGCACGACCAGATCGAGGCGATGACCATGGCCGATCGCATCGGCATCCTCGCCGACGGCGTGCTGGTACAGATCGGTTCACCACGAACCATTTATTCGGAACCGGCAAATCTGCATGTCGCGGCAAGGCTCGGCCAGCCGGCGATCAATCTTTTACCGACGGGGCTACTTCCCGATGGCGGCGCGCCGGCCGGCACCAG
This sequence comes from Mesorhizobium sp. B2-7-3, assembly GCF_006440715.1. Classification (NCBI taxonomy): domain Bacteria; kingdom Pseudomonadati; phylum Pseudomonadota; class Alphaproteobacteria; order Hyphomicrobiales; family Phyllobacteriaceae; genus Mesorhizobium; species Mesorhizobium sp. B2-7-3. Next base: position 347,022 of record NZ_VFTY01000004.1, read on the forward strand.
GACAATCGGCGCGCGCACCGAGCACCTGGCGATCGAGAAGGCCGTGAATGGCCATGCTGATGGCGTCGTCGACTGGGTCGAGCATCTCGGCGATCAGAACCATCTGCACGTGACGGTGGGGCCGAAGAAGCTGGTGACGCTGACCGATCCCGACACCGATCTGGCGCAAGGCGACAAGGTGGTGATCCGCTACCGCTCGCCGCTCTATTTCGGCGCCGACGGACAACGATTGATGTGAGCGGCTTCGGCGCCCGCCAAGGCGACGCCGGCTTCCGATTGAGATTGCGAATACGGGACGAATTCGATGAAGCACTTTTTCAACCGCAGGGAAACGATCGTCACCGAGGCCCTGGACGGCCTGTTGCGCACCATTGGCTCAGGCGACCTCGCGCGCCTCGACGGGTGTCCCGAGATCAAGGTCGTGCTGCGCGCCGATTGGGACAAGTCCAAGGTTGCCGTCGTCTCCGGCGGCGGCGCCGGGCACGAGCCGTCGCATGCCGGCTTCGTCGGCAAAGGCATGCTGACGGCGGCGGTCTCGGGCGAGATATTCGCCTCGCCGAGCGTCGAAGCGGTTATGGCGGCCATTCGCGCGGTCACCGGACCAGCCGGTTGCCTGCTGATCGTCAAGAACTACACCGGCGACCGGCTCAATTTCGGCCTCGCTGCCGAGAAGGCGCGCGCCGAAGGTTTTGCCGTCGAGATGGTGATCGTCGCCGACGACATCGCGCTGCCCGACATCGCCCAGCCGCGCGGCGTTGCCGGCACATTATTCGTGCACAAGATATCAGGCCACCTGTCGGAAGCCGGCAAGGACCTGGTATCCGTCGCGGCGGCCGCGCGTGCGGCGGCAAAGGATATCATCTCGCTCGGAATGTCGTTGTCGTCCTGCTCCATTCCCGGCCAGCCGCACGAGGACAGGTTTGGCGAAAACGATGGCGAGCTCGGCCTCGGCATCCACGGTGAGCCGGGCGTCGAGCGCATCGCGGTGCAGAGTGCCGACAAGCTGGTGGCTGTCATGGCGGAGCGCCTCGCGGGGCGGCTCGACACGAAGGCCGATCATGCCTTGCTGATCAACAATCTCGGCTCCGTGCCGCCGCTCGAAATGTCGCTGGTTGCCAATGCGGTGCTTGCCTCACCGCTGGCAAAGACAGTGAAGTTCACAACCGGTCCCGGATCGTTGATGACGGCACTCAACATGAACGGGTTCTCGCTGTCGCTGATCCGGCTCGATGCGGCACGCGAGGCCGCCTTGCTGGCGCCGGTCGGCCCGCACGCCTGGATGCCCGCCAAGCCGCTCGTTGCGCCCGCTGTCGTACCGATGGCGAAAGCAGCCGGACAAAGCGCGGCACACAGGGCCAGCCAGGATGCCGGCACCAGGCGCTTGATCGTCACGGTCTGCGAGAAGCTGATTTCGCTCGAAGCGGCATTGAACGGACTGGACGCCAAGGCGGGCGACGGCGACACCGGCTCGACGGTGGCGACCGGCGCACGAAGCGTTCTTGATCGGCTCGACACGCTGCCGCTTGCCGACCCCGCGGCGACCCTAGGTGCAGTGGGCGACATATTGAGCGCATCGATGGGCGGCTCCAGCGGGGTGCTGCTGTCGATCTTTTTCACGGCGGCCGGACGGGCCCTGGACGCTGGCGCCAGTGTGCCCAAGGCCCTGCTCGCCGGGCTTGAACGCATGACCTTCTACGGTGGCGCCAAACCCGGCGATCGCACCATGGTCGATGCGCTGGAGCCGGCCTTGAAGGCCCTCGACGGCAACGGCCTTGGCGACGCGGCGACAGCAGCCCGGCGCGGTGCGGAGGCCACCGCGGCCATGGAGAAGGCAAAAGCCGGGCGGTCCGCCTATGTCGGTGCCGGATTGCAGGGCGTGGTCGATCCGGGTGCTCATGCCGTGGCAGAGGTGTTCGCGGCCGCCGCCACACTGCTTGTCACGGCCTGACGCATGCACCAGTTGTCGAACGACCGCTCTTTCGCTACTGCCGGCAAGGTGCAAACCGGGAATTCGGGCGACATGACGGCGCTGGACCTTTCGAGGCTTATCACGGCCGCCGCGGATGCGATTGCCGCGCACGCCGAGGAACTGACCGCGCTCGACCAGGCGATCGGCGACGGCGACCACGGGCTGAACATGAAGCGCGGCTTCGACGCCGTACGGGCCGAGGCCGACGTGTTCGCCGCGAAGCCGTTGCCGGACGCCCTGAAGGCAATTGGCACCAAGCTGGTGATGACGGTGGGCGGCGCTTCCGGCCCGTTGTTCGGCACGCTGTTCATGGCGCTCGGCAAGGAGATTTCGGTTGAACCCGACCGCGCCGATCTGACGGCTGCCTTCGGCAAGGCGATCGAAGCGGTGGCCGCGCGCGGCAAGTCGCAGGTAGGACAAAAAACCATGCTCGATGTGCTGCGGCCGGTGCATGACGCCTTGGCCGGGGAAAGGACGGCGGCTGAAATAGCCAACGTCGCCGACGCCGCGGCCGAAGCCACCGTGCCTATGAAGGCACTGCGCGGCCGCGCCTCGTTCCTCGGAGACCGCTCGATCGGCCATATGGATGCCGGCGCGCGCTCGACCGCGCTGCTGGTGCGCACGCTGGCGCAAATCATCGGGGGCAAAGCATGAGCAATGTCGGGATTGTGATCGTGTCGCATTCGCCGCTGGTCGCCGAGGGCACGGCCGACATGGTACGCCAAATGGTCGGCGACGAGGTGCCGCTTGCGTGGTGCGGCGGAAACGGCCATGGCGGGCTCGGCACCAATGTCGAGGCGATCATGGGCGCCATCGACAAGGCCTGGTCGGACGCCGGCGTCGCCATTCTTGTCGATCTCGGCGGCGCCGAGACCAATTCGGAAATGGCGGTGGAATTGATCGGCGAGCCGCGTGCGCACAAAATCATCGTCTGCAACGCGCCGATCGTCGAGGGCGCGGTGATGGCGGCGACCGAGGCATCCGGCGGCGCCTCGCTCCGGGAAGTGGTGGCGACGGCGCACGAATTGTCGCCGTCGTGAGCGAATGGGATTTTTGAACACATGTCCGCAACCGCCGAAGCGACCGTCCTGATCACCCACGATGTGGGCCTGCACGCGCGTCCTTCGGTGAAGTTCACCAAGCTCGCCAAGAGCTTTGCCGCCGAGGTGGAGATTGCACTCGCCGCCAACGGCCCATGGTTCGATGCAAAAAGCATCGTCAAGGTGATGGCGGCCAAGGCGCCGAAGGGCACGGTGCTGCACATCAGGGCCAATGGCGATGGTGCCGATGATGCTATCCGGGCGCTGGTCGAACTGGTGCAGCGCGATTTCGACGAGGACGCCGGCCATGTCCGCTCGGCTTGAGGCCGATCCGCGCCTGCGCTCACCCGCTGGGAACGCGTGCCATGCGTATTGAGGGTGTTCCTGCCTCGGCCGGCTATGCCGAGGGACCTCTGTTCGACCTCGGCCAGCCCGCGGGCATTTACGTTAGCAAGGCAAGCTCCGTCGAGGAGAGGACGTCCCTGCAGGCCGCGATCGGCAAGGCGGTGAACCGGCTCGTGGCCATGGTCGGAACCGCCGAGAAAGATGCGGCCGACATACTCGAATTCCACATCGCCATGCTGGAAGACGACGCGCTGAGCGGGCCGGCCTTCGCATCGATCGCTTCCGGAACACCCGCCGACACGGCCTGGCGGCAGGCGCTCGATGCCGAGATCGCCGGCTACGAGGCTTCGGACCAGGATTATTTCCGCGCCCGCGCCACGGACCTTCGGGATATCAGGGACCAGGTGCTGCGTGCCCTGACCGAGGACAGTGACCAAGCCGCGCCGTCCGGCGCCATCCTCTACGGCGAGGACATCGCGCCGACGCGCTTTCTCGAAACCGACTGGAGCCATGGCGGCGGCATCGCTCTGAAGGCAGGCAGCACCGCCAGCCATGTCGCCATGTTGGCGCGCTCGCGTGGCGTGCCGATGGTCGTGGGCCTGCGCGAGCCGCTCACCGCCGTTGCCGACATGGCACTGCTCGACGCGGAGCACGGCAATATCGTCCTGGCGCCCTCGCCGGCCGAGATCGGCTCGTTCCGGCAGTCATCCTCTTCCTTCACCGCCGGCCAGGGTGAGGCACGGACTTTTCTGGCGCGGCCGGCCATGACAAAAACCGGCACGGCGGTGCGCGTACAGGTCAACATCGCCGATCCTGGGGATGTCGATGCCCTCGACATCGCGACCTGCGACGGCGTCGGCCTGATGCGCACCGAATTCCTGTTCGGCAAGACGCTGCCGGATGAGGAGACGCAGTATCGTGCCTATCGCAAGGTGCTGGAATGGGCCGGCGAAAAACCGGTGACGATCCGTACCGTCGATGCCGGCGGCGACAAGCCGGTGCCAGGCTTCACCGTCGAGGAAGGCAATCCATTCCTTGGCCTGCGCGGCATCAGGCTGTCGCTGGCCAGGCCCGATATATTCCGGATTCAAATCAGGGCATTGCTGCGCGCCGCGCCACACGGCAATCTCAAAATCATGTTTCCGATGATCGCCACATCAGCAGAGTATGAAAGCGCCGCCGCCTTGTTCGCCGAGGAGCGGGTAGCCCTTGCCGCGCGCGGCATCGCGCACAAGATGCCGCCGCTCGGCATCATGGTCGAAGTACCTTCGGTGGCCATCGCGCCGGAGGCGTTTACCGGCGTCGCTTTCCTGTCGATCGGTTCCAACGATCTGACGCAATATGTGATGGCGGCCGCCCGCGACAATGCCGCTGTGGCACACCTGAATTCAGTCCGCCATCCTGCGGTGTTGAGGCTGATCGCTTCGGTCGCTGCCTTTGGACGGGAGACCGGGATCGCCGTCAGCCTGTGCGGCGATGCCGGCGGCGACCCCGCCTCGATTCCCTCTCTGCTGGAAGCCGGTCTGCGCGATCTTTCCGTGGCGCCGGCGCAACTCGCCATGGCCAAGGCGGCCATAGCCGACGTTCCGGTCTAGGCATGGCCGACATCAAACCCGAACCCGGTTCCGAAGAAGCGATCCGCGCCTACAAGACGATCCTGTCGCAAGTCATCGACCAGCGGCCGTCCGGCATGCGCCAGCGGCTCGCCGATGCGCTTGGCAAGCACCGCAGCTTCGTCACGCAGATTTCGAGCCCGAGCTACTCGATTCCCATTCCGTCGAAACATCTGCCGGCCATCTTTTCCGTCTGCCATTTCAGCCAGGTCGAGCGGGACCAGTTTCTTGCCGCCTACCATCAGGCACATCCCGGGAAGATCTCGGTCGCCGCGGGCGCGCGCAAGACAAGGCACGTTTCGCTCATCGTGCCGGATTTCGGCGACGACAAGCAGAATGCGGCGCTCGACCGAGCGATCAACGAATTCATCCAGAAGGTCACCAGCATCACCGGCAAGAGCGGCTGAACGACCCTTGATGCAGGCTATTTCGGGAGGAGACGGCCGTGAAGAAATTCATGAACTCGGTGGACACGGTACTGACCGAGAGCCTCGACGGTTTCGCGGCCGCCCATGCCGACATCCTTGTGCTTGGCGAGGAGCACAAATTCATCCGCCGCAAGATGCTCAAGCCGGGCAAGGTGGCGCTGATCTCCGGCGGCGGCTCCGGCCACGAGCCGCTGCATGGCGGCTTTGTCGGCCGTGGCATGCTGGACGCCGCCTGTCCCGGCCAGGTGTTCACCTCGCCGACACCGGATCAGATGCTGGCGGCCGCGCAAGCCGTCGACACCGGCGCCGGCTGCCTGTTCATCGTCAAGAACTACGAAGGCGACGTGATGAACTTCGAGATGGCTGCGGAGATGTCCGATGGCGTGCTGCAGGTCGTCACCAATGACGACGTCGCCGTCGAGAATTCGTCCTACACAACCGGGCGGCGCGGCGTGGCGGGCACGCTGGTGGTGGAAAAGATCGTTGGCGCCGCCGCCGAGCACGGGGTGGCGTTGCCTGCGTTGAAGACGCTGGGTGACCGCGTCAACCACGCCACCCGCTCGATGGGCGTGGCATTGACCAGCGGCACCGTGCCGGCTGCCGGCAAACCGACCTTCGACATCGGCGAAGGCGAGATGGAATTCGGCGTCGGCATCCATGGCGAGCCCGGCCGCCGGCGCGACAGGCTGAAAAGCGCCGATGCAATTGTCGAAGAAATCTGCGCTGCGATCCTGGGCGATCTCGACGACAGGGCGAAAGGACCCGCGCTGCTGTTCGTCAACGGCTTCGGCGGCACGCCGCTGATGGAGCTCTATCTGATGTACAACAGCGCCCGCCGGATTTTCGAGCAACATGGCGTGACGGTTACCCGGTCGTTGGTCGGCACCTATGTCACCTCGCTCGACATGGCCGGCTGCTCGATCACGCTGACCCTGCTCGACGACGAACTGACGGAATGGTGGGACGCACCTGTCCACACCGCCGCGCTGCGCTGGGGCGTGTAAGGCTGGCTTCAGCCGCCCTTTTCTGCAACCATTCCGGACAATCCACTTAACGATGGATTTGTCCGGATCGATGCTGCCGTCTCTTACTCCAGCTGAAGAAAAACTGCTGCTGCGCTTCGCCGATCCGGAAGCTGCGGCGGTCGGGGACAATTTATCAGCGAAGGCGCTGTCTGCCCTGCTCGACAATGCCGAATTCCACGGCGTCCTCCCGATCATGCTGCGCAAGCTCGGGGAGCGTGGCGATGCGCACCTGCCGTCGGATACTGGTTTGCGAGACAAACTCGACGACCTGCGCCAGAGGGCGACGATCGCCACCGGCCAGTCGATGCTGCTTCAGTACCATGGCGACCGCATCATGAAGGGAATGGCGGCGGAGGGTATTCCGGCGCGGATCGTCAAGGGGCCGGTCTTCGCGCGAAAACTCTATCGCAATGTATCCGACCGGCCTTTCACCGACATCGACATCATGGTCGAGCCCGCCAACCTTGCGCGGGCAAACCGAGTGATTGCGGCATGCGGCTTCGAGCTTGCCAGCAACGAGGCCGAATCCTACCGGCTGCAGGAATTCAAATGGCTGGAAAAGGAGAATTCCAGCCTGCTGGTCGAGTTGCATGGCGACCTTGTGCACGACATCGGCATGCGGCGGCGCCTGTCGCTGGGTTTTCGCGAGCTTGGCATCATCGATGGCGACGCGACGGATACGCCGGCCGCCCTTCTGACAATCGCCATCGTGCATGCCGCCGGCGGCCACAAATTCCACCGTCTGCAGCTTTGCGTCGACGTGCTGCAAGGTGTGAGGGCGCTGCAATCCCCGGTTTCGGAAACCCGCCTGCTCGACGCCGCGCGCATGACCGGCATCGAACTCGAACTTGCGATCGTGCTCAACGTAACCGGGCGGCTGTTCGACGAACCGCATGCGCTGGCACTCGCCGGGCGAATAAAGCCCGACCTGTCGATCCGACTGGCCAAGAAGCTGATCACGACCAACACGCTGCTCAGGGTCAATTCCCGGGAGAAGATCGGCTCGCGGCTACGCCGCGATGCCTTTCGCTGGATCCAGCGGCTGGCCAAGGCCAGGCCATACGCCGCTTGAGCGGATCGTCAGTCCAGTGATGCCAACCTAGCGCTTATCAGCGCCGCCGCATCGGCCGGACGCACGCCTACTTCCAGGGTAAAGGTCGGCACCGACGACACCAGTCCGCGGATCGCCGCCAACCTGCGCTTCTGCAGCGGCAGCAGACCGGTCGCGCCGGTGCGGACATTGTCCATCGCCAGCGCCACCATCGCGTCGGTCCGGGCCATGGGCGCGAGCCGGGTCTCTTCGTCGCCGGATCGCGCAAGATGCAGGAGCGCTGCGACCGGACGGGCGGTCGGACTTTCGATTTTTATGATCCCACTCAGCTTTTCCAGCGAAACAGCCTGTTCGCCATTGCGGTCCCATGACAGACCGAGGCATGGCGCCACAAGCGGGATCATCCGCGCGGTCTTCTCATGGATCTTGACATGGCGCGGCAAACCCCAGGCGGCAGGCGTGGGGGAAGCGAGATTCAGGATCATGGCGTCGTCGGAGCACAGGCCGAATCCTTGCGTTGCCAAGGCCAGCGATGTGGTGGTCTTGCCGGTGCCGCTCGGGGCATGGACCAGCACGACGGCGTCGCGGCCCGGCAGCGTCAGCCCGGCCGTGTGCAGCATATGCTGGCCGCCTGCGTCGAGTGCTGCGTCCAACACCAGCATCGATGGCGTCCAGGCGGCCTTCGCACCGGGGCGAACCCGGAGTTCGGCCCAACCCTCCTCGTCATTGACGACAACGGCTTGGCGTTCGGGAAAGACGAGATGGACCGTGCCGCCATCCGCGATCATCCGGCAGTAGCCGTCCTCCGATATCTCGCCCTCGAAGACGAGCGATCCGCTGGGCGCTTCGTCCAGAACGTCCGCCTCTTTGATCTCGAGGCGAAAATCCGGCTCGACGGGACCTGTGACACGCAAGATGCCCAGCATCCCGTCGAAATCCTGCCACAGGCCGGGGCGCTCGGCCGATATGCCGAGGATCTGGCCATTGAGGTCATAGAATACTGAAGGTCTGGTCAAGCGGAGCGCACCTTCGTGGCGGCGGTGGCGGGGTGACGATAGATCTCGACCATGCCGGGAAGGCTGTCACTGACCACCGGCTTGCCGTTCAGGCACACCCAGCAATGCGCCGACAGCCGCGACGCTTGCAACGACTTCGGATCGACGCCGAAACGCAGCTGCGGATCGAAACCGGCAAGGCGCAGGAAACGATGGCCGAGCAAGCCCTCCCGCAAGCATCTGCGGTCGCGCATCAGCCAGGGATGACGCACGGCACGGTTGACGCGGGCGACAATGTAGGGGGCAGGCAGGCCGCGATAGGGCGCCGGCGAGGCGAGCGGCGCCCATTTCAGCACGTCCTCGAAGCTGCGATTGGCAATGAGAATTGGCATCAGCCGCGCGCTTGCCCAGAGATGACAGCGGAACAAGGCGCGCAGGAGAGGACCGTCCACCATCAAGCGGTGCCTTCAGCCATCAAGCCTGGAGCAGCGAGAATGCCTTCCGAGACCAGATCGCTGGCCAGCGCCGCCATGTCCTCGTCAAGCGTGCCCTTGTCGATTTCGAACTCCTCGCAAAGCAGGCCGACGATCTGGCCGAGGCTGCGCGCGCCATCCACCTTGTCGAGAAAGGCTTCGGTCGTCCCGTTGCAGGTATAAAGCTGGCCGCTGCGCGCCAAAAGCACAACCGCGCCGTCGCCGACATGCTGAACCGAGGCATCGTCCGCCAGTCGCAGAACCGTTCCAGAGGCAATTTCCATAACGGACCCCAAAAGCCATGCAAAACCCGGAAATGAGATAGCGCGGTGGTGGGGCGCTGTCTATTGGTCGGCCGGGATGGCTCGCGTGGCTTTATTTTGCGGACATACTCTCGTGAGGCCGCAACATCCATCCAGAGTCGAAAATCGTCCCAGAAATAGTCGCCGGAAAGGCGCGCCAGGCAAGCATGCTGACCGGCGGCACCGTTGCTTTTCTTCCCTGAGGTAAGGTAAGAACTCCTCGGGTCTTGGGGAGATAGCGTATGCGTTACAATTGGGAGCGAGCTCCGACGACTTTCGAACGTCATCGAAAAGCTCTGGCGACAGCCATTTTGATCTTCGGCGGCGTCGGTCTCATGCTGGTGGCCTTGCCGATCTAGCACCGTCGACATTCGCCCAACGAATCCGGCTTGTTAGACGGCAATCGACGAATTGTTCAGCGGGTTGTTCGGTCACCGCTATGAAGCGGCGATCGCACCCTTAAAAAAGCCCTGGCTGAAGCGCTGCACCAGCACGACGATCACCGCCGGCTTGCCGGCCGGTGTTCACAGGATCCGACAGGCTGTAGGAGGTCGGACGGTTCCTCGAGCCTGGCCTCGATCGACCATTGATGGCGCATGCGCTCACATCCTCTCGCTCGATATCGTCGGACAGCGGGCATCCCGGTCAGGACAAGACCGGTTCAAACGAAAATCAGGGAAGACAGCGCCGGAAAAAACAGCATAGGCTGTTTGCAAAGACGGCAAATGGTTTCCGGGAGGGTACGGATGGCTTCACGCTATCACGAGATCTATGACGGCTGGAAACGCGACCCGGAAAAATTCTGGGCCGACGCGGCCGGCGCCATCGACTGGTATTCGCCCTGGAACAGGGTGTTCGATGCCACCGCCGGCGTCTACGGCCGCTGGTTCACCGGCGCGACCTGCAACACCTGCTACAATGCCCTTGACCGGCATGTCGCCGGCGGGCGGGCCGACCAGATCGCGCTGATATACGACAGCGCCATCACCGGCACGGTGAAAAAGTTCACCTATGCCGAACTGAAGCGCGAGGTGGTGGCGCTGACCTCGGTTTTAAAGAACCGCGGCGTCGGCAAGGGTGACCGCGTCATCATCTACATGCCGATGGTGGCGGAAGCGGCCATCGCCATGCTCGCCTGCGCCCGCATCGGCGCAGTGCATTCGGTCGTGTTCGGCGGCTTTGCCTCGCATGAGCTTGCCACCCGCATTGACGACGCAAAACCGAAACTGATCATCTCGGCCTCGTGCGGCCTGGAGCCGGGGCGGGTCGTCGCCTACAAGCCTCTGCTCGACAAGGCGATCGAGATGTCCCGGCACAAGCCGGACGCCTGCCTGATCCTGCAGCGCGATCAGCTGCGCTGCGATTTGAAGGACCATTTCGACATCGACTATGCCGACGCCGTCGCTCGTGAGCGCGCAGCCGGCGCCAATGTCGACTGCGTGCCGGTGCTGGCCACCGACCCACTCTACATCATCTACACGTCAGGCACGACGGGCCAGCCCAAGGGCATCGTGCGGGACAATGGCGGCCACATGGTCGCGCTGAAATGGACGATGGAAAACGAGTTCGGCGTGAAGCCCGGGGAAGTGTTCTGGGCGGCGTCCGATGTCGGTTGGGTGGTCGGCCATTCCTACATCGTCTACGGCCCGCTGCTGCATGGCTGCACCAGCATCCTGTTCGAAGGCAAGCCGATCGGCACGCCCGACGCCGGCACCTACTGGCGCGTCATCGCGGAACATGGCGTGGTTGCGTTGTTCACCGCGCCGACTGCCTTCCGCGCCATCAAGGGGCAGGATCCCAAAGGCGAGTTCGTGCCGAAATACGATCTGTCGAAATTCCGCACCCTGTTCCTGGCCGGCGAACGCGCCGACCCCGAAACCATCAAATGGGCGGAGCAGAAGCTGAACGTGCCGGTGGTCGATCATTGGTGGCAGACCGAGACCGGATCGCCGATGACGATCAACCCCGCTGGGCTCGGCCTGTTGCCGGTGAAGTACGGCTCGCCCGGGGTACCGATGCCCGGCTACGATATCCGCGTGCTCGACGATGCCGGCCATGAGGTGCCGCGCGGCACGCTCGGCAATGTCGTGGTAAAGCTGCCGCTGCCCCCGGGCTGCCTGCCGACCCTGTGGAACGCCGATGCCCGCTTCCGCCAGGCCTATCTCGATGAGTTCCCCGGCTTCTACAAGACGGCGGATGCCGGCATGATCGACGAGGACGGGTATCTCTACGTGATGGCCCGCACCGACGATATCATCAACGTTGCCGGCCACCGATTGTCGACGGGCGCCATGGAAGAGGTGCTGGCCGCCCATCCCGATGTCGCCGAATGCGCCGTCGTCGGCATCGCCGATGCGATGAAGGGCCAGATTCCGCTCGGCTTCGTGGTGCTGAACGCCGGTGTCGCGCGCGACGGCGCCGCCATCGAGAAGGAGGTCGTCGCGCTGGTGCGCGAGCGCATCGGCCCGGTGGCCGCCTTCAAGACCGTGGTGACGATCAAGCGCCTGCCCAAGACGCGCTCGGGCAAGATCCTGCGCGGCACCATGCAGAAGATCGCCGACAAGGAAGCGTGGATGATGCCTGCAACCATCGACGACCCCGCCATCCTCGATGAGATCACCGCTGCCCTGACGGAGCGCGGAATCGGCGTGTAAGGAGCACTGCCGGGACCTGACTGGAGCTACCGTTGCGCGATGTTGCGACGCGGCGAACTTTGTGATGACCGCTGGGCGCAATCGTAGATTGTGCGATGCAACATTCCGCCCTACAGTTTCCGCGGGGGGCCATTCGATTGGATCGCATGGCTCAGAAAAAAATAACCTTTGGCGGTATCGACATCCTGCGGTTTCTCGCCGCCGTGCTGGTCATGGTCTATCACTACGGCTTCTGGGTGTGGGCCTATCCCGACGGCATCTCGGCGCAAGCGACTGGTGGCGTTCCAGCGCAGCCTGGGATCGGCGCCTGGGTCGGGTCCGGCTGGGTCGGCGTCGAGATCTTCTTCGTCATCAGCGGTTTCGTCATTGCCTTCAGCGCCGAGAATTCGACGCCGCTGCGGTTTTTCGAGGCAAGGGTCAAAAGGCTGGCGCCGGCGGTCTGGATTTGTGCCCCGATCACCACGGCGCTGTTGCTGCTGATCGGCTTGAGCTGGCCGACCGATGCGGTGGTTCGGCTCGTGCGCACCGGCCTGTTCGCGCCTTATGGTCCCTGGGTGGACAGCGTCTACTGGACGCTCGGCATCGAAATCGCCTTCTACGCCATCGTCTGGATCCTGCTGCGGCTCGCCCGTTTCCATCTGATGGAAAGGGTTGCGATCGTCATCGGCATGATCAGCACGCTGTTCTGGTGCCTTTATTATCCGCTCGGCTGGTCCGCCTTCGCCGAGACGCGGTGGCTGCAGCTCGTGCTGGTGCATCATGGCTCATTCTTCGCGGTCGGCGTGCTCATCTGGCTGATGCGGTTCAAGGCGGTGACGGCGTCTCGCCTTGGCTTCTGCCTGCTGTTCCTCGGCGGTGGGGTGCTGCAGATCGCCAGCTCCGTCGACGCCCATAGCATCAAAGTCGGAGCCGTGATGCCGTACGGGCCGCCAATCTTGATCTTCCTCGCGGCCATCGCGCTGATGGCGTGGTCGCTCACGCTTGATCTCAGATGGAGCGGCTGGCGCCGGATCGGCCTGATGACCTATCCGCTCTATCTGATCCACGACGTCATCGGCGCGGCGATGCTCGGCGCCATGGTGCGCTCCGGGCTGCCTTATCTCCTGTCGATGGCAATGGTCGGCGCGACCATGATCGCGGCAAGCTGGCTGGTGGCAACCGAGGCCGAACCGCGCATCCGGCTGCTGCTCGACCACACGCTTTTCCGTTACCGGCTGAAGGCGGCATAGCCTCGAGCTATACGCCGCTCCGCTTCATGTCCGGCCGCATCAACGGCGGTCGGACGGCGCCGAAACTTTGCGCGATTCGGAATGAGAACCGCAGCGCATGCCCAAGACATGACGGGCAACGGCCTTATCTCAGACCGCCGCCTTCGAACGCACTTCCGACTTGTCGAGATAATAGCTCGAGTACTTGTCGAAGAATTTCTCCGACGCGCCGAACGATCCGTATTTGGCGAGCTTCTTCAGGTCGACCTTGTTCAGCACCGCGCCGACGATCTTGTTGGCGACATAGGGCTCGGATTCCAGCATCGAGCGCACCATGGCGCGCGGCGTGCGGCCCCATTCGGTGACGAGCACGAAGCCGTCGACCAGCGGCGCGAAGGCCTTGGCGTCGACCACCGGGCCAAGCGGCGGCAGATCGACGACGATGTATTCGAACGTCTCCTTGGCGTTTTCGATGAAACGACGCATGCCGGCCGAGGAGAGAAGCTCGCTGGTGTGCGAGAAATGGCCGCGCAGCACAGCCGGGATGATCGCCAGCTTGGTCTGCCTGTCGATCTTGCCGACGGACTGCCAGGTCTGGCCGCTCACCACCGCTTCCATCAAGCCTTGCTCGGCTTCCATGCCGAGGCTGCGGCTAAGGCCCGGATTGCGCAGATCGCCATCGATGAGCAGCGTCCTGGAGCCATTGGCGGCGAGCAGCCCGGCGAGATTGGCCGCGACCGTCGACTTGCCTTCGCCGGGCAGGACCGAGATCACGCCGATGACGCGGCTGCCTTGCCCTTCCATCACCACATCGAAGGCGATCTTGGCGCTGCGCAGCGTTTCGGAGAACATCGATGCCGGAGCGTCGATGCTCACCCGCATCCGTGCGCGCCTTTCGATCGCGGCCGGCGATCTGGCGACCTTGAGATCGGGTTCGGCTGGCTTGTCTTCCTTGCTCGGTTTGCTGCCGATGGTCGGCAGGTAACCGAGGAATTTGAGGCCGACGCGGTCGCGGACCTCCTCGCCGGTCCTGAAGAACCGCTCGTTGAACTCGTTGAGGCCGCCGAAGCCGGCGCCCATCAGAACCCCGAGCACCAGCGAAAGGCCGAGCACGATGACTGTGCGCGGGCTTGAGGCGGCAAGCGGCGTCGACGCATCCGAGATGATGCGGATCTTGCCGACCGGGAAGGATTGCTGCTGCGCGGCTTCCTCGTAGCGTCCGAGGAACGTCTGGTAGAGCGTGGAGAGTGCCGTCGCCTTCTGATCGAGATCACGCAATTGGACCTGCGACTGGTTGTCGATCGAACTCTTGCCCTGCGCGGCGGCGACATTGGCCCTGAGCGCGGTCTCGCGCGCCAACGCCACCTCATACTCGTTGCGGTAGCTTTCGGTGAGCTGCTTCAGTTCGCCGAAGATCTGCGTCGAGATGTCGGCCTTCTCCTTGGCGAGCGCCACCGCCTGCGGATGCTGCGGGCCGAAATTCGCCTCGACATCCTGCTGCCGTTTGGCGACCGTGAGATAGCGGGTCTTCAGCGCCGCAATGACCGAGCTGGCTGGCTGGTCGCTGGATATGGCGGCATCCTTGAAAGCGTTGTCCGAGCCGCTGTCGACGATCGACTTGTATTGCTGGTAACGGGCGCTGGCACGCGCGGTGTCAGCCTGCGCGACGATGAGCTGGGCGTTCAGGTCGGCGAGCTGCTTGTCGCTCATCAGCTGGCCGTCGCTGTTGGCGGACAGGCCGTGTTCGGCCCTGAATTTCTCGACCGCCAGCGATGCCTGCTGCGAGCTCTCGCGCAGTTCGGTTAGCCGGCCCTGCAGCCAGACCGCCGCGCGCTCGGTGGCGTCGAAGCTGGCATCGAGCTGGTCGGCGAGATAGGCGTCGGCATAGGCCTTGGTAATGGCCTTCGCCAATGCCGGATCCGTCGCCTGGTAGCCAAGCGCGATAACGTAGCTTCGCCCGACGCGATCCGCCCGGATCTCGTTCTGCAGTTTGAGGATGGCGTAGTCGCGGCGCGACGTGGCGATCAGCGCATCGCGCGCGGCGGGGTCGAGCTTGGTGATGTCGCCGACACCCGGCATGACCGGGCTGCTCGGACGAACATACTGGATCAGACCGCGGATCAGGCCAACGCCCTGGGCAAGAGCCGACTGGGGCGGGTTCATGAACGTGTCGTTCTGGTCGAGCTTGAGCTTGTCGACGACCACGGCGGCAAGACGCGTCGAGGTCAGGATCTCGATCTGGCTCAGAATCGCGGAATCGGTCTGCATCGTCGTCGATGCCGCCGAGATGTCGTCGACGATCTTGTTCAGACCTTCGTCGATCAGCACGCTGGAAACCGACACGAATTTTGGCGGCGTGGTCTGCAGATAGAGCATGCCCAGGAAAAGGCCGATGACGGCGCACACGCCAACCACCTTGGCCTGCCGTGCGGCCATGCCAAGCAGCCGCTCGATGTCGATGAAGTCGTCGCCGTCTCCTGCTTCCGAATTCGGCAATGGCATCCTCTTGTCGAGAGGAAAATTGGCATAGTTCATCTTCGGTCCAATTCTGGCTTGTCTCGCTCGCAGGCCCCGGAGAGATCGGGAGCATTGGCAGGCGCGACACACGCTTGGTGCCGGACAGCGCGGAGCCGGCCGGCCCCCGCGCCGTCAGCCACCCTACAATACTCCCGAAAGATGGGCATTATGCGGCTTCTTCCTGGCGTTCATGCGTCCGGACGAACTCCCGGAGCATCTCGAAAACCGGACCCTTCATGTCGTCGCGCGCCAGCGCGAAGGCGATATTGGCCTGGATGAACCCTTCCTTGGACCCGCAGTCGAACATGCGCCCCTTGAAAGGCTGGGCAAAGAATGGCTGCTCCTGCGACAGGCGAACCATGGCGTCGGTCAGCTGGATCTCGTTGCCGGCGCCGCGCTGCTGGTTGCCCAGAAGCTGGAATATCTCGGGCTGCAGGATATAACGGCCATTGATGTAGAAGTTCGACGGCGCATTGGCCGGCGCCGGCTTTTCGACCATGGCCGTCACCTCGAAACCGCCGCCAATGTCGGCGCCACGGCCGACAATGCCATATTTGTTGGTCTCGGTGGGATCGCAACGCTCGACGGCGATGACGTTGCCGCCGGTCTGCGCATAGAGGTCGGTGATCTCGGCCAGGCATCCGCGCCCGCCGAAGGAGACCATGTCAGGCAAAAGCAGGGCAAAGGGCTCGTTGCCGATGACCTCGCGGGCGCACCAGACGGCATGGCCGAGGCCTTGCGGCGACTGCTGGCGGATGAAGGAGGTGGCGCCGGCCACCGGCAGCATGCTTTCGAGCGCCTCCAGCTGAGTCTTCTTGCCAGTTTGCTCCAGGGTTCCGATCAATTCCGGATGCAGGTCGAAATAGTCCTCTATGACCGCCTTGTTGCGGCCGGTGACGAAGACGATGTGCTCGATGCCGGCCTCGAAGGCCTCGTCCACCGCATATTGCACGACGGGCCTGTCGACGACGGGAAGCATTTCCTTCGGCATCGACTTGGTCGCCGGCAGGAACCGTGTTCCAAGCCCCGCCACTGGTATCACGGCCTTCCTGATTTTCTTCATCGCAAATTCCTTCTGAGGAGATCGACTACAGTCCATTCACAGGCCACGAAAAATCCCTCCATGTGCCTGCATCTTCACCTCCCCGCCCCGACGGCAAACTGTGCCGCTACTCTTCGCAACCGCACGGCGATCGGCATGCCCATATGCCTGACCGCCGCCGGGTCGCTGAGCGCCGTCCGGATCGCCTTGAGCGGGGACCGCGCCTTGATGTGCTGGACCATCGCCAGGAACGAGGCCGCCTTGCGCAGGCTGCGGCCGCGCCGGGCGAATGCCGCCTGCGCGGCCACGTCCATCGAATGGGTTTGAGCGAAAATCTCGTCGGCCTTGCGCATCGCCTCGACATGATGAGGCTCGAGCACGCGCGAGATGGAGCCGCTGCGGATATGATAGGCATAGCCGATTTCAGGCTCCACCACGCATCTGCCGCCCATGGCCAGGGCTTCGGCAAACAGGATGTAGTCCTCGCCGATCCTCAGCTTCTCGTCATAGCGAAGCCGGTTTTCGTCAAGGAACCGGCGCAGGAAGATCGGCTTGAGATAGCCGAGATTGAACTTCGATTCGAAGACGACGTTGCCGGCGATGTAGGTCGCCAGCGAAATCTCGCGCAGGCCTTCCAGATACCGGCGCGGGAACATCGCGTCCTGGACCACGCCGTCCTCACGGACGACCTGGAGATTGTCGACGGCGATCTCGGCGCCCGCCTTTTCGGCGCGGCCGATCATGGCGGCGACGCGTCCGGGAAAGACGGCGTCGTCGGCATCGAGAACCGCTATCCACCTGCCGCGGGCGGCGTCGAGCCCGGCATTCCTGGCCCCTCCGGGGCCCCTGTTCTTTTCCAGCGCCACGACACGCACGACATGCTCGGGATAGGCCCTCGCCACATCGAGCGTGGCATCACGCGACTTGTCGTCGACGACGATGATCTCGAGGCTGACGCCCTTCTGGGCGATGGCGCTGGCGACCGCCCTATCAAGGGTTGCCTCGGCATTGTAGGCGGCGATCACAAAGGAAACATCGGGCACGGACGAAATGTCAGGCTGCACGCTTGCCTCCTTCCCCTGGTGAAGGCTGGCCATAGAGGCGCAGTTCGCGGACACCGACCAGACCGCTGACAACGCCGACATGCATGATGCCGCGCAAGACACTGCGGTTCCTGCGTACCGGACTGGCTGCAACCGGAAGTGCCGCGGCGAAGCAAAAAGCGGCCTTTGCCGCGGCAAGGCCGGCCTGCTTTACTCGCGCGATGCCGCTGGCGCCGCGGCCCAGGAGATGGCCGTGCGTCTGGCCAACCCGGAAGCGGCGGCGGCTGAGCCAGTCGAATGCGGCCCTGGCCCTCGGCACCGCCTCGTCGACCCATGCCTCCGGCGCAAAGGCGATCCGGCCGCCTGCCTTGTGCATCTGGTCGAAGAATTCGGTGTCCTCGCCGCCGGTCTGGCCGCGCGCCAGGCTGAAGCGGCGGCCGCGCAAGCTGTCGGATGCCATGCGCAGCAGGACGTTGCAGGTGTAGCCGGTGCGGATTTCGCCGTGCACGCGGACCGGCAAGGTGGAATGGAAATCGCCGCGGCGCATCCATTCCGGCGCATCCGGACGATAGAGCGCGCGCACCGGGCCGAGAACCGCGGCGGCGCCGCTTTTATCGGCCGTTGCCACCAGTTCGGCGAGCCAGTGGGCCGTAGCGGTCTCATCGTCGTCGATGAAGGCCAGGAAATCAGCCTCGCTGGCCTCGAGACAAGCGTTGCGAGCGATCGAGATGTTGCGGGCCGGGCAATGCCGGTAGCGGACCGGCAACTTCAATTCCTGCGACAGCACCGTCACCAGGTCCCTGGCGCTCGGCGTGTCGTCATTGTCGGCGACGATGACGCCGACCTCGAAGCCGTCAGGCATGGCCAGGGCGGCGAGCGAGCGCAGCGTGTCGGCCAGTTCCGGCCGCCGGAATGTGCACACGCCGATGTCGATGCTGCGATGCTTGACCTCAACCGCCATCACGCCGCCCTCCGCCGCGTGCCGAGGCCGAGAAGCTGCAGCCAGAAGCCGACGGACCAGCCGAAATGCATGACCATCGCCGAGACGCCGGCAAGCGCGATATCGGCATTGCGCTGGCTGATCGCCGCCACCAGGCCGTAGCCTAGGCACACCGCCACCCACAGCAATAGCGGCAGCGCCGCGATCCAGTGCACGAAGGAGAAGGCCGCCAGCAGAACCACCGGGAAGACCGCCAGCGGCACCATCTGCCTGACCTTCGGGATCACACGATGTTTCAGCACGTTCTTGGCGCGGCCGCGGCCATAGCCGAGATACTGGACATAGAGGCCACGCAGCGAGGTCCGCGGATAATAGACCATCTGCGTCCTGCCGCTCATCCAGATCCTGTAGCCGGCCCGCCTCAGCCGATAGTCGAGTTCCGCATCCTCATTGTGGCTGAACGTCTCGTCATAGCCGCCGACGGCCTGGAAGGCCGATATCCGCATCAGTGCGTGATGGCCGTGGTCGACCCACTCCCCGGCGGAGAGATGGCGATGCTTGGAGCCGCCGGTGCCGAGCTTGGAGTTCTGCGCCGCCGCCGCCGCTTTCTGCACGGTGCCGCTGCCGCTGGTCAGCATCGACACCACGACCGAATCCGCGCCGGTCGCCAACGCCTCCTCGACCAGTCGGTCGCAATAGTCGTCGGGATAGCCGCCATGGGCGTCGATGCGGATAAGGTAGTGCGCACCCTCGCCAAATTTGGCCACCGCCAGGTTGATCGCGGCGCTCTGGATGCGCTTTTCGTTGTGAAGCAGGATGATGCGAGGATCGTTCCTCTGGCGCTCGCCGACAATGGCCAGCGTGCCGTCGGTGCTGCCGCCATCGGCAACCACGATCCGCGCGCCAAGCCGTTCCGCCGCCGGGCAAAGCTGGTCGAGCAGCGCGCCGATATGAGTCGCCTCGTCGAGACACGGGATCACGATCAGGGTGGAGGCAAGCGCTTGCGTCATCGGGCGATGTCCATCCTATGCCAGGGCCTCGGTCGCGAGCGGCCCGTGCACTGTGGTCAGGCGGCGCAGTTTTTCGACCAGGGCGCCGCAGTCGCTGCGATCGTAACTCCACATCCTCGGGTTGTGGGCCAGCACGCGCGCCTTCAGCCTGCCGAAGCGGTGCTGTTCCATCCCGCCAAGCGCGGTTTCGAGCGCCTCGGGCGTGGCCTGCGGCAGCAAAACGCCGATATCGCGCTGCCGAAGGAACCGTCCGGTCTCGGTGTTGTCCATCGAGATCGGCACCGCGCCGAAGCGGCAGCCTTCATAAAGGCGGTTGGGCAGCAGCCATTCGGAGTTCTGTCCCTCCTCGAAGAAGTCGATCGCCCAGGAGAAATGGACGTCGTGATAGATCGCCGCCATGTCCTCCGGGTTGCGGTACGGCCCGCGAAACGACATGTAAGGTTCGGCATCGACAAAGGCATGGAAATCCGGGAACTCGGAAAGTGCCGGACGGCCGCGCAAGACGATTTCGAACCGGCCTTCCATGTGACGCGTGAAACCGGCCAGCAGTTCGAGCGAACGGCGGCACCGGAGCGCCCCGAACCAGCCGATCCGCCACGGCGGGGCGAGAGGTCCTTCCACCGCCTCGCGCTCGGCCGGCAGAATCGCCGCCGCCTCGAAATATTTGTTCTCGACCAGTTCAACCGGCGCCGCGACCTGGCGGAAAGGCTTGAAATAATTGGCGATGAAGGCGGGCGAACTGGTCACCAGCAGCCGCACATCCCGCGCCAGATGACGCTCGGTGGCGCGCAGCGCCTTACCCAGGACATCGTCGCGAAGCACCAGGCGGTGAATGTCGAGACATTCATAGACGATCGGGACAGCGGCGCCGAAAGCCGACCGGGCGCGGCGGGCCAGCGCCAGCATCTCCAGGTTACGCGCGATGATGATGTCGGGCTTCGGCACGTCCCTGAGCTTCGAACCTATCGAAACCGCTGTTTTTGCCACCGCCACCAGGCGCTGGGCGAATCGCCCGTCGCGCGTCGCGCCAAGGTCGATTGGCCGCAAGCCTTCGATGTCGGCAATCGGAGTGGCGGCGCGGCGGAAGCCCGCCAGGGTAACCCGGGCGCCACCTGTCCTGAGCATCGTGATCCGCCGGCGAACCGCCGGGTCGGAAACATCATGTACCAGGTACAAGACATGCAGCATGAAAACTCGACCGCTGTTTGACCCACCCAGGGGAAGCCTAGTACAGCTCTTGCTGCATCGCAACATTTTTGGCGCACCGTTCCACGTTTTCTGTTGCACTGCAAAATTATTGCCGTAGTTTGTGGTCGGCGGCGGTTGTGGATTTCGGGGCTCCGAAATCCGCGCAAAGATCAGGAATCCTGAATTTGGAAGCCAATCCATTCGATCCGCCGGAAGGCTCACTGCGCAAATCGGTCGGCCGCGGTGCCGTCGTGACCGCAATGGCGCAATCGGTGCGGGTCGCTACGCAGATCATTTCCGTCATCGTGCTGTCGCGACTCCTGTCGCCGCAGGATTTCGGCGTCGTGGCCATGTGCGCTCCTGTGCTCGCCTTCATCGCCCTGTTCCAGGATTTCGGCCTGACCCAGGCGACCATCCAGAAATCGGGCATCCGGCATGAGGAGGTGAACTACCTCTTCTGGATCAATGTCGCCGTCAGCGCGGTCCTCGCCTGCGTGCTCGCGGGCGCGGCACCCCTGGTCGCCGCGTTCTATGGCGAGCCGCGCGTCGCCGGTCTGGTGGCGGCACTGGGATTGCAGATCCTGGCTTACGGCCTGGGAGCCCAGCATCTGGCGCTGCTGACGCGTCGCATGCAGTTCGGCCGCCTGGCAATCATCGACGTGGCCGGGGCCGTCGCGGGGCTGGCCGTCTCGATCGCCTGGACTTTCATCGACCGTTCCTACTGGGCGCTGTTTGCCGGCACGCTGACCGGCGCGGTGCTGCCGACGCTGTGCTACTGGGCCAGCTCGCGCTGGCGCCCAGGCATGCCGCGCAAGGTCGTCGGGATCAGCGAGCTGATCAATTTCGGTGCCGGGATCACCGGTTTCAATTTCGCCAATTTCTTCGCCCGCAATCTCGACAACGTGTTGATCGGCAAATACTGGGGCGAGGCCCAGCTCGGACTCTACGACCGCGCCTACAAGCTGCTCCTGTTCCCGCTCAGCCAGATCACCAATCCGCTGTCGAAGGTGATGGTGCCGGCGCTGTCGCGACTGAAGGACGAGCCGGACCGCTATCGCAGCGCCTATTTGCGCGTGATGCCGCTGATCCTTCTGGTGGCGCTGCCCGGCGTCGCTTTCGCCACCGCGATGTCGGATGTGCTGATCCCCTTCGTGCTCGGCGAGCAGTGGCGCGCCAGCGCCTCGATCTTCCTGGCGCTCGGCTTTGCCGGCCTGCTGCAGCCGCTCAACAATCCGGCTGGTTGGCTTTTCGTCAGCCAGGGCCGCTCCGGCGACTTCATGCGCTGGGGCATCATCACGGCGGTGACCTCGGTGCTTGCCTTCGCGCTCGGCCTGCCCTACGGCGCGCTCGGCGTGGCGGTCGCCTATGCGGTCAGCGAGTATCTGCGCACGCCCTTCCTATGGCTCTATGTCGGCAAGAGCGGACCGCTGCGAGCCAGCCATGTGCTGCGCACGGCAGCGCCGTTCGTGCTTGGCGCGCATCTGGCGCTTGGGGCGGTCTGGCTGGTCAAGCCGATGCTGCCGCAGCAGCATGTCGTCGCCTTGGCAAGCGGCGTCATCCTGGCCTACGCGATCACCATCGTCGTCGCGCTGACCTTCGCCGCCGGCCGCGAAGCCTTGCGGGAGGCCTTGAAAATGCTGCCTGCAAGGGCGCCGGCGGCGACGCCGCGCGAGGCGCAATAATTTCGGCGCCTTTGTCGTCTATTCCATATCCCACCCGAGCATCAGGCCTGATCCATGCATTACCGATCGATCTCCGACATGAACGACGCCATCGTGAGCAACCTTCATCGGCTGCCACGCGACATCGACCTGGTGGTCGGCGTTCCCAGAAGCGGCGTGCTGGCTGCGACGCTGGTCAGCCTTGCGGCCAACATTCCGATGACCGACCTGGACTCCTTCCTCGAAGGCAGGGTCTACACGTCAGGCATCACCAAGCGCCGCGCGGCCCTGGACCGCAAGGTTTCGGACATGCGCAAGGTGCTGGTGATCGACGACAGCATCGCCGGCGGTAATGCGATGCGCGACGCCCGTGCCCGCATCAAGAGCGGCGGTATCGAGGCTGACTACACCTTTGCCGCCGTCTTCGGCCTGGAGCCGGAGCATCAGGAGACCGATCTGGTGTTCGAGGTCGTGCCGCATCCGCGCATGTTCCAGTGGAACTTCATGCATCATAAATTCCTGGCGCAATGCTGTGTCGATATAGACGGGGTGCTGTGTCTCGATCCGACCGAGGCCGAGAACGATGACGGACCGGCCTATGAAAAATTCCTCAGCGAGGCGCGGCCGCTTCATGCCGTGACCCACAAGATTGGCTGGCTGGTCACCAGCCGGCTCGAGAAATACCGTGCGTTGACGGAGGCGTGGCTCGCCAAGCACGAGATCAAGTACGACAAGCTGATCATGCTCGATCTGCCGAGCAAGGCGGAGCGCCAGCGGCTTGGCGCGCATGGCAGTTTCAAGGCCGATTTCTATCGCAAATCCGACGCCATCCTGTTCATCGAAAGCGAACATGCCCAGGCGCTGAGGATTGCCAAACTGTCGGGGAAACCGGTCCTGTGCGTCGAAACGCACATGGTCAGTTTTCCCGATGCGCTGTCGCTGCCAGCACTTGGCCAGGCCGCGCGCAACCTGCCGGCGAGGCTGCGCCAGGTCAATTCGCAGGAGGGCCGCAAGAGCGCCGCCAAGACCATTGCCCGCGCCCTGCTCGGTGCACGCGGCTATGAAACGCTGAAGAACAGGGTCAAGCGCCCAGCCTGATACAGAACCGATCGGGTCGCTGCTTGGCTACGCGGCCTGGCGTGCGCGCTGCCGCACCGCTCTGTCCAGTATCGAGAAGAAGGTGACGAACTGACGGTCGGGGTCGAGTTCCGGCCGGCCGGCGAAGCCGCGCGCGAGGGCCGAGACCCGCTGATATTCCTTGTTGTCGTTCCACAAGAGCCTGACGGCCGCGACCCATTCGGCGAGCGGCGCATCATAGTCGAGCACCGTGCCGCCAGGGCCGACCGCTTCCGGCAAGCCACCGCGGCGCGAACCGACGACCGGAATGCCGCTGCAATGGGCTTCCGAGGCAACCCGCCCCCAGGCCTCCTCCCATTTGCTGGGCGCCAGCAGGATCCGGGTGCGGCCATAGACCGTCTTCATGTCACTGGTGCGGTTCTCCAGCGTGACATTGCCGAGCGGCGTGATCGTCTGTTCGATGCGTGCCCGGTGATCGTCCGCCAGCTTCCAGCTTTCGACGAACAGGAACGGGATTTCGGGGCACGCGGCGGCGATCCGCACCGCAAGCTCGAAGCCCTTTTCCTCATAAGGGTTGATCAGGGTGACGAACTGGCCTGAAGTCGGCGTGCTGTAGTGGGCCGGATTGATGGTCGGAGGGATCACCGCCGCCTCGATGCCGAACTCCCTGGCGTAGGTACGCGCAGTGAATTCGGAATTGGCGATGTAGAGCGCCGAGCGCAGGTCGCGCAGGTCGCCCCCAAGCTCGTGAAACTCGACGTTGCGGAGGTAGACGACCAGCGGCACGCCCTTGGCCTGCAACGCCTTGCCGAGTGGAACCGACTTGTGACACTGAACCACCGCCACATCCGGCTTGACCCTGTTGACGGCGAAGGCCGCCGCCTCCCACGGAAACCACGCCCGAATCACTGGGTAGCCGGGAAAACTGTCGACGACCGCCGGCTGGCGCAGAAGCTTCATCTTGGCACGCGCCTTGAAGCCGAAGACACCATCGCCAAACAGCGCGGCGAGCACCGCGGCCTCATGCCCATGCTCGATCAGCTGCTCGGCCAGATGATGGGTGCTCGACTGGACGCCGCCGCTGAACTCCGGTGGGTAGCCATTGCCGCCTGCAAAGAGAACTTTCATGGTCCTGGCTCCTCGTCTATCGCGTTTCAATGCCCACGGCCGATGAACGGCAGCGTCAAGTGCAGCCTCACGCAGTCTTTGGCGGATCAAGCGTCGCGAACGGATTTGTGCATGGCTGCCATCCGGTGAACCGGATGGGATCACTAGGCGAACTGCGCGAGGCGTAGTCCGTCAACATGTGAAATTCGGCCACGACCCAGCGGTCGAAATGCCGGAGGTCGCGCTGCTTCCGCTTGGGCAACAACCTGCGTGCCTGGCCGAGCTTCGCCGTCTCGAGCAAAGTGACGGCGTCGCCCAGTTTTTCGCTGGGAAACAGCCACGGATTGCGGTTGCGGAACTCCAGCACGAACTGCTGCAGGTGCTCGATGCGCATGTTCAACCCGCCGAGGTATTTTTCGAGCGTGACGCGAACCAGGTCCTCGTCCGAAAACGAAGACACCGCCGCGAAGGCCACGCCAGTCGATGCAACTCCACCAGCCATGATGGCCAAGACCGAGCGCCGTGAGATTTCCATCATCGGTTACCTCCTTCCCCCTCACGCCATCCGGCTCGCCGCGCGCAGGGACAAAGCTGCCGCGGTCAGGCTCGGGTTGGCGCAGGAGCAGCTTGGATAGGTGCTGGTGCCGACGACGACCAAGTTTCTCAACCGGTGATGGATCATGTTGCTGTCGATCACCGAATCAGCCGGGCCGGTGCCCATCCGCAATGTGCCCTGGACGTGCGATTCCGTTGGCCGGATGCCGCGGTCGAAGAGCCGTTCGACAGGCAACGGGGCAAGCAGTCCGGGCAATTTGTCCAGCGCCCGGGCCATGCCTTTGACGGCATGGTCCGACGGCGCCTTGAAGGAGACGAAGGCGTTGTCATCCTCGTCGAGGGTGACGAAATTCTCGTGATCGAGCAGGTTCTCGGTGACCACGACCAGCGGCAGCGCCTGGCGCAGCCGGCCCTTCTCTGCGCGCATCCCGTGCTGCCAGCGGTTCTCGAAATAGACGAGGGCCGCCGCGTGCTCGGACCGGTGCGGACCGTCATAGAGGCCGAAATTCAGGCCGGTGGTGATGGTGCTGCCGTCGAAATTGTCGACGCCGTCGAGATAGACCTCGAAATTCCAGCCATAGGATTCATGCAGGCCGCGCCCGACGAATTCATCGCCCAGGCCCGAGCGCAGCATGATCGCCGCGCTCTGGATGGCATTGGCGCCGAGAACGAAGAGGTCGCCGCTGACCTGATATTCCCTGCCCTCATGCACGAAGGCGACCGAACGGACCGTGCCGCCGACATGGTCGAGCCGCCGCACTTCGGAGCCGAGGCAGACCGAAACGTCGGGATGCTCGAAGACATGCATAAGGCCGTTATTGGCGGTGAACTTGGCATCGACCGGGCACAGCCAGCAGCGCAGATTGGCGCAGCAGGAGCTGCGTTGCGCGGTCGGCACGCGCGCCCGTGCGGTCGGCATGACGAAATGCTGGTCGGGCTGGGCCGCCTTCATCATCCTGTCCGGCGTCGACATGCGATGCGGTGGCTGCGGAAAGGGCTTCGAGCGCGGCAGCATCGCCGCCATGTCGGGATCGCCGGAGATCGACATGATGTCTTCGGCGTCGCAATAGAACGGCTCGACATCGTCGTAGCTGATCGGCCAGTCATTGCCGACGCCGTAGGTGCTTTTCAGCCTGAAATCATTGGGGTGGAATCTTGGCGTCTGCGCGAACCAGCAATTGGTCCCGCCACCCAGCCCGATCGTGTAATTCCACGGCTTGTCGGAATTGGTGCTGTAGGTCGTCTCGTCGTCTATGTCGGTGTTGACGTTCTGGTCAAGCTGCCATTCATGCGTGTTGTGGCGACCCCACTCCAGAACCAGGATGCGCGCCTTACGCCGCCTGGCGAATTCATGCAGGAAGAACGCCGAACCGAAGCCGGAACCGATCGCGACAACATCGAAATGATCTTTGGTGACTTGCTCGGGCTTTACGTCCAGCACCATCAGCTACAATTCCTTCTACGCCGGGCGTTTGGCCCGATCCTGCTTTCGGCTCTCCGCGCCCGATCTCATGCCGCCATTCTGCCGATCGAGTGATATTCGATGCCGTGGCGCGCCACGACCTTGGGATCGTAAAGGTTGCGGCCATCGAAGATGACCGGCGTGGTCAGCGCATCCTTCAGCGCATCGAAGGACGGTGCGCGAAAACTCTTCCATTCGGTGGCGATCAGCAGCGCATCGGCGCCGCGCAGGGCCGCCTCCTTGGTGCCGCACAACAGCAGGTCGTCGCGCAGCCCGTAGATGGCCTGGCATTCCTGCATGGCCTCGGGATCATAGGCCTGCACGGCCGCGCCGGCGTTCCAGAGCGCCTCCATCAGCACGCGCGCGGGCGCCTCGCGCATGTCGTCGGTGTTGGGCTTGAAGGCCAGGCCCCACAGCGCGAAGGTCTTGCCCTTGAGGTTGCCCTTGAAATAGCGGTGCACCTTGTCGAACAGAACGGATTTCTGGTCATTGTTGCGCTCCTCGACGGCGCGCAGCAGCTTGGCGTCATACTTGACGCTCTCGGCGGTCTTGATCAGGGCACGGACGTCCTTGGGAAAGCACGAGCCGCCATAGCCGAGACCCGGATAGATGAAGTGATAGCCGATGCGCGGGTCGCTGCCGATGCCCTGGCGCACTTCCTCGATGTCGGCGCCGAGTTGCTCGGCGAGATTGGCCATCTCGTTCATGAAGCTGATCTTGGTCGCCAGCATGCAATTGGCGGCGTATTTCGTGAATTCGGCGCTGCGCACGTCCATCACGATCATCTTCTCGTGGTTGCGGTTGAAGGGCGCGTAGAGTTCGCGCATCACCGCCTCGGTTTCCTCGCTCGACGTGCCGACGATGATGCGGTCGGGCTTCATGCAGTCGGCGACCGCGGAGCCCTCCTTGAGGAATTCGGGATTGGAGGCGACGTCGAAGCTCAGATCCTCGCGGCCCCGCTTCTTCAGCGTCTCGGCGATCCTGGCCTTCACCTTTTCGCAGGTGCCGACCGGCACGGTCGACTTGCCGACGACGATCTTGGCGGTATCCATCTCGCGGCCGATGGTCTCGGCGACCGCCAGCACATATTTGAGGTCGGCCGAACCATCTTCGCCGGGCGGCGTGCCGACCGCGATCATCTGGATTTCGCCGTGCCTGACGGCTGCCGCCGCATCGGTGGTGAACTTGATGCGGCCGGCGGCGTGATTCTCCCTGACGATCGTTTCAAGACCCGGCTCGAAGATCGGAACGAGGCCCTGATTGAGCCGCTCCACCTTGTTTGCGTCGATATCGACGCAAACAACCTGGTGGCCAACCTCGGCAAGCACCGCCGCCTGCACCAAGCCGACATAGCCAATTCCAAACACCGTCAAGTTCATTCGGTTTCATTCCCATCCAGGGCAGCGGACCGCTTCTCGGCCCTGCCGGTTCAATTCGTCTTTCCCAGCTCTTTTACACTACACACCAGCGATTCCGGAAATTGGCAGGGCTGACCCAGCGCGGTGAACGCGACCCGTTCAACCTGCAGCGAAAGCGTGCGGCCCGGATCCGCGAACGCTCCCATCCAGCCCTTCATGGTGTCGCTGCCCCAAAGGCTGAAGAATATCTTCTGCGCATGGCTGGGCAGCTTCGCGGGATCGGTGATGGTGTTCACCAGCTGGCCGTTGAGATACCAGCGCAGGCTATCCTTCTCCCAGACGAAGGCATAGTCGTTGAAGGCACTGTCGGTGCCGCCCGGCACGTCGACCAGCTTCTCGTTCTTGCCCTTGCCGGCGATATAGGCATTGACCTGCACCTTGGAGGTGTCCTTGGTCAGGATCTCGAAGTCGATCTCGTCCCAGGGCTGCTTGTCGGATGGGCCGATATAGGAGAAGAACGCCGCGTTGAGGCCAGGGCCTGTGTCAGTCTTCATCCGCGCCTCATAGGTACCATAGCCGAAACGCTGCTTGGTCTGGATCTCGCCGCAGGCAAACTCGCGATCCTTGGTCTTCTGCTTCGCGAATCCGAGCGAAAGAACGCCATCGGAAAGCTTGACCAAGCCTTTCGACCAGGTGCAATTCTGATGGCTGCCGTTCGTCCAGCCGTCTGAAACGTACCAGCGCTCGCGGTCGAAATTCTTGAAATCGTCGACGAAAGAGGGCGCGGACTGGATATCCTGCGCATGAGACGGGGTTGCCGGCAGGCTGCCAAGAGCGACCAGCAGCAAAGCGACCGCCAGACCAGACCGCCGCCAGAAATGCAGGGCTGAAGGGGCGTCTATTGCTGTCGTGGACATGGTCTTTGGATCCGAATTCATGAGTGACTCACCTTTGCGCTGTGTCCCCAACCCAAAGTCGACGTTCGAACCGCTTCCAAACGGGCCAACCTTGACCTTTTCAATAACCCTCCCGACGTCCAGCCTTGCATCACCTTCGCCGTAACGGTCCCGCGCCGCCGCCTTCAATTTCGGCCGGCTCCCGCCTGCCTGGCGGGGTCGACCGCCGCCGGATCGGTGCTCGTATTCTCGTCGAAGACCACGTCCAGCGAATGACGGAGCTCGCGCATCCTGCCGCCCTGGCGCGACAGCGCAGCGATGCGGCGCTCGCTGTTCAGGATCGACTGCGTCAACGCGCTGACTTCGGACGAGCGGCGATCGGAGGCGGAGCCGTTTTCCATGGCTTCGACCAGAAAGGCCGCGTTGGTCGCCTCCTTGCGGTAGCGGCTCTCCAAGCCGGTTTTCTCCGCCTCGATCTCGGCGGCGATCTGCTCGAACAGCTTCGCCAGCCGGTCCAGGCGCGCAACGTCGGTCTGCCTGTCGCGGGCCGGATCCCTTGATCTGAAGCCGAATATCGAGGCCATGAACTTAAATTCCCGTCATCGCCGGCTTCCTGGACCGGCTTTCAGGCCAGGCCACTGGCCGATCCCCGCAACCGGGGCTGAAAACTCGTAACCGCGTCGCCCAACTCCTCTGACGAAGAGAGACTTCGCACCAGTCCGATCGGGGGCCAGTTCGGCTGGTCGTTTAATTTGTTGCACCGCAACATAGACTGCCATCCCCAGAGGCGCGAGGCAACCACCCAATTCGTAAACTCATAAATCCGATGGAAATGGTTGCGTGGCGGCCTCGCGGTCGGCAGGTAACACCGCGCCTTACCGTCCTTTGCCGGTACTGGTTCCAGCCATCAGGAAACGGAGCGGCGGCACGTGCTTGTTCCTGGAGACCAGGCCAACACTGCGAAACAGCGCCTCGATCTTGTCGGACGCCACGCCCTGGACGATGGGGACGAGGTTGGATTGGCTTGCGAAGGCGTAGGCCGCGGCAGAAGCCAGGCCCCGCTCGGCCTTCACGTCGAGGAAATTGCGCAGCCGGTATTTGTCGCGCACATGCCGCTCGTGCCGCCGTAGCACTGCTTTCGACCCTTCCGGCAGGCTGTCGATCGCCAGCAGCGCCAGATCGGCATCGGCCAGCCGCTTCAGGTCCTGCGTCTTGTGGCGGCCGCTGAGTGAATCGGCACGCACGATGGCCCCGTAGCCGCAGGAACGTATGACCTTGAACCGTGCCCCGTGGGCGACCGCTCGCGCGTAAAGCTCGTAGTCCTCGCCCAGTCGCAGGCTCTCGTCGTAGCGCAACCCATGGCGGTCGAGAAAGGCACGGCTGATCACCGGCTTCAAGAAGCCGAGTTCGCCTCTTTGGACGCGGCGCCTGGAGATGTTGCCTTCCACGAATCCTTCGAAATCGAGGAATTCCGGATCGGCGGCAAAATCCGGGGCGACGATTTTGGTTGCATCGCCAGCCGCGTCATCCCTGATGAGCATGATGTTGTCGGCGGCGAAATCCCAATCGGCGCCGACAAACAGGTTGCGAAACCGGCCCTCGAGGAAGAAATCGTCGGCGTCCAGAATGCTGATGAACGGGGCTCGTGAACCGGCGATCGCCGCATTGCGGGCAAAAGAAGGGCCGCGATTGACGTCGAGGCGCATCACCGCAAGCCGGCCGCTGCCATCGTCGGCGGAGCGTGCGACCTCGGCCGTATTGTCCGTGGAGCCATCGTCGACGACGACGACCTCCCCGACTTCCGGTTCGCGCAACGCGGACGCGATGGCGACGGCGATCGTTCGCGCCGCGTTTTTGGCCGCGATGATCACGCAGACTTGGGATTTCGTCATCGACATGGAATTGCCTCTTGCACAGGTTCCGATCTGCCCTCGCCCTGTACGCGTTCGATATTCGCCGCCTTCACGGGCCGGCCGGCCGTTCGAAGATGCGGCGGCTGATGTCCGCCGACGCCGCCCAACCGGCCTCGGAAAGGTAACGGACCGGAGCCCGGCCGCACAATTCCCACAACACCGTGCGTCGCTGCGGCCAGCGCAGCGACGACAGCCATGGCGCGATGACCATGTTGAGCAGGTCTTCATTGCCGATGCGCGACAGGATCGGCTTGGCCCGCTCCGACAGAAGCGTACCGGTGCCGCCGAGCAGCACATCGGCGGAACGCAGGCCGAGCAGCAGCGTGTCCTCCAGCCCCTGGCTCACCGCCGCATCGAGCACACGCTGCTGATCGGCGTGGCCGAGACGGCTGGCGCTGGCCCTGATATCGCAGACGTAGCCGGCGCAAGGCTCCCGGTTGAACAGTGCCTTGGCGACGCTGATGCAGGCCAGCATCAGCGTGTCGGCAGCCGACGTGAACGGGACTTCGGCGCCGGTGATCTCGACCAGCCGCTTTCGCCGCAGGAACCCGTCGGCATCGCGCGGACTGGGCGAGCCGGGCTGCTGAAGCCGGTAATGAAGGTCGACAGTGGATGATTTCGACCCATTGCCACGGATCATGTGCTGTTCGCCGAGGAAGCGGACCCACCAGACCGAACGCGACTTGCCCGATACTTCGTAGCCGATCGAGCGTAACGCTTCGCGCGCCTTCAAGAACCCGGCAGGCGAAACCAGAATATCGATATCGCCCGAGGGTTTCATGAAATGATCGTCGTAAAGCAGATGCTGCTGGAACGGCCCTTTCAGGAACACGAAATCAATCCGCCTGTCGAGCAGCGCCTCGTGAATGGCGATCGAATCCATTAGGCAGGCGGCGTTCATCGACACCGTCCTCCTGCGATAGGTTTCGAGCCACTGGAACAGTTCGGCCGGCCTCTCATGCGCCGGCGTACGCGACAGCGCCTTCAAGACGAAGGTACCGACCTTGTTCAACCTGGCGATATCAGTGACGACAGCGTCGGAAAGGCCCGGCGTCCACGTTTCACCGGCCGAGGCGGCCGGCCCCGCGAAATACAACCGTAAGCAGGCCCGCACATAAGCGATCTCGTCGGCGCAGTCGGTGGCGCGCAGTCTTTCATAGGAGCTTTCCGGCAAGGCCATTGAGCGCACAGTCTCCAAAAAGCGGTTTGCGCGAAGCGTATGCTGCAGCTGCTAAGCAAAGCATCGTCAAAAACGGCGGCGCCGTAAAGCCTTTCCTTTCGCAGTGCGAAATTTTACAACCATAGCGTTTGCCGGCTTCGCGGAAGGGGATGAGATGTATGGAGAAATTCCCACCCTAGCGCAGCGCTTCGGCCGGGCCATCGATGGGATCAGCTGAAAGTTGAGTATCTTTCGGCGTTGTCCAATGGCAATGGCCAAGCATGGCTTCATCTTGTTCATGCAAAATCAATGGTTTACGGAATCTCGTGTGACGAGGGGCAATCACACCCGGCTTCATCTCGAAATAGGTGGATTTCTTACACGCGGGGTGACGTCCGCAACCCATAATTGATTAACGACCGGTAAATCAGGCTTGACTCATAAATGTTGCTGTGCAGCTATTGCGATGCAGCATGAAAGTGCTGACGGCAATCGACAGGCCGTTTCCAGTCCTTATGGAGAGTAAAATGGAACAGAATGTTGAAAAGCATGAGTACGAAACGCCAAACCTGACAGTACATGGTTCAATCGAAACCATTACCCAAGGCGGTGGTGGCAGCACGGCAATCGACGCGTCGTTTCCCGCGCACACCCCGATTGGCGACCTGACGTTCTCCTGAGACCAGCCTGATTCTGGAGGAATGACGTTGGGCCTCCGGGATCGAAGACAATGAAATGGAGCCGGGGATGAAAATCCCCGACTTTCCATTGAACCTGATGACGCGTAGACCGTGTGTTGCAAACGAGGTTTTAGGATGAACTGGAACCCATCCGAGCACGATTGCGTAAAGGCCACCAAGGACGCCGTTGCTTGCGAATTCGGCGATGGCCTCGCGCTTCTCAACCTGAAGTCCAATATCTATTACAGCCTCAACGGTGTCGGCGCCTTCATCTGGGAATTGATCCAGGAACCCAAGCCGATCGCGGACATCCGCAGCGCCGTCCTCGCTCGCTACAATGTCGACGCCGAACGCTGCAAGGCCGACGTCGACGCATTGCTGAAAGGCCTGGCGGAAAACGGGCTTGCGAGGCTTGAGCATGAGGCACTCGTCTAGGCAGGCGTCGCAGAAGGCCATGGCTGTGCGGCAAAGACCTGTGACGCAGAGAAATCCCCGGCCGATGAAGCAGCGGCCTGGCAGGCGCAGCCTGGCCAGGATCTTGTCCTTGAGCGGCTCGGAAGCGCTTTTCCTGTGCCGCTGCCTGCTGGTGGTCACGACCGTCCGGCTCGGGCTGACATTGTTCTCCTACAACCGGGTGCGTGGGATGGTGACGCGGCTCAACGCGCACCAGTGTGCCAGCATGGGCGAGTTGCGGCTCGTCGCCTGGGGGGTTGCCGCCGCAGCACGGTTCGTTCCGGGCGCCACCTGCCTGACCCAGGCGCTGTCGGGCCAATACCTCCTCGCGCGCCAGGGCAATGCGTCGAACATCCGCATCGGCATCGAGCGCGGCACGGGCGAGCAATTGAAGGCGCATGCCTGGCTGGTCAGCGATGACCACATCGTGCTTGGCGGATCCGTCGATGGTTTCGCCCACCTGATCGACCACGGCAGCCGATGAGCGGCGTAGCCGGAATCCTGCTGCGACAAGGCCCCGCGCCGGCTGAAGCGGCGAGCGACATCCAGCAGATGCTGGCGCGCATACGCCATCGTGGTCCCGACGGAACCTCGTGGTGGCAGGACAGCGGCGTCGCGCTTGGCCATGCCTGGCTCAACACCACCGACGAAGCCGGCCCCGGCCCGCTGACCATGGCCGGCGGCAAGCTGGCCATCACCGCCGATTGCCGGCTCGATAACCGCGACGAGCTGCTCGCAAGGCTCGGCATCAGGGACAACTCGGTCGCCGATGCGGCGTTGCTGATGCGGGCCTATCTGCGCTGGGGTGAAACGTGCCCCGTGCATCTGCAAGGCGACTTCGCCTTTGCCATCTGGGATGCCGAGCGGCAGCTTTTGTTTTGCGCGCGAGACCATTTCGGGGTCAAGCCTTTCTACTACCACGCAGCGGAACGCCGCTTTGCCTTTGCCTCCGAGATCGGGCCAATGCTCGGCCTCGACGGGGTCGGTGCGCGCCTCAGCGAGCACCGGATTTCGGGGTTCCTGGCCGGGCTGCCCGATGACCCGCAGTCCACGCCCTACAGCGACATCTTCGCCCTGCCGGCGCGTCACAGCCTCACCGTCACCGCGCAACGTCTGGTGCTGCGCCGGTACTGGCAGATCGAACCATCGCAGCGAGCACCGCGGCCTGATGCCGCGGAGGAATTCGCCCATCTGTTCGCGCAATCGGTCCGCAACCGCATGCGAGGAAGTCCGTCGATCGGCGCGATGCTGAGCGGCGGCCTCGATTCATCCTCGATCACCTGCGTGGCGGGAGTGCAAAATGCGGCCGAGCGCAAGCCGAGGCTACCGACCTTCTCGCTCGTGTTCGAAAAGGGTTCCTCGATGGACGAGCGCCCGTTCATCGATGCCGTGCTCGATCAGCAGAAGGCCGATCCGACGTTCATCCCAGTCGGCAATTATGCACCCTTCGCTGAATTCGAACGGGTGCTGGAGGAACAGGAAGGCACGTTCCTGGCGCCGGGCCTGACGCTGACCCGCGGTATCTACCGGACGGCCGGCGCCAAGGGCATCAAAGTGCTCCTCGACGGCCATGGCGGCGACGAAGTTGTTTCACAGGGGCATGGCCATCTGCACGAGCTTGCCAATGGCGGCAGGTGGCTGGATCTTTGGCGCGAGGTCCGCAGCGCCTCCAACACCTATGGCGACAGCACGCTCGGCCTCTATTTCCAGTTCCTGACCATCTACGGGCCGGCCTGGCGCATCGCCAGGCTGAGACAGCTGGGGAACCGAGCCCTGAACAGGATGCGCAGGCCTGCCCGATCGAAGCGTGGCCGCAGCTGGCGCGACCTGATCAATCCGGACCTTGCCAGGCGAACCGAGCTCATCGACCGGTTCCATCGGGCTGGCTACATGCCGCCCGGCGTCCAAGCCAGCGACGCGCTCAGCCACCGCTGGATCCTGTCCAACGGCTATGTTCCGCACTCTTTCGAAGTTTTGGACAAGGCCGCCGCCAATTTCGGCGTCGAGCCGCGGTATCCCTT
Organism: Mesorhizobium sp. B2-7-3; assembly: GCF_006440715.1. NCBI lineage: Bacteria > Pseudomonadati > Pseudomonadota > Alphaproteobacteria > Hyphomicrobiales > Phyllobacteriaceae > Mesorhizobium > Mesorhizobium sp. B2-7-3. The sequence goes on from NZ_VFTY01000004.1 coordinate 382,207, forward strand.
CTGGGACAAGCCGCTGGTGGAATTCTGCCTGGGGCTGCCGGGCGAGGAGAAGCTCCGTCATGGGTTTGGCCGCTACGTGCTGCGCCGCGCCATGGAAGGCATCCTGCCGGCGGCGGTACAGTGGCGGCGCGACAAGATCGATTTCACCGCCAATCTGGTCAACGGCATGGTGCGCAACCATCGCGACCTGCTGGAGCAGTTGCTGGTCGGCGATGCGGGTCGCATCGCACCCTATGTCAACCTGCCGGAAGTAAACGCCGCCTATGCGCGGCTGCTGCGCCAGCCGGACCAGGCGGCACCGCTCGATGTCCAGTATGTCTGGCGCTCGGCGTCGCTGTCGCTGTGGCTGCGGCAGGTCCAGCATGGCGGGAGCCCCGCATGATGTCTCGCCATGAGCCGTTCGCCGGCGATCTCGACCGTCTTCCCAACCGCGACAGGACAGCGGGAGAACGAAGTTACTACCGCGCCTACGGCCTGCTCATAGCGTCCGACGTGTGGCTGCCCGAACTGGAGCCGGCGGACCCGGCAACGGCCGACATCGAGATCGTCATCGGCCCGATCGATATGCCCAAGCCTTCGGCGAAGGCAGCGACCGTCTTCCGTTTCGAGCCTGGCCGGCAGTATCTGGCCTGGGAGGCCGTCGGCGCATTCCTGATCAGCGACGCCCGCCGCATCGATGTCCAGCCGGCGCCCGGCGTCGACGACGCCTTGCTTGCCTTCCCGTTGCTGGGGCCGGTGCTGGCGCTGCTGCTGCACCAGCGCGGCCTGCTGGTGCTGCATGCCAGCGCCATCGCGGTGGCCGGCAGGGGCGCCATCTTCATGGGCGACAAGGGCGCCGGCAAGTCGACGACGGCAAGCGCGCTGATCCGGGCCGGACACGACCTGCTCACCGACGACGTCGTGGCGCTCGATCTCACCAACCCGGACGAACCGATGATCGTTCCGGGATTTCCGCAGATCAAGCTTGCCGCCGATGCCGCGGCGGCAATCTCGCTTGGGCAAGCGCAAGTGCGACCGCAAGTGCATCCGGCAATCGAGAAGATGCAGCATCGCCTGCACGGCGCCTTCTCCGGCAACAAGGTGCCGGCGGCCAGGATTTACATCCTCGAGCGCGGCGAAGGGGCGGGGATCACCCTCCTGCCTCAAATCGCCGCCTTGCCAGCCATCATCAAATTCTCCTACGTGACGCGGTTTGGCCGCGCGGCGCTCTCCGGCGATTTCGCGGCGATGCATCTTCGCCATTGTTCAGCGATCGCTAACCATGTCGGCGTGTGCCGGCTGAACGTTCCGACGGGCATCGACAGGATCGGCGAGGCTGTGGCGCTGATCGAAAAGGAATTGGCTGGCGATGCCTAGGTCATCGGTCTTCAGCCTGTCGCTGTTTCGCGATGTCGCGGCATTCGGCGCGGTCATTGCCCGGATCGGTGGACGACGAACCTGGACGGCGCTGCTGTTCCTGATCCTCGGCAGCCTGACGGAAGGCGTTTCCATCCTGCTGCTGGTGCCGCTGCTGCACCTGGTCGGCCGTGCCGACCAGGATTTCGCGGTAAGGCTGCCCAATATCGAGTTTGTGCACTGGCTGGTGCCCGGCGGAACGCTGCAGCTGACGACGGTGCTTTGCGCGCTGGTCGGGCTTGTTGCCGTGCAGGCAGCCTTCAACCGCTTCAAGTCGGTGTACATGGCAAGGCTGCTCTTCGATTTCATCAACCGCTTGCGCATGAACCTGTTCGAGAGCATCGGCAAGGCGCGCTGGGGCGTGTTCACGCGCATGCGCGGCTCCGATCTCGACCATGCCCTGACCGGCGACATAGACCGTGTCCAGGGGGCGGCTTTTGCCCTGCTGATGCTGGTGCAGATCGCCGTGCTGCTGGCGGGCTATCTGGTGATTTCCATGTTCATTTCGCCGGTCATGACGGCGTTTGCCGTCGTCATCGGCATCGTCATGTTCATAGCGCTGCAGCCATTTCGCTCGCGAGCCACCGCCTTCGGCCGGATCCTGACGACCAATCGCCAGGACCAGTACCGCACGGTCTCGGAATTTCTCGGCGGCATCAAGGTAGCCAAGAGCCTGAACGTCGAGGCCAGCTATTTCGCGCAGCTGCAGGTCACGCTCGAAAAGATGAAGGCCGACAATATCGCCTATGTCCGCAACTCTTCGATCGGCACCGCCGTGTTCCAGGTGGCGAGCGTCGTGGGCTTGAGCGTCTTCATCTATGTGGCGTTGGTCCGCTTCCACCTGTCGCTGGCCGAGATCGTCGTGCTGCTCCTGGTCTTCATGCGCATCGCGCCGCGCTTCATGGACATGCAGACGCAGGCCCAGCAGGTGCTGATCAACCTGCCCGCCTATACGGCAATGCGCAACCTGCAGGCGCGTTTCGACGCCGAACGGGAGCCTGGCCACGTCGAATCCACGGATGCCCGCAAGCTGACCCTCGATACGGGGCTGAACATTCGCGACGTCTCCTTTGTCTATGACGACGGCGCCGGCAAGGCAGTGGTGAGCGACATCACCTTCGGCCTTCCGGCCGGCAAGGTCACGGCGCTCATCGGCCCGTCCGGGTCAGGCAAGAGCACGATCGCCGACATGCTGCTCGGGCTGCTCGAGCCGACCACCGGCAAGATCCTCGTCGACGGCGTCGAGCTCGATGCCGGCAATCGCCGCCGCTGGCGCGATCAGGTGGCCTATGTGCCGCAGGACGTGTTCCTGGTGCATGATACGATCGCGGCGAACCTGCGCCTTGCCGCGCCCCAGGCCAGCGAGGACGACTTGTGGAAGGCACTGCGCGCCGCTCACGCCGGCGATTTCGTGGACCGACTGGACCTGAGGCTGAATACCGTGGTCGGCGACCGCGGCGTGCGCCTCTCGGGTGGCGAGCGCCAGCGCATCGCGCTGGCACGCGCGTTGCTGCGCAAGCCGTCACTGCTCATCCTGGACGAGGCGACAAGCGCGCTCGACTGGCAGAACCAGTCGCTTATCGCCCGGTCGATCGACGGCCTGCGCGGCGCAATGACGATCCTGACCATCGCGCACCGGCCGTCGATGATCGCCTTCGCCGACTGGGTGGTGGCGATGGAGGATGGTCGTGTGGTGGAGGTCGGGCAATATCAGCGGTTGAAGGCGAAGCCGGGGAGCCGGTTGTCCCGGATGCTGTCGGGAGAACAGTCGGAAACCGAACCCGCCGATGTGGCCTGAGGACGATGATGTCCCGTGGATCTAATGCAGCCCCCGCCGGACGCTGCCCAGCTTCTCGCCCTCGGGCACTTCGGTGGAGTTCTGCTTTCTCTCGGCTTCGCGCAGCCTGTCGGCCGGCGTTGGCGCGCTCCTGGCGATCATGGCATAGACGACCGCGAAATAACCGGCCTGGATGACCACCGCGCAGATGATGACACGCAGCAGTGTCGTGCCAAGCGAAGCTCCACCCAGCCAGGACCAGGCGACGACGATCGCGAGCGCGAACAGCATCCCAACGATGAATTTTGGAAGCGACATACCCAACAGCCCATAAACCGGCTCGGGTATATCCAACGATAGCCCCACCCGAGCGCCGTCCCTTGTGATGCGGGCTTGTTAAACCACCCGCTCTCGACCGGTTGCTTCCGGCCTTTCAACCTGTCGCCACCGTGACAGGTATAATTTGCAATTCTATTAAGGCGAGCAGAAGGCGGCAAGGGCAACCGCACATATTTTTGATTGCGCTTACGCGTTCGATTCTGCCATGCTGCAACGCACCCGGCCGCATTTCACTCAACCTGCAGCCATTGCAGATCTGGAGTACAACCCATAATATTAGATGGTATTTTAGGTGAATAGTCCAGAATATAGCATCGTCAGTAAGGACTCGTATGCTCTGGATCCCGACACTGGGAACGCGCCGCCCACAAAACGCCCTAAAAACGCCCGGATTTTTTTATGCTTGCCCATTTATTGTCACAAATGTGCTAAACATTTCGAAATTTGTGCAGCGCGAGCTTATTATTTAGTCAATTCATGACGCGACTATTTCAGCGGCGTGGGAAATTGTGTGTTGCGCTGCAGCATTTTTTTGGTATCGTGCGGTAAACCATTCGTTCAACGCATGGAGTTTCCGTATGAGGGATATTGCCAAGTCGGCCACGGCGGGGTTTTCGCAGGCCGACACCGACTTTCCGCCGCCGATCGGCGGCCTCATCAAGCGGAGTTTCGACATCGTCGGTTCGCTGGCTGGACTGATCGCGCTCAGCCCGCTGTTCATCATGATAGCGCTGCTCGTCAAATTCTCCGATGGCGGATCGGTTTTCTATGGTCACCGCCGAATCGGGCGCGGCGGACGGCTCTTCTCCTGCCTCAAGTTCCGCACCATGGTTCCGGACGGCGACAAGGTGCTGGCAGCCTATCTCGCGACCAATCCAGAGGCCAATGCGGAATGGATAGCGACCCGCAAGCTGAAGAACGATCCACGCGTCACCCGCGTCGGAACGGTGCTGCGCAAGCTGAGCCTCGATGAATTGCCGCAGATCATCAACATCCTCCAGGGCGACATGAGCCTTGTCGGGCCTCGCCCGGTGGTCCGGGACGAACTGGAAATCTATGGCAGCGCGGCTGTCTATTATCTGAAGTCCCGGCCCGGCCTGACCGGCCTATGGCAGGTCAGCGGCCGCAACGACGTTTCCTATGACAGCCGCGTCGCGTTCGACCGCCACTATGTCGAGAACTGGTCGCTGTTCGAGGACGTTCGCATCATCATCAGAACAGTGCCGGCCGTCTGGATGTCGCGCGGCTCTTACTGATCGGCCGGCAGGATCAAGGCATCCGGCGGCAAGCTCATCGGGCGATGGGGCTAAAACGGATCGGAACGCTCAGTTGAAGATAGACATTTTCGAAGCCTTTGGCAGCGGCCCGTTTTCCGGCCGCTCGCGGCTCCTGGCGACCTGCCTTGCGATGTCGCTTGCTTTTCCCCAGATGGCCGCCGCCGACGATTACCGTCTGGGCTCCCAGGACAAGCTCACCATCCGCATCGCCGAATGGCAGACCGTCGAAAGCACGTTCCGCGACTGGTCGTCGGTCAATGGCCAATATACGATCGGCCCGGCAGGCACGCTGTCGGTGCCTTTCGTCGGCGAGTTGCCGGCGGCCGGCAAGACCACGGCGGAGGTCGCCGCGGCGATCGGCGAGGCGCTGCAGCACAAGCTCGCTTTGTCGGACAAGCCCGAAGCCTCGGTCGAAATGGCACAGTTCCGGCCCTTCTACATTTCGGGCGAGGTGCAGAATCCCGGGCAATTTCCCTTTGTGCCCGATCTTACGGTGCTGAAAGCGATCAGCGTCGCCGGAGGCATCAGGCGCAACGCCGACTACGGTCCCCAGCTCGGCAAGGACCTGGTCACCGCCAAGGGCAATTTCGATATCTCCGACGACCAGCGCGTTCGGCTGATCGTCAAGCGCGCCCGCATCGACGCCGACATGGCCGGCAAGACGAGTTTTGAGGCACCCAAGGAGGTCGAAGGCGATCCGCGGCTGCCGACCATCGTCGCCGACGAGATGACAATCCTTACCGCCGACCAGAAGGCGCTGAAGCTCAAGCTCGAGGCGCTCGACGATCTCAAGGGTGTGCTGCAGGCCGAAATCGAATCGCTGCAGAAGAAGATCGTCAACCAGCAGAAGCAGGTCGACCTGGCCCAGCAACAGCTGGCCAGCATCGGTCCGCTGGCCCAGAAGGGACTGGTGGCCAATGCCAGGCTTCTGGATTCGCAGCAATCCGTTACCGACCTGCAGGGCAAGATCCTGGACTACGAGACAGCCATCCTGACCGCCAAGCAGGCGATCAGCAAGGCGACGCAGGACGCCATCGACGCCCAGAACACCTTGAGTTCGAGCCTCGCCGCCGATCGCCAGCAGACCGAAGCCGACCTGAACGAGGCCGCGCTGAAGGTGAATATGCAAAAAGGCCTGATAGCCCAGGCCACGGATCCGGCAACGACGGCCGCCATCACCAACGACCAGCAACCTACCTTGCTCTATTCGCTGGTGCGCAATGTCGACGGCAAGACCAGCGAAATCGCCGCCAAGGAAGACACACCGGTACTGCCTGGCGATGTGATCAAGATCAAGCTGGCGCCGCTGGCCAGCCAGTAGAAACGCGGAAGATCGCGGGCTCGCCGCGTTCTATCCACAGCGCAAGACTTTGAGCCTCAGCCAAGCCTGCTTGGCGGAGGTTTTTGCTGATAGATTTTCAGCACCGGAAAATCAGAATGGCTGTTGACGCAATCCCGAACGGAACCGCTACGCGGTTTTCCCGCGATGGCTTTAGACTAGCGGACTCTCATCATTACTCGGCTGCCGCGGGACGGTGAGGCCAGGCTGCCTGTCCGGCCTTGGCATCCGCCGGCTCGAAAGCCGGTGACCATCGCGTGCGGGTGACCGGCAGCCTCGCCAGCTTGAAGAAGCTGAAATACATCAGGAATGAACCCATGATGTAGGGGTTGAGTATCTCGACCTCGACGAAGGAGCGGATGAGCAGCAGCACCATCACGCCGATCAGAACCACCGATTCGGCCTGCCATGTCTTGAAGACCACCGCCGCGATGTGGCCGAGGAGCGTGCGCAGCATGATCAGCGATATCAGCACCGCCCCGGTGAAGCCGAGTTCGACAAGGGCTTCGACATAGGTGTTGTGGAAATGGAAGCCGGTGCGGGTGCTGATGTAGAATTCGTTCCACAGCCGCTCCGCCTCGGCAAAGCCCTGCACCCAATAGGCGGCATAGCCGACGCCAAGGATCGGCGATCGCATCGCGGCGTTCCAGCCCTGCTCCCACAGATAAGTCCGCCCGGTGAGCGTCGAATCCTTGCCGAAGATGCCAAGCACGAAGTCCATGAGCCCGAGATTGAGGGCGACGATGGCTACCACGACGATCATGCCGGCGCCGACCAGGAAGATCACCCGGCGGTAGCGTCGCGACAAAAGCTTGCTCATCGCAAGAAGCGCCACCAGCGCCAGAACCGCCGGTATCGAGGCCATCGAGGTGGCGGAATGCGAGACGACCAGCACATAGGCCGACAACAGCACGACCGGCACGGTCAGCATGAAACTCAGCCGGCCACGCCGAAGGAAAGCAAGGAACACGACCGAGAAATAGATGCCGAGCGAGCCGACGAAGCCGATCTGGTTCTTGGAGGCGAAGGCGCCGACGAAATTATAGGTGCCGTCGAGGACGTCCTCGGAATAGGCGCCGACTTTCAGCGAATAGAGCAGGACGAAGAATATGCCGACCAGGGCGCCTATTGTCAGGGTGCGCACGCTGACGGTGCGTGCGGCGACATAGGCGCAGGCGATATGGGACAAATACTGGACCGCCGTTCTGGCGGTGATGCCGGGCGCCTGCGACCAGAATATGGAAAAGCAGACATAGGCCGCGAAGAGCAGCGGCAGCCAGGCGCTGGACAGTTGCCGCAGGAAACGCCGGTAGTCGACCAGGATAAGCGGAAGCCAGACGGCATAATAGGCCAGGATCAGCACCTGGCCGAAAATGACGGAATAGGAGAACGCCCAGATCGAAACGGCAACGGCAAAGCTGCCATAGACCGAATTCTTCTCGGGATCGACGAGCAGGGATTTGGGAATTTTCATCTCACGGTCCCGTCGACACGACCCAGGACCGGCAGGCCGCAAACCAGCCGGCATATCCGCAAACAGGGTCGTACAAGAAACGGCGCCTCCATTGTGCAGTGCAATATAACCTATCGCACCCCGTGCTCAATGGCAAATCCGGTCACCTTGTCTTACAGCGCGGCGATCGCCGAGAGATGTCGGCCGTGGACGGGCCAATCGGTCATGTGCTCCGACTGCCATCAGGAACGAGGCGCGTCCCTTGAGGTTTCCTTAGTCCATGCGCATGCCTAAATCGGCCTCGCCGTGGTGGGTATGGTGGAAGCGCTGCGCGAACCGCGCCATAATCCGGCCGATTGGCCCAGACGATCCGGCCGCATGCCGGCTTGAACTCGGTCGGCGGTCACCTCACAGTCCCAAGACGGGCCAGCACGCGGGGCGGCTTCAGCCAACATGACCAGGGGGAACACATGCCAATGAATTTCGCGGGGCGCTTCTCAGGCCGGTCGGCGGTCATCACCGGGGGTGCCTCGGGCATCGGACTGGCGGTCGCGCAGAGGATCGTCGACGAAGGCGGGCGCGTCTGCGTCTGGGATCGCGATCCCGCACAGATCGAGCAGGCGAAAGCCATTGTTCCCGGCCTGCGTGGAGTGACGTTGGACGTTGCGGATGCGGCAAGTGTGGAGGTCGCCGCACGATCGACGATCGACGCCTTCGGCGCGGTCGACATACTGGTCACCAGTGCGGCCATCACCGGCCCTAACATGACCACCTGGTCCTATTCGGTCGAGGACTGGCGTGGGGTCATCGACATCAACATCAACGGCGTCTTCTACTGCAACAAGGCGCTGGTGCCACACATGCTCGAGCGCAACTATGGCCGCATCGTCAACATTGCCTCGATCGCTGGCAAGGAAGGCAATCCCAACGCTTCCGCCTACAGCACCTCGAAGGCGGCGGTGATCGGCCTGACCAAGTCGCTCGGCAAGGAACTCGCCAAAACCAAGGTGACGGTCAATTGCGTGACGCCAGCCGCCGTGCGCACCGCGATCTTCAAGCAGATGAAGCAGGAGCACATCGATTTCATGCTCTCCAAGATACCGATGGCGCGGTTCGGCGAGGTCGAGGAAGTGGCGGCGCTGATCTCATGGATCGCCTCGGAGGAATGCTCGTTCACCACGGCCGCTGTGTTCGACGTCTCGGGCGGCCGCGCCACCTACTGATGCACTACAAATCCGCGTGAGCAGGCAACGATATGCCATCGCCGACGTATATCCGGTGATGGAAGGTGTAGAAACGGCAAATATTTCAGACAGTTCCACGGGTGTGACCTTTCGCTGCGATCTCGGCGTTCAGGGAGAGGAATTCCCCCACTTCTGGGAACATACGGTCGGCAGCGGCCACGCGACGCTCGCCCTGCGCGCGGACTGGCAGGCACAGATGCGCCGGGCGCATGACGAACTCGGCTTTCGCCATGTCCGTTTTCACGGGCTGCTCGACGACGACATGGGCACGCTCATCGACCAGGACGACAAGCCGCTCTATTCGTTCTTCAATGCCGATCAGATCTTCGATTTCCTGCTGTCGATCGGCATGCGCCCCTTCGTCGAGCTGAGTTTCACGCCGACGATGCTGTCGTCGTCCGGAAAGATCGTCTTCCGTTATCGCGCCAATGTCAGCGCGCCGAAGGACTACGACCAGTGGTCGACGCTGATTTCGAAACTCGTCGCTCACTGGGTTGATCGCTACGGCCTCGACGAGGTGCGGCAATGGTTCTTCGAGGTCTGGAATGAACCCAATCTCGAGGCGTTCGGCAGCGGCAAACAGGAGGATTATTTCAAGCTGTATGCCTACACGGCAAGAGCAATCAAATCCGTTGACACGCATTTGAAGGTCGGCGGACCAGCCACAGCCGACAATGCCTGGATCGATGAGTTCATCGCTTACTGTGGCCAGAACGGCCTTCCCGCGGACTTCGTCAGCACGCACCATTATCCGACCGATGCCTTCGGCCAGCCTGGCGACGACACCGAAGCCCAGCTCTCGAAAAGCACGCGAAGCGTCCTGCGCGAGGAAGCGCGCACCGCGCGACGGCAGGCAGGCGACCGTCCGCTCTACTACACCGAATGGTGCACATCGTCGAACCCGCGCGATCCCATGCACGACGAGCCCTATGCCGCCGCCTTCATCGTCAAGACGGTCATGGAGGCGAGAGGGCTGGTTCAGGGCTACAGCTACTGGACCTTTTCGGATATTTTCGAAGAGAATTATTTTCCATCCCTGCCCTTTCATGGTGGTTTCGGCCTGATGAACCTTCACGGCGTAGCCAAACCGGCTTACCGTGCCTTCGAAATGCTGCATGGCCTTGGAACCGAAATCCTGTCGACTCAAGGCAATCATCCCACCGTCGACAGTTGGTGTGTGCGCGACGGAAATTCGTTGACCGTGCTGATCTCCAACTTCGCTTTGCCGCGGCATCCGATCGCGAACGAGACCGTGCAGATTCAACTTGAGAATGCACGGCGGCCCGACATGGTAACCATCCGACGCGTCGATGCGGCAAATGCCAACCCCAAGGCGCTATGGGCGACGATGGGAAGTCCCGATTACCTGAGCCGAGCAATGGTAGAGCATTTGCATGCGGCCTCGGCGATGCCGAAACAGCCGCAAGCGATCGCCTTCAGCGATCATACCCTTCTGTTCGATGTCACCGTACCTGCGCAGGGCGTTGCTGCCATCAGGCTGGAGTTTTTATCGATTGCTTAGAGCAGATCCCGCCGCGCTGGCCGATGACGAACTGCTGGACCGCTGTCAACGCGCCGCGTTCGGCTATTTCCTGGAGAACGTGAACCCCGACAACGGGCTGGTCGCCGACACGTCGCGGCCCAATTCGCCGTGCAGCATCGCCGTCGTCGGTTTTGCCCTGTCCTGCTATCCGATCGGCGTCGAACGTGGCTGGATAACGCGTGATGCGGCTGCCTGCCTGACCCTTGCGGCGCTACGCTTTTTCCAGACCAGCACGCAAGGCAGCGGCCACGACGTCACCGGCCACAAGGGTTTTTACTACCACTTTCTCGACTTGAGGAGCGGCTTGCGCGTTTGGCGCTGCGAACTGTCGATGGTGGATACCGCCCTGCTGATCGCCGGCATGCTGGTGGCGAGCGCCTATTTTTCCGGCGACAACGACGAGGAAGCCGAAATCCGCCTCCTGGCCGAGGCGCTCTACAGGCGCGTCGACTGGCGATGGGCGCAAGGCAGCAGCCCAACGCTCCGCCAGGGCTGGAAGCCGAGGAGCGGCTTTCTGCATTATGGCTGGGAAGGCTATAACGAGGCGACGATCCTCTATGTGCTGTCGATGGCCTCTCCGGACCGCCCGACCTCGGACGACAGCTACGAGGCCTGGACGGCGACCTATCAATGGGAAAACATCTACGGCCACGACGTGCTCTATGGCGGGCCGCTGTTCATGCACCAGTTCTCGCATGCCTGGATCGATTTCGCAGGCATCCGCGACGCTTTCATGCGGGAGAAGAATTCGGACTATTTCGAAAACAGCCGCCGCTCGACATACCTTCACCGCGACTACGCCCGGCACAACCCTTACGGCTTTGACGGCTATGGCGAGAATTTGTGGGGTCTTTCGGCCGGAGACGGACCGGGCGGCTTCCGCGCCAGCGTGGAGCGGCGGACCCACCGGTTTTCCGGCTATGCCGCGCGCGGCGCGCCTTTCGGACCGGATGACGGGACAATCGCGCCATGGTCCTATCCGGCGTCGCTGCCTTTCGCGCCGGACATTTGCCTGGCGGCGCTGCGTCACCTCGTCGATCGTTATCCGGAGGTTCTCGACGATTTCCGCCTGCCGAGCGGTTTCAACCCGACATTGGCCAACCGCCGCAAATTCGGCCGCAACGGCTGGGTCTCGGAAGGCCACTACGGGCTCGACCAGGGCATCGCGGTGATGATGATCGAAAACCACCGTTCCGGACTGATCTGGAAGCTGATGCGTTCCAATCCCCATATCCGTCGCGGCCTGGGCAAGGCGGGTTTCACCGGCGGATGGCTGTCGCGGCCGGTACCCGGAGGGCGCGATGTCGCGTGAACCGACGAGAGCCGCCGTCTTCCCTGTCGACAGCAATGACGTCGAACTGATCAGGGGCGCGCATCCCGCGCACTGGAAGAACCCGACCCCGAACGGCCCCTACAATCTCGTCGTCATCGGCGCCGGGCCGGCCGGGCTGACCGCCGCGCGTGACGCCGCGAGCCTTGGCGCGAAGGTCGCGCTGATCGAACGCGGGCTGATCGGTGGTGCCTGTGTCAATGTCGGCGGCATCCCGTCGAAGTCGATCATCCGCACGGCCAGGCTCTATGCCGATATGCGCGATGCCGAGAGCTTTGGCGGCGACCCGCCAGACCACCTTCGTGTCGACTTTCAACGGGCGATGACACGGATGCGGCAGATACGGCAGCGGATCAGCCGTGCCAATTCGGCCGTTTCCGTCGCAGCCGAGGGCATCGACCTCTATTTCGGCGAAGCGCGCTTCGCCGGACCGGACACCGTCGTGGTCGCGGACAGGACCCTGCATTTCAAGAAGGCATTGGTCGCGACGGGCGCGCATGCGAGCGGGCCCGCGATTCCGGGGCTTGCCGAGGCCGGTTATCTCGACAACGAGACCATGTACGACCTTACGCAATGCCCGCCGCGGCTCCTCGTCATCGGCGGCGGGCCGCTCGGCTGCGAGACGGCGCAGGCTTTCTGCCTGCTCGGCGCCAAGGTCATCCTGGCGCAGAGCGATCCGATGTTCCTGCCCGGCGAGGAGCGCGACGCCGCGCAGATCCTTTCGGATGCGCTGGCGCGCGAGGGGATCGAGGTGCGGCTGAACACCGAAGTGGTGGCGGTGCGGATGGAGGGCGAGAAGAAGGCCGCCGACCTGATGCGGGATGGCGACACGACGACGATTACGGTCGATGAGATCATCACTGGCGTCGGCCGTTCGCCCAACGTCGATGGCCTGGGCCTCGATGAAGCCGGCGTGGCCTATGACGCCAGCGGCATCAAGGTCGACGATTATCTGCGATCCACCAACCCAAATGTCTACGCAGCGGGCGACGTCTGCCTCGAATACAAGTTCACCCACACCGCCGAGGCAACAGCGCGCATCGTCGTGCGCAATGCCCTGTTTCGCGGCCGCGAAAGGCTCAGCGAACTCGTTATCCCCTGGTGCACCTATACCGATCCGGAGATCGCCCATGTCGGTCTCTATCCCCTGGAGGCGCGGCGCAACGGCATTCCGGTCAAGACCTATACGGTCCTGATGCACGATGTCGCCCGCGCCGTGATGGACGGCGAAGAGGAAGGGTTCGTCAAGATCCACGTCAGGGAGGGATCCGACCGCATCCTGGGAGCGACGGTCGTCGCCAGCCATGCCGGCGAGATGATCAATGCCGTGACCCTCGCTATCCGTTCGGGCATGGGATTGCATGCGTTGGCCGATGTCATCCATCCCTTCCCGACACAGGCGCAAGGCATCAAGATGGCGGGCGACGCTTACCGACGGACACGGTTCACTTCATTGCGCAGGCGCCTGGCGGCCCGCTGGCTGGCCTGGTCCAGGCGATAAGCCTTTGCGCTCGGTCCCAGCCGGATCCGCATTGCGACCGATCCGCAAGGCAAGCGCGCCGGGCATCAGACTGTGATCCAACGCTTGACGAAAGCACGGTTCGGCTAAACAAGTCGAAGCTGATTTCTGTGGCTGCGGGGGCCTCGTTAATGTCGTCCGAGAAAGAGCTTGCGCAACTTCTGGCGCGAAGCGTCGGGCGTCCGCCTTGAGCGCGCGGCCCGATGCCGACATGCCGGCGCGCGGCAGCGGGCGACGCGTGCTGATCGTGTGCCATGAGCCGGCGTTTCCGCCGACTTCCGGCGCGGATCTGCGCAACTATCGCAATGCCGTGGCGGCGGCCGCGTTCGGACCGGCCTGCCTGGCCTCGGTGCGGCCCAGGGCCATCGCCATGACCGCGCCCAATCCGCTGATCCGCACCGAGGCGCTGTCGATCGAGGGAGAGCCCCGGACGGCTTCCATCGGATGGTGGCGTATAAGGGAGGAGCATCGCATTTCGCGCGCGGCCCTGGCACGGCTGGAAGCACTGATCCTCGAATTCCGCCCTGACACCGTGGTGGTCGAGAGCATCGGCCTGTTCAAGCTGCTGCGGCCTTTGCGATCGCTGGCAAAGCAGCTCATCCTCGACATGCACAATGTCGAGTCCGACTTGTCCGCGCAGATGAAACGCGCCGAAGCGACCGCATCGCGCCTTTCCGTTGCCGCATCGGTGCCTGGCATCAGGCATCTCGAAAGAAAGGCGCTCGCCCTTGTCGACAGGGTCTGGGTCTGCTCGAACGAGGATCGCGAGAAGCTGATGCGCTTTGGCGGGCGCGCGATGCCCATCGATGTCGTTCCCAATGGGATTCCCAACGTCGAGGCGATTCCCAATGTGCTGCCCCCGGAACCGTCGGCCAATAGCGGCTTTCCGGTGATCCTTTTCATCGGTCATCTCGGCTATCCTCCAAACGTCGACGCCGCCGTGCGATTGGCCCGGACCATATTGCCCCGCATCCGCCTGGCCTTGCCCGACGCGAAGCTGGTTCTCGCCGGACGCGGCCCGGAACCGGCCGTGCTGGCCCTGCGCGGGTTGCCCGATGTCGAGCTCGTTGAAGATCCCGAAAGCGTGGGGCCGCTCCTGTCCAGCGCGCATCTCAGCATCATCCCGCTCAGGGCGGGCGGGGGCACGCGCATCAAGATTCTGGAGGCGATGGCTTGGGGGGTGCCGGTGATCGCGACACCGCTCGCGGCCGAGGGCCTGGGCCTGGTCGAGAACGACGAGGTGCTGCTGTCGGCCAGCGACGAAGGCCTGGCCGCCATGGCCGTCCAACTTTCACGCGACGCCGGGCGCCGGGCAAGGCAGCGCGTGCGCGCCCACCAGGCCGTATGGGCAAGGTTTGGCCCGCAGGCGATCCGCGATGCCGTCCGTGCCGGGCTTGCCCTGGACAATGACGGCGATGACGACCAGCCGTCTCGGATCACCCCATGAGCCGCCGATTATCCCGCCGATCCTGCACCGGGCGTGGAAGACGGACAGCGTTCCCGAACGCTTCCAGCCTATGCCGAGAGCTGGAAGGGCCTTGGGGCCGCAATGTCCTACCGGTCCGTTCGCACACGCCACGCGGAGCCCGGTTGCAAGGGTCAGTCGTGCAGATCCCGCGCAATCGGCGGACCGACCGAAAATCCGGAGAACGTGACTTCGAAACCTTCACGCTGCGGCGAACAGCACATCAACCCGACATCGACCATCTTCGAGGTCGGGAAATAGGCGAGCCGCACCGGCTTCCAATGACCGTCGGAAGCGTCGAGATACTGGACGCGGACCGCCTCGCCGTGGCGGGTCAGGCGGATCCTGACGCCGTCAGGGCCGGCGGCAATGGCCACCAGCGACCAGTCCGAGGTGTCGTTGGTGACGACGACGGAGAAATAGGCAAGACCATCGGTGTATTCGATGCCGGCCTTGATCCAGTGCGTTTCGCTCAGCCGGACCATCAGCCCGGCCTGATCGTAAAGCACCTCGTAGTCGCCCTTGACGGTCACTTCGGCGGTGAAATCGCCCTCGACCCGCCGATACAGGAAGTGGCCGTTGTCGCGCCAGAAGCCATAGAAGGTCTCACGCCAGAAATCGGTCTCCTTGCCGGTGCGCACGCGCACGCCATCACCTTCGATGGCATGATGCGGCGGCGGGTTGAGCCAGGTCAGGTCCTGCAATGTCATCCCTTTGCACCGGTCCGTTTCCAGGGGAGGTGACGGTCCGCCGGCGGTCGGCCGGCGCGCCAGATCATCCCGCGAACGTATAGGCGGTCTTTACCGTGGTGTAGAACTCCATGGCATAGCGGCCCTGTTCGCGCGGACCGAAGCTCGAACCCTTGCGGCCACCGAAAGGAACGTGGAAATCGACGCCCGCCGTCGGCAGGTTGACCATCACCATGCCGGCTTCGGAGTTGCGCTTGAAATGCGTGGCGTGCTTGAGGCTCGTGGTGCAGATGCCCGAGGTCAGGCCGAACGGCGTGTCGTTGGCGACGGCAAGCGCCTCGTCATAATCCTGGACGCGGATGACACTGGCGACGGGGCCGAAAATCTCCTCGCGCGAACTGCGCATGGCGTTGGTGGCCTCGGTCAGCAGCGCAGGCTTGAGATAGAAACCCGGCGTCTTGCGGTCGAGCCGTTCGCCGCCGAAAGCGAGCGTGGCGCCTTCGCGGACGCCGATGGCGATATAGTCCTCGTCCTGCTTGAGCTGGGTGGCGTCGACGACCGGGCCGATCTGGGTCTGCGCGTCGAGCGCGTCGCCGATCACCAGCTTTTCCATGCGCTCCTTGAGCGCGTCGACGAAACGGTCGTGGATGCCTTCGGTGACGATCAAACGCGACGAGGCCGTGCAGCGCTGGCCGGTCGAGAAGAAGGCGCCGTTCAGCGCGCAATCGACAGCGACCGCGAGATCGGCATCGTCGAGCACGACCAGCGGATTCTTGCCGCCCATTTCAAGCTGGAACTTGCGCATGTGCTCGACGCTTGCCGCCGCGACGCGCTTGCCGGTTCCCACCGAGCCGGTGAAGGAGATGGCGTTGACGTCGGGGCTGTCGAGCATCGCCTGGCCGACCACCGAGCCCTTGCCCATGACGAGGTTGAGCACGCCCTTGGGCAGGCCGGCGCGATGCAGGATGTCGACGATGGACCAGGCGCTTTCGGGAACGAGCTCGGCCGGTTTGAAGACGATGGTGTTGCCGTGGGCCAGCGCCGGAGCGATCTTCCAGGCGGGAATAGCAATGGGGAAATTCCACGGTGTGATGATGCCGACCACGCCGACCGCTTCGCGCGTGATCTCGACGCCGACGCCCGGCCGCACGCTTGGCACCACCTCTCCCGACAGGCGCAATGTTTCGCCGGCAAAGAAATCGAATATCTGGGCGGCGCGGATGGTCTCGCCAATGCCCTCGGCCAGCGTCTTGCCTTCCTCACGCGCCAGATTGCGGCCGAGTTCATCCTTGCGCGCCATGATCTCGTCGGCCGCCTTTTTCAGCACCGCATGGCGCGCCAGCGGACCGGAACGGGACCACGCTGGAAACGCCGCCTTGGCCGCCGCTATCGCCTGGCCCGCCTGTTCGACCCCCGCCGAAGCATATTCGCCGACGACGTCGCCGGTATCCGAGGGGTTGATGTTGCGGGAGCCGGCATCGCCGACCCATTCACCATCGATGAGGTTTTTTCGAAACGCTGTCATGTCCTTGCCTTCCTGGCTGTTGGCCGCGCGGCGGCATCTGTCTGAAGTGGTATTTGCCAGACAATTGCCTTGCGGGAAAGCACGCACTGGGCCTGCAGACCGCGACAAAAGTCCCCGGGCTGCACCCACGCCTTCGCGGCAGCGGCGACGGAGCCGCGTCGCCAAGCAATCCGGCTAACATGGGCGGGCAGCGCTCCGGGTCAAGGCCGGATCGCCTGTACAGGCATGTCCACAATCTTGATTTGCCTGGTGTGGCGTGTCATGCGTCGTCAAGATGGCAGCAATCGAAACGACGATCCAGCGCGCCGGCGCCACCGGCAACGTCAAGGCTACCCGCGAAGACTGGCTGAAGCTGGCGCTTGAAACCCTGATCTCGGACGGCGTCGAACGCGTCCGTGTGCTGACGCTTGGCCAGCAACTCGATGTCTCGCGCTCGAGCTTCTACTGGTATTTCAAGAGCCGGCAGGATCTGCTCGACCAGTTGCTGGACCATTGGCGGCAGACCAATACCCGATTCATCGTCGAGCGTGCCGCACGCCCTTCCGCGACTGTCATTCGAGGGGTGATGAGCATTTTCGAATGCTGGGTGGACGAAAAGCTGTTCGACCCCCGGCTGGATTTCGCCATCCGGGCATGGGCTCGACGCTCCCCCACCATCCGGCGTGCGCTCGACGAGGCCGACGAAGAACGCGTCACAGCCATCCGCGGCATGTTCTTGCGTCATGGCTATGAGGAGGAAGACGCGTTCGTTCGCGCTCGCGTGCTCTATTTCATGCAGATCGGCTACTATTCGCTCGAACTCAACGAGCCGATGAGCAGTCGCCTGCCGCATGTTGCCGCGTATCTGCGCAGCTTCACCGGCCAGGAGCCTTCGGCTGCGGATGTCGAGGATTTTTCGCGCTACGTCGCGAAAGCGGTCTCCGGCGGCCGGTAGCCGAAGACTCCGAACTCGTGATCCCAATAGCGCTTCGCCATGGAACGAAGAACAGGTGGCGATAGGATGGTAGGTTCCGGCTAAAGCGTAAACGACCAGAACAGGCAGGCCAGCGTGGCGGCGGCAAAGATCACGAAGAACAGGCTGCGCAGCAGCACGTTGCGGCGCAACTCGTTCATGACGAAGTGGCAACCGACGACCGCCACGGCAAACAGGAACCGCCAGTTCAACAACGCCAGAAGAGCGCTGCCCTGACCGAAGGCCCATCGGGCGAGCAGGCCGCCGACGATGGTGGCGAACAGCACGATGACAGTCCAGAAGATCGCATCGGCGGCATGGAGGAGGACGATACTGGCCGCGCGGATCGGCAGGATCATCATCAACAGCGCGCTGAAGAAAAAAATTGCCGCAAGCGGAATGAACGTTCCGGCGTCGGCGATGCCGTCGAGACGCTTGACGCCGATCGCGCCATAGGGATAGCCGTGGCGGGCCACCGCAAGGCTCAGCGCCATGAGCAAGGCGGTCAAGGCGGCGACGAGTGCGAAGGTCGTGAGGGCTTTGCTCATGGTGTTCCTGTCCCGAACGAATCAGACAGGAACCGGTGTAACCGATGGTCGTAAATTGCGCGTAAGCTTTCACCCGCCGCCGGCATCCGGAAGGGGATAACCGTCAGGGCAAAGCCACTCGGCGACGACAAGGTCGACCGCAGCCCGCGCCGCCCGCCTCCGGCAAATCAGCTCCAGGCGTGCAGCGGCGGATTCTCGCCGTTGAGGAAATATTTGCCGAGGATCGAATATTTCCAGCGCACCGGATCGTGCAGCGTGTGCGTGCGGGCGTTGCGCCAATGGCGATCGAGATTGTGCTCGGCCAGCGTCGAGCGCGTGCCGGCCAGTTCGAACAGCTTGTTCGTTGCGGCGATGGCGATCTCGGTCGACAGGATTTTTGCTTCCGCGGTAACGATCTGGGCTTGCGCGACCGTTTCGGCTGTCGGCTCGGCCACCGCCTTGTCGATGGCATGGCCGGCCTTTTCGAGCAGCGCCTGCGCCGCGTGCAGGCGCAGCGTGAGGTCGCCGACAGCCTGGATGGTGTAGGGATCGTCCCAGGCATTGTCGAAGCCGCTGTCGATCCAGGCGCGGCTCCTGGTCCTGACAAAGTGAACCGTCTCGTCGATCGCCGCCTGGGCGATCCCGGTGTCCACCGCCACCTGGATGATCTGGAAGATGGCGCCGTCGGCGGTCGGCTTGTCGTAGCCCTTGTAGCCCGGCACCAGATACGTCTTCGGCACCTTGACGTTGTCGATGATGACGGTGCCGGAGAGCGTCGTGCGCTGGCCGAAGCTCGACCAGTCGTCGATAACGGTCAGGCCGGGCGCACCACGGTCGGCGATGGCATACCAGGCGCGACCTTCGTCATCGAGCGCCACGATCGGCACCAGATGGGCAAGCAGCGCGCCGGACGAATAGAATTTGCGGCCGTTGACGACGACATGGTCGCCGGCGTCGGTGAAGCGGGTCTCGAAATCGGCGGCGCGCTTCGAACCGAACTCGGAAAAGGCGTTGCCGAACCGGGTACCCTTCAGCGCCTCGGTGAACAGCAGCTTCTGCTGTTCCACATCCGACACGGTGCGGATGGCCGCGATGACGCCGAGATGGTTCTGCGCGACCTGGCCGATTGAGGAATCGGCCGCCGAGATGATCTCGATCACCTTGACCAGCGTCGCATAGGACAGTTCCGGCCCGCCGAATTCCTTCGGCACATTGATCGACCACAGGCCGCTTTGGGAGAAGGCGTCGAGCTCGGCAACCGGCCAGATACGCTCGCGGTCGCGCCTGGACGCCCCCTTGACGAATTCGGCGGCGAGCGCATGGGCGATGGCGATCGCCTCCGCATCGTCCCTGATGATGTGTGCTGGTGCCGAGGGCCTTGCGACCGGCGGTACGGCGGCGGAAGCATGGTCTGTCTTGACGGCCGAGACGGTCATTTCATTGCTCCTTCAAATTTCGGTTCAGGCAACGGCGTGGAGACGGGATGGCTTGGCGGCGGGCGACGGCTGCTGGCCGAGATAGAGCGCCCTGATATCCTCGCGCTGGCGAAGATCGGCGGCCGCGCCGGACAGGACCGAGACGCCGTTTTCGAGCACAGTGGCGTGGTCGGCATAGCGAAGCGCGACCGCCGAGTTCTGCTCGGCGACCAGGATCGACAGACCGGTCTCGCGGTTGAGTTCTTTCAGCGTCTGAAAGATGTCCTGCACGATGAGCGGGGCAAGCCCCATCGAGGGCTCGTCGAGAACCAGCAGGCGCGGCCGCGACATCAGCGCGCGGCCGATGGCAGTCATCTGCTGTTCGCCACCGGAGGTGAGGCCGGACAATGTCCGGCGCTTTTCCCTGAGACGCGGAAAATAGGAATAAACCCGTTCGAGGTCCGCGTTGATTTCGGCTCGGCGGCCGCTGCGGCCGATGCCGCCGGCGACCAGGTTTTCCTCGACGGTGAGGCTCTTGAAACAGTGACGGCCTTCCAGCACCTGGACCAGCCCGGCGCGTACGAGATCGCCCGGCTTGCGGCGCGAGACATCCGAGCCATCATAGCGGATGGAGCCGGCGTTGACCTGGCCGTGCTCTGCCGGCAGCAGGTTGGAGACGGCCTTCAACGTGGTGGTCTTGCCGGCGCCGTTGGCACCGAGCAGCGCCAGAATCCCACCCCGCCTGATCTCGAAGCTGACGCCATGCAGCGCCGTGATGGCGTTGATATAGGTGGCGTGGACCGCGTCCACGGCCAGAATGATGTCGTCGTTCGGCATGGCTGTTTCCGTGCTTTGCGGATGGGCCGGGCGCCGCGGATGGTGTCCACGGCACCCGGCCCGGAGATCAGTTGGTGGTCACGGCGTTGGCATCGTCGGCGGTGCGCAGCTTGATGCCCTTCTCGGCGGCATAGGCCTCGGCCGACTTCTCGATGATCGGCCGCAGCAGCGCCCAATCCGGCGCGATCCAGTCGGAAACGACGTTCCACTTCTTGCCGTCCCACTGCTGGAAGGTCACGTAGCCCTCGCCCTCGTGGTTGTCCCAGCTGACATTGATCGAGTGGAACAGGTCCTTGGCCCCGAGCGCCTCGACCTTGGACGGGTCGAGCTTGAGGTGTTCGAAGCCCCAGCGGACTTCGTCGCCGGTCAGCGTGCGATGGCCGAACTTCTCCTGCGCGACGCGGATCGCCTCGACATTCAGGATGCCGTTGACGATGCCGAGATTGTGGTAGACAGAGCCGATGCGCGACTTGTCTTCGAGATTGCCCTTGCCGGCGCCGTAGACGGTCTTCACGATCTCCTGCACCACCGGATAGGTGTTGCCCGAGGCCTGGGTGGTGATGGCGGTGTAGCCCTTGGCGGCATCGCCGGCGGGGATGACGTCCTCTTCCGAATTCGACCAGACATTGCCGACGATGTGGTCGACGGGATAGCCGACCTTGACCGCCGTCTTCAGCGCCACCGGGTTCATCACGCCCCAGCCGCGCAGGACGACGAAAGCAGGCTTGGCGCGGCGGATGGTCAGCCATTGCGACTGCTGTTCGTTGCCGGGATGCGGCACCTCGATCTGCTGCACGGTGAAGCCATATTTCTGCGCCAGCAAATCATATATCGGGATGGTCTCCTTGCCGTAGGGCGAGCCGTGATAGAGCACGACGATCTTCTTGCCCTTGAGCTTGTCGATGCCGCCTTCCTTGGCGGCGATATAGTTCACGATGCCTGACGTCTCGCTGTAGGGGTTGAGCAGCAGCGGGAAGACGTAAGGGAAGACGCGCCCGTCGGTCGAGTCGGTGCGGCCATGGTTGACCGTGATCAGCGGCACCTTGTCGGCGGTGATACGGTCGATCATCGCATAGGCGATGCCCACTGAGAGCGGGTTCCAGGCAGCGGCACCCGCATGGCTCTTCTGCCGCTCGTAGCATTCGACGCCGCGCTCGACCTCATACTGGGTCTCACACTCGTCCCAGGTCAGCTTGACGCCGTTGACGCCGCCGTCGCGGATGTTGATGAGGTTGAGATAATCGATGAAGCCGCCGAAGAAGCCGGTGCCGCCGGCCGCGTAGGGTCCGACGCGATAGCTCTGCAGCGGGAAATATTGTTCGTCGGCATGAGCTGATGGCAAGGCCACCGACACAATCATCGCCGCGGACAAAGCCGCCGCCTTGATGGTGCTGAGGAAGGTCATGGCTAGGTACTCCCGGTATGGGCCGTCTTTGGTCCGGCCTCTGGTTCATCTTCGAATAGGATTCTGGAGTGCGAGGGCTCAGGTCGATTGCCAAGCGAACAGGAGCCGTCTTCGGATCCTGTCCCACAGGGCCACCAGCCCGTCGGGTTCGAGGATCAGAAACAGGATGATGAGGACGCCGAGCACGATGCGCTGGCTCATGTCGAGCACGCCCGAATCGAAGACATCGCCAAGCAGGAAGCCGCCGAGGCGCGACAGTGCGAGCGGAAAGACCACGATCAGGGCGGCGCCGAAGAATGCGCCGCGGATCGAGGCGAGGCCGCCAATGATGATGATGAACATTATCTGGAACGAGCGGTCGAGATCGAAGCCATCCGGCTCGACGGTCCTGAGATAAGCGAACGCCCAGATGACACCGGCGACGCCTATGACGAAGGACGAGATGGCAAAGGCCAGAAGCTTGGTCTTCAAGACCGGGATGCCGATGATGCGGGCGGCGGTCTCGTTGTCGCGGATGGCGATGAAGTTTCGTCCCGTCTGCGACGACACTAGCCGATAGGCGAAGAAGGTCAGGATGACGACGATGGTCAGCGCAAAGAAATAGCGGTCGACGGGGCCATCGAGTGTGAAGCCCGAAATCGAAAGCCTCGGCGCGTCGATGACGCCGGATGCAGAGTTGTTGGAAAACCAGCTGAACTTGGTCAGCGCCCATTGCACGAAGAACTGCGCGGCAAGCGTCGAAACCGCGAGGTAAAACCCTTTCAGCCGCAGGCTCGGCAAGCCGAAGACGATGCCGATCGCGGCGGCCACGATGCCGGCGAGGAAAATGCTGCCGATCAGTGGCAGGCCTTCGACGCGCAGGTTGAAATTATAGGCGGCAAAGACGCCTGCCGCCATGAAAGCGGCGCTGCCCAGCGAAACCTGGCCTGCATAGCCGGTCAGGATGTTGAGGCCGATACCGGCGAGGCTGAGCGCCAGGAACGGCAGCAGGATGGCCTCGAACAGGTAGCTCGAGCCGATCAGCGGCAAGACCCCATAGGCGAAGGCGAGCAGGAGTACGGGCACCGCCCATTTCGGCAGCACCGTCACGGCGGAAAAGTCGCTTGCAATCGCGGCCATGGCTCAGACCCTTTCGACGAGCTTTTGGCCGAACAGGCCGGAAGGACGGATCAGGAGGAAGACAAGCGCGACGACATAGGCGAACCAGCTCTCGATGCCGCCGCCGAAATAATCGCCGATATAGACCTCGGCGAGCTTCTCGCTGGCGCCGATCAGGAGCCCGCCGACAATGGCGCCAAGAATGGAATCGAAGCCGCCAAGCACCAGCACCGGCAGCGCCTTGAGCACCACCAGCGACAGCGAGAACTGCACCCCTAGGCGGGCGCCCCAGAGCAGCCCGGCGACCAGCGCGACCAGGCCGGCCGCCGCCCAGACGGTGGCCCAGATCAGTGGCAGACGCAGGCCAACCGCGAGTGCGGCGAACTGGTCGTCCGCGACGGCGCGGAAGGCGAGGCCGATGCGGGTGTAGCGGAAGAACAGCGACAGCAGGAGAACCATGCCGGCCGCGACCACCGCCGCAAAAATATCGAACTGGCTGATCAGCACGCCGCCGACTTCCAGCGGCACATCCTCGATACCGAGGTCAAGACCATGGACCTGCGTCCCCCAGATCAGTTGGGCGGCGCCCTCGATGATGTAGGACAGGCCAAGCGTCGCCATGAACAGGGTGATCGGCGGCTTGTTGGTTAGCGGCCTCAGCACCGTGCGCTCGATGGCGATGCCGATCGCCACCATGATGGCGAACGTTGCCACCAACGCCAGTGCAAACGGAACACCGCGTTCGACAAGGCTGACGAAGGTAAGGGCGGCGAACAGCAGCATCGCGCCTTGGGCGAAGTTGAGCACGCCCGAGGTCTTGTAGATCAGCACGAAGCCGATCGCGACCAGCGAATACATGACGCCGGAGAGCAGCCCGCCGACGAGCACCTCGATGAAGAACTGATAGTCGAAGTCGGCGATCATATGCCCGCCCCGTCCTCATTGTCTGAGGCGACGCCCAGATAGGCATCGATGACGCGCTGGTCGTTGCGGACCTCGTCGGGTGTGCCGTCGGCAATCTTGCGGCCATGGTCGAGAACGGCGACACGGTCGGACAGGCCCATGACGACGCCGACATCGTGTTCGATCAGGACGACGGTGGTGGCAAAGCGGTCACGCGCGGCGCGCACGAAAGCAGCCATTTCGCTTTTCTCACCTGATGTCATGCCGGCCATCGGTTCGTCGAGCAGCAGCAGGCGCGGCTCCGCGACCAGCGCCCGGGCGAGTTCGACCCGCTTCCGCAGCCCGTAGGGCAGCGTGCCGGCAAGACGATCGCGCACGGCGGTGAGGTCGAGAAATTCGAGAATCTGATCGGCGCGGCTGCGTGTCTCACGTCGCTCGCCGCGCGATCGTCCGATGCCGAGCACCTGGCCGGCGAAGTTGGAACGGACCTTGTAGGCAAGGCCGGTGGCGACATTGTCGAGGACGCTCAGTCCCTTGAACAAAGCAAGGTTCTGGAAAGTCCGGGCGACGCCGAGATGCGCCAGCCGCTGCGTCGGCACCTGCGCATAGTCGATTCCGGCAAGCTGGACCTGGCCGCGATCCGGCCGGTAGACACCGCTGATGACATTGATCAGCGAGCTCTTGCCGGCGCCGTTCGGGCCGATAATGGCGCGGATTTCACCTGATCGAACAGACAGATCGATGTCGGCCAGCGCGACGACGCCGCCGAACGACAGGCCGATGGCCTGGAGTGAAAGCATCGGAGATGTGGCCACCGCAGTGCCTGTTACCGGTGCGGTATGACCTTCGGACGGCTGCAGCGCCGAGGGCAGGCCGCGCGCGAAAACTTCCGGCGCATAGACCGAGGCTTCCATCACGCCTATGGCATAGCTGGGCAACGGCATTCCAATCGTCCTCGATTTCGCCCGCAGGCGCACGAATTCTCGATGCCGCCCGAAAAGATCGAGCGCGCTTGAAAACCTTCATTCGGGTGCTGGCCGGATTACCCGGCCAGCCTTGGAGAGATGACTATTCCGCTGCCAGCGAAGCCGCCTGCCCGGCATCCTCCAGCTCGCGAACGAGCGGGATGACATGCTTGCCGAAATACTCGACCTCTTCCTGGAAATGCAGGAAGCCGAGCAGGATGAGATCGGCGCCGGCGCTCTTCAAATCGACGATGCGCTCGGCAACCTGTCTCGGTGTGCCGATCAGGTTGGAGCGAAAACCGTCATTGTACTGGACGAGGTCGTCGAAGGAGGACTTCGCCCAATTGCCCTCGCCTTCCGGCGAGGCCTTGCCGGCGTTCTTGACCTCGTGGCCGAAGGCGTTGACCGCTTCCGGATTGGCCCTGGCGATGATCTCGGCAAGCACCGCCTTGGCCTCGTGCTCCGTCTCGCGCACAATGGCGAAGGCGTTGACGCCGACCTTGACGGAATGATTGCTGGCCTTTGCCTTGGTCTTGAGATCATCGACCTGTTTGGCGATTTCGGCCGGCGTGTTGCCGTTGGTGAAATACCAGTCGGAGACGCGTGATGCCATGTCGCGTGCCGCGCGCGACGAGCCGCCCTGGAATATCTCGGGCAGCGGCCGCGGCGGCTTCGGTTTCAGCGAGTATTCGTTGAAGCGGTAGAAGTCGCCTCGGAAGGTGAAGCTGTCTTCAGTCCATATGCCGCGCAGCGCACGGATGAATTCCTCGGAGCGACGGTAGCGCTCATCATGGTCGAGCCAATGCTCACCGATGGCGTGGAACTCGCCACGGAACCAGCCGGAGACGAGATTGATGGCGACACGGCCGTTGGTCAGGTAGCTGATGGTGGCAATCTGCTTGGCCGCCAGCGCGGGATTCCAAGGGCCGGGCAGGATCGCGGCGATCACCTTCAGCGTCGTGGTGGCGGCCAGCAGGTCATGGCTGAATGCCACCGATTCATGCTGCTCGTCGGCGCCGTAGCCGGCGGTGAAACGGATCTGGCTCAGCGCGTAGTCGAAACCGGCCTTTTCGGCAATCTGTGCCAGCTTGCGGTTGTACTCGGCTGAATGGCTGGTGCGCTGCTCGATGTCGGAGATCACCAGGCCGCCCGAAACATTGGGCACCCAGTAGGCGAATTTGACCGCGTCGGTTCCTGCATGTGCCATGAATTGTCTCCCAGTCAGGCTGTTGATCGGTCCAGCCGCAGCCGGATGTCGCTATATTTATTATGTTTATCGAATTTATATACAAAGGAGGATTTTCCGTTTTTGGCGCACTTGCGGGACGGAAATACCAATTTTGCCCAGCCATGCCGGCTTGCGGTTGTCAGCCCGCGACCGCAACGCCCCCGGCATTGGGGCCAACCGCTCCGCCTGAAGAAGATGTGTCGAGCAGCCCCGCGATCTCGGCCGAGACCCTTTGGGCATAGCGAGCGACCTCCGGCAGGCCCATGAGTTCGCCAAAGGTGCCTCGCGCCAGCGGACCGGCGACGAAAAGCCCGGCAACCGCCTTGTCATCGCCACCGACGGCGCGACTATCGAGGCCGGTCTCGATACCGAGCCCGTATGCGTCCGCCCTGATCAGACTGGCCTCAGTCAGGGAACGCAGCGCCGGATTTGACTGGAGCGCCTGCCCATGGGCCGGCCCTGTCGTGTTGATGACGGCATCGAAGCTTGCCGTCTCGATGCGCGTCTGTCCGCGCCGTTGGAAGCTGACCGCGAGGCTGTCGCCCTCGACGTTCGACGCGACAAGCCGGGCTGCAATGGTGTCGAATGTGCCGGCGGTCTGACGGCGGTCGAGCACGGAAGCCACCTGCGGTGCGATCCTGAAGCGATGCACGTCCCAGAACACGCGCAGCTGGCGGACCAGCCTTGCCCGCTCTTGCGGAGCGAGGGCGGACCACAGCACCGGCCCTTGCATGCGCAATTGGTCAAAGACCGACTGCCAGTTGACGTTGGCGGCTCGCGCCGCGGCCAGCGTGGCGCGAATGTTCTTCAGCAGGCCAAGTGCGGATGTGGCCGGCACCGACGCAAAGTCGCCGAAGGGCTCATGTCTGATATCCGGGTGGGCGCGCGAACGCAGTCCGCGGCGCGACAGCGCCAGGATGCGGCCGCGATGACCCCGGCGGTCAAGCTCGGCCACCATGTCGGCCGAGGTCAGTCCGGAGCCGACGATCAGGACCGACGCCTCCGGCCCGATCCCAGCGAGTGCCGACGGCGCGTAGGGATCGGCGATGAAGCCAGGTGCTTCAGCCAACAGGGCAAGTGCTGCCGGGATGGCCGGCAGAGGATGAGTCGCGGCGAGCACGACGATGTCGGCCGCGACAGGTCCGGCTAAGGTCTGTACGGTCCAGCCCGCGCCGTTGGCTCGAACTACCCGGGTGGCCTGAGCTTCGACATGACGGATAGCGCCCGAGTCGAGCCAAGGTGCGAGCTGCTCGGCGACATAGCGACCGAACACCCGCCGGCGCGGAAATACGTCGCCGTTCTTCCACAGCGCATCCGGGTCCCGCTCGATTTCGCCGCTGCCGGCCAGCCAGCGCGCAAAATGCTGCTGGTCTTCGGGAACCATGCTCATCCGGACGGCCGGGACGTTGACGCGGTGCGACGGCTCTTCGCTGGAATAGGCAAGACCGCCGCCGAGCGCGGAACGCGGTTCGATCACCGAGATCGACAGGCGCTCCGGCCCATGCGCCAGCGCAAGATGCCAAGCGACCGCCGCGCCGGAAAAACCACCGCCGATTATGGCGACGCGCGATCGGCGGACCGGAGGCAGCGCGTTCACGAGGCGCTGGCGAGCGACTTCGGCCGATGGTCACCGGCAATGGTCTCGCCGAACGGCCCGGTATTGACCGACGACCCGGCCGACTTGACCGGATGATCGGTCGGCAGTTTCGGCAGCACCAGTTCGCCGAAGCGATAGGCTTCCTCCAGATGCGGGTAGCCGGACAGGATGAAGGTGTCGATGCCGAGGCGACGGTATTCATCGATGCGCTCGGCAATCGTATCCGGGTCGCCGACCAGTGCCGTTCCCGCACCGCCGCGCACCAGGCCGACGCCGGCCCATAGATTGGGCGCGATCTCGAGCTTGTCACGGTTGCCGCCATGCAGCGCGCTCATGCGCGCTTGGCCGACCGAATCCATGCGGCCGAACACTTTCTGCGCCGAAGCGATCGTCGCGTCGTCGAGCCGACTGATCAGGCTGTCGGCGGCGGCCCGGGCCCGTTCAGTGGTTTCACGGGCGATGACATGCAGACGAATGCCGAAGGAGAGTTTGCGGCCGGCCTTGTCGGCCAGTTCGCGCACGGCATCGAGCTTGCGTCCGACGTCGGCCGGGGGTTCGCCCCAGGTCAGATATTTGTCGATTTCCTGCGCCGCGACTGCCGATCCGGCATCCGATGAGCCACCGAAATAGAGCGGCGGATAGGGCGCCTGCACCGGCGGGAACAGCAACCTTCCGTCCTCGATGCGGAAATGCTTGCCCTGGTGCTCGACCGTCTCACCGCTCAGCACCCGTTTGTAGATCCGGAGGAATTCCTGCGTCACCTCATAGCGCTCGGCATGCGAGAGAAAGATCCCATCGCCCTTGTTTTCCAGCGGATCGCCGCCGGTGACGACATTGATCAGCAGGCGGCCGTTGGAGATGCGGTCGAGCGTGGCTGTCATGCGCGCGGCAAGCGTCGGCGACTGCAAGCCGGGCCGCACGGCGACGAGGAAACGCAGCCGCTCTGTCAGGGGCGCCAGCGCCGACGCAATCACCCAGGAATCCTCGCAGGCCCGGCCGGTCGGCAAC
Source organism: Mesorhizobium sp. B2-7-3 (assembly GCF_006440715.1). Lineage (NCBI taxonomy): Bacteria > Pseudomonadati > Pseudomonadota > Alphaproteobacteria > Hyphomicrobiales > Phyllobacteriaceae > Mesorhizobium > Mesorhizobium sp. B2-7-3. Next base: position 411,037 of record NZ_VFTY01000004.1, read on the forward strand.
AGCACGCCGTAATAGCCAAGCGTGTCGGCCGCTTTCGCCACTTGCGACAGATAGGGCAGATCGACGGCCCTGCCGCCCTCGGTCGTGCCGAGATAACGGCTGTCGCCATGCGTCGGCAGGAACCAGAGAACCTTGATGCGGTCAGGGACATCTTGGGTCATGCCTTGCCTCCTGTGGTTCGGTGGTAGCGGCCCGGCTCCGGCACGGTTGAGAGTAAACGCGGAAATGCTGGCATGGCGTGGTCCTGTGCAGGAAACAGATCGCCCATGCAGATTGCTTATTCTATAAATTCTGTAGAGTTTGTTTATTCTAAATCCGTGCACGCAATTGGAAATTCTTCCTCATGCCCGCCGCCTGCGAGCGGAGAGGGCCGGCTCGACCGCGTTGACGTTGTCCTTGCGCCGCCTTGGAAGGGTTGGCGGCCTCCTTCCAGGCGTCGAGTGACTTGGCCACCCCCTCCATTGTCGACAGGGACGCCTCCGCATTGGGTGCATTCCAATTTACGTTCCAATATACTCCGATCATTTCTGGTGAACGAACGCTGCGGATTTGCCATGGACCTTGACCCTTCGACCCTCAATCGGGCTTTGCCGCTGCGCGATCAGATCTATCAGAAGATCCGCAACCTGATCGTCGTCGGACAGATGAAGCCGGGGGAAGTGATCAACGAGGTGGCCATCGCCGAAGCGCTCGGCGTTTCGCGCACCCCGGTGCGGGAAGCGGTGAAGCGCATCAGCGACGAAGGCCTGGTCAATATCCTGGCGCAGACCGGCACCTATGTCGCGCCGATCAGCCGCGCCGACCTCGAGGAGGCCTACGTCATCCGGCGGGCGCTGGAAATGGAGAGCGCCAGGCGCGCGGCCATCAAGCTCACGCCGGCATCCGCCGAATTGCTGGAGGACAATATGGCGGCGCACAAGCTCGCCATCGCGCGCGGCCGATATGCCACCGCGATCCAACTCGACGATGTCTTTCATCGCACCATCGCCGAAATCTGCGGCCTGCCGATGATCTGGCGAGCGGTCGACATCTCCAAGGCGCAGATGGACCGCGGCCGCTATCTCGCCATTCCAAAGCCCGGCTATGGCGAACAGACGATCGAGCAGCACGAAACCATTCTCGATGCCCTGAAGCGGCACGATGCCGAGGGCGCCGCACAAGCGATGGAACACCACCTCGAAACCTCTTTCCGCAACACGCTCGAAGTCGCCGCGGACCTTCTCGGCTGAAGCCTTCTCGGCGTCTGGCAGCGCTGCGGCCCCCGGGACGCTTGACGTCAACGCTTAGTTAGCTTTCCACGCAGGCGCAGTCGTTTGCCAAGCCCGCGCATGAAGCGTAAGATCAGCCATCGGCCGCCGTTTGTCCGGATGCAGCCGACAGTAAGAGGGTACATGCTCTTGCCCGATAGGGAGAAGAGCCATGCCTCAATCCACCTTTCGCAACCATGTTCTGAAAACCCTCACGCCTGAGGATTTCGGGCTTTTACGGCCGTCGATGCATCACGTCGAACTGGCCATCAAAGCCCGGCTGGAGATCGCGCATCAGCCGATCGAGCATGTCTATTTTCCCGAAACCGGTATCGCGTCGGTGGTCGCCGCCATGACCGGAGGGCGGCAAAGCGAAGTCGGCATCATCGGCCGCGACGGCATGACCGGGGTAGCGGTCGTTCTCGGCCAGGACCGATCTCCCAATGAAACCTATATTCAAGTCGCCAGCAACGGCTGGTGTCTGCCGGTTGAACGTCTGCGCATTGCGATTGCCGAGAGCCAGACCCTTCGCGCGTCGCTGCTTCGCTACGCCCACGCATTCCTGGTCCAGTCGTCGCGAACGGCGCTGGTCAATGGCCATTCGAAAATCGAGGAACGGCTCGCCCGCTGGTTGCTGATGGTCAACGATCGCGCTGAAGGAGATATCATCTACCTGACGCATGAATTTCTGGCGACCATGCTTGGCTCCAGGCGCCCGGGCGTTACCACCGCCCTCCAAATGCTCGAATATCGGGGGCTGGTTCACGCCAAGCGCGGCGAGATCACGATCGTCGACCGTACCGGAATGATAAAACTCACGGATGGTGCCTATGGCGAGGAGGAGCAACATCACTTCAGCGCAGGGGCTGGCTGATTGTCTGGAACCGGACATAGGCTTGAAGACCACCGAAGTCCTGCCGTAAACCATATTGGTCAGGGTTCAGGGAGGAAATTCTCGATGACCAACTCTTTCACTCCATCACGGTTGAAAGAGCCGCCGAAGCCTATGTTCTTTCCAGAGGCAAGGCACGCTTTCTCTCCATTGCGCAGGCAATACGCGCCATCCGAACACTCATACCCGCATGCAGGGCTACCGACGGCGAGTTGGAGGAGTTGCTGGCGACCGCATCCCTCGTTCACGGCGTGCCGGTGGCCTTCGACACAAACTCAGCCGATGGCGTAGCGCCACAGCTCCATTCGTAGGGGCTGAGATGCCTGCGCTCGCGCAGACGCCTACCCTGTCGGACGTTCGCCAAGCGATTGTCCGCTGCCTGATCGACACCGTCGACAGGCCGTGCATTTCGATATCCGAGGTGAGCCACGAGGTGAGGAGAATGTTCCCGCTTTGCGAACTCACGGATTGGGAACTTGGCGATCTCATTGCGCGAAGCGCGATCGACGCGGGATTTGCCGTCGAGTTCGGCGCTGACGTTCCGTGATCGCGCAAATCAGGGATCGCCAATGGTTGAACAGGGCGGAGATGTCCCGCCGAAGCAAAGCGTTTCCTTGCCCTGGAAGGTAACTGGTGGAGCCAATCGGGATCGAACCGACGACCTCTTGAATGCCATTCAAGCGCTCTCCCAACTGAGCTATGGCCCCACTCCCGGCAGTCAGCCGGCGCCGTTTCCGGCGAGAGATCGGCGCGGGTTGGAAGACCGCGCCGTTAGTGCAGGCGGCTTCTAACCCCGCCATTCCCAGATATCAAGCCTTCATCGGCGGCTTTTTCTTCACAGGGCGTGAAAGCCGGCAAACGCTTACGTTCGAAGCCTTTGTCAGACTTCGTCGTCGTCGTCGCCGACGCCGATCATGTCGGAAACGTCGTCGTCTTCTTCCTCTTCGTCGGCAAGGAAGGTGTCATCCTCGTCGTCGCCGAGGTCGACGTCATCCTCGTCGTCACCGAGATCGGGAAGATCGTCGCTCTTGGCGTCGTCTTCCGCCTCTTCGAGCGAGACGACCTCGACGCCCTCTTCCTCCTCGGCGTCCACTTCCTTCTCGGCCACTTCCTCTTCCTCCTCGACGGCGGCGATCTTGCCTTCCTCGAAATAGGAGCGCGGATAGGTCTTGCCCGTATAGGGCGAGACGATCGGGTCCTTGTTCAGGTCGTAGAATTTCCGGCCCGTTTCCGGGTCGATGCGTTTTGTGCCAAGTTCGGTTTTTGCCACGGCAAGCCTCGTCGATAAAAGAGTGGTCCCCTTAACCACAGTTTGCAGCGCTGTCAAAGCGAAAAGCCGGCGTCACAAAACCAAGCACTGAAAGGCCTCGCGCCAAGTGACAGGCATGGGGATGACCATTTCGTCCCGCCGTGATACGAGACCGCCGCAACAAATGAAAAGCGTCGGCACGCCGGCAATCCGTCCAGGGAAATTCCATGTCTCACGCCGCCGCTGCCAAGCCGGCCACTGCCCGCAAGTCACCAGCCCTTTCCGGCACGGCCCGCGTGCCGGGCGACAAGTCGATCTCGCACCGCTCGTTCATGTTCGGCGGGCTCGCCTCCGGCGAAACCCGCATCACCGGCCTGCTCGAGGGCGAGGATGTGATGCGCACGGGCGCGGCCATGAAGGCGATGGGCGCGCATATCGAGAAACGCGGCGCCGAGTGGGTGATCCGCGGCACCGGCAACGGCGCGCTGCTGCAGCCGGAAGGTCCGCTCGATTTCGGCAATGCCGGCACTGGCTCGCGGCTGACCATGGGGCTCGTCGGCACCTACGACATGGAGACGACCTTCATCGGTGATGCCTCGCTGTCGGGCCGGCCGATGGGTCGCGTGCTCGAACCGCTGCGCCAGATGGGCGTGCAGGTGCTCAAAGCCACGCCCGGCGACCGCATGCCGATCACGCTGCATGGGCCGAAGCACGCCGCCCCGATCACCTACCGCGTGCCGATGGCCTCGGCGCAGGTGAAGTCGGCGGTGCTGCTGGCCGGGTTGAACACGCCAGGCATCACCACCGTCATCGAACCTGTCATGACGCGCGACCATACGGAAAAGATGCTCAAGGGCTTTGGCGCCAACCTGTCGGTCGAGACCGACGAGCGCGGCGTGCGCCACATCTTCATCGAAGGCCAGGGCAAGCTGACCGGCCAGACCATCGCCGTGCCGGGCGACCCGTCCTCGGCCGGCTTCCCGCTGGTGGCGGCGCTGATCGTGCCGGGTTCGGACATCACGATCGAAAACGTGCTGATGAACCCGACCCGCACCGGGTTGCTGCTGACGCTGCAGGAAATGGGCGGCCAGATCGACATCTTGAACCCGCGCAATGCCGGCGGCGAGGATGTCGCGGACCTGCGCGTGCGTTACTCCGAGTTGAAAGGCGTCGCCGTGCCGCCCGAGCGGGCGCCGTCGATGATCGACGAATACCCGGTGCTGGCCGTTGCCGCCAGCTTCGCCGAGGGCGAGACGCTGATGCAGGGGCTGGAGGAACTTCGGGTGAAGGAATCCGACCGGCTGTCGGCGGTCGCCAACGGGCTGAAGCTCAACGGCGTCGACTGCACCGAGGGCGAAGCTTCGCTTGCCGTGCGCGGCAAACCAGGCGGCAGGGGATTGGGCGGCCACCCCAACGGCCGGGATACGACGGTGCAGACCCATCTCGACCACCGCATCGCCATGAGCTTTCTGGTGATGGGATTGGCAACGGAAAAGCCTGTCACCATCGACGACCAGGCGATGATCGCGACGAGCTTTCCGGAGTTCATGGAACTGATGACGGGGCTGGGCGCGGAAATCGAGTGATAGTGGCAATCGCAAACCTTGGGGATTGGCTGGCGACATCCCGTGCTTCGTTATCCTGGGGCGAAGCAAGGAGCGCAGCGACGCGGCGCAGACCCCAGGATCCATGCCATGACCTCAACGCCCCGCAACGTTGCAAAATTGTGATCCGCAGCGTTCTTTGGCTGACGTCACGGCATGGATCCCAGGGTCTTCGCTCCGCTTCGCGTTCGCTACGCCCTAGGATGACGAAGTCGCGGGGGCCTGCTTCCATGCATAAGGCGTCTGCATGCCAATGACCCACCCCTTCACCATCGCCATCGACGGACCGGCCGGCGCGGGCAAAGGCACGCTCGCCCGCCGTCTCGCCGATCACTACCGCCTCAACCTGCTCGACACCGGCCTGACCTATCGTGCTGTCGCCCATGCGCTGCTGCGGCTGGGCCTACCGCTCGACAATGTCTCGGCGGCAGAAACCGCCGCCCGCCAGGTCGATCTGGCAAAGCTCGACCGTGCGGTGCTGTCGGCGCATGCGGTTGGGGAGGCCGCCTCGAAGGTCGCGGTTTTCCCTACGGTGCGGCGCATCCTGGTCGAAAAGCAGCGCGACTTCGCAAGGACGCCGCCGGGCGCGGTGCTGGACGGGCGCGACATCGGCACGGTCGTGTGCCCCGAGGCCGACATAAAACTCTATGTGACGGCAAGTGCCGAGGTGCGCGCCAAGCGCCGGCTGGCTGAGATCGAAAGCATCGGCGGCACCGCCGATTTCGCCGAAATCCTTGCCGATATCCAGCGTCGCGACGAGCGCGACATGGGCCGGGCGGACTCGCCGCTGAAGCCGGCGGCCGACGCGCACTTGCTTGATACCAGCGAAATGGCTATAGAAGCCGCGTTTCTCGCGGCCATGTCCGTCATCGATGACGTGCTGGCCAAGAGAAACAAGGCCTGATCCGGGTTTCATGCTGCTTCCGGTTGCCGGAGGCGAAGAAAATACCCATATCGGGCACGAACCAGCCTGCCTGCATTCTTCATGCGCCGGAATTGCCGCTTGAAAAGCGGCCCAGGGCTTTTGCAGCCCGGAACGCCGGCAGGCCAACGCAACGCTAACCCACGGCGCCCGCCCCGCGAAAAATGCGGGGTACTCCAGGAGAAACAATGTCTGCTGCAAATCCCACTCGCGATGATTTCGCGAGCCTGCTCGAAGAATCATTTACCACCGGTCATTCCGGCGAAGGCCAAGTCGTCAAGGGCACGATTCTGGCGATCGAAAAAGACATGGCCATCATCGATGTCGGCCTCAAGGTCGAAGGCCGTGTGCCGCTGAAGGAATTCGGCGTAAAGGGCAAGGACTCGACGCTCAAGGTCGGCGACACCGTCGAAGTCATGGTCGAGCGCATCGAAAATGCGCTGGGCGAGGCCGTGCTGTCGCGCGACAAGGCACGCCGCGAGGAGAGCTGGGTCAAGCTCGAAGAGAAGTTCACCAAGGGTGAGCGCGTCGAAGGCGTCATCTTCAACCAGGTCAAGGGCGGCTTCACCGTCGACCTCGACGGCGCCGTGGCCTTCCTGCCGCGCAGCCAGGTCGATATTCGCCCGATCCGCGACGTCTCCCCGCTGATGCACAACCCGCAGCCCTTCGAGATCCTCAAGATGGATCGCCGCCGCGGCAACATCGTCGTGTCGCGCCGTACCGTGCTTGAGGAGAGCCGCGCCGAACAGCGTTCGGAAATCGTGCAGAACCTCGAGGAAGGCCAGGTTGTCGAAGGCGTCGTCAAGAACATCACCGATTACGGTGCGTTCGTCGACCTCGGCGGCATCGACGGCCTGCTGCATGTCACCGACATGGCATGGCGCCGCGTCAACCATCCGACCGAAATCCTCAACATCGGTCAGACGGTCAAGGTGCAGATCATCCGCATCAACCAGGAAACCCACCGCATCTCGCTCGGCATGAAGCAGCTCGAGAGCGATCCGTGGTCCGAGATCGGCACCAAGTTCCCGATCGGCAAGAAGATCAAGGGCACCGTCACCAACATCACCGACTACGGCGCGTTCGTCGAGCTGGAGCCGGGCATCGAGGGCCTTATCCACGTTTCGGAAATGTCGTGGACCAAGAAGAACGTGCATCCCGGCAAGATCCTGTCGACGACGCAGGAAGTCGACGTGGTGGTGCTCGAAGTCGATCCGGCCAAGCGCCGCATCTCGCTCGGCCTCAAGCAGACGCTCGAGAATCCGTGGCAGGCTTTCGCCTCGAGCCATCCGGTCGGCAGCCAGGTCGAGGGCGAGGTCAAGAACAAGACCGAGTTCGGCCTGTTCATCGGCCTCGAAGGCGACGTGGACGGCATGGTGCACCTGTCCGACCTAGACTGGACCCGTCCGGGCGAGCAGGTCATCGAAGAGTACAATCGCGGTGACATGGTCAAGGCGCAGGTGCTCGACGTCGACATCGACAAGGAGCGCATCTCACTCGGCATCAAGCAGCTGGCCAAGGACACGGTCGGCGAAGCCGCGACGTCAGGCGAACTGCGCAAGAACGCCGTCGTTACCTGCGAAGTCATCGGCGTCAAGGATGGCGGTCTGGAAGTGCGGCTGGTCGACAGCGGTATCGAGACCTTCATCAAGCGCTCCGACCTCAGCCGCGATCGCGACGAGCAGCGCCCCGAGCGCTTCACCGTCGGCCAGAAGGTCGACGCCCGCGTCATCGCCTTCGACAAGAAGACCCGCAAGCTGCAGGTCTCGATCAAGGCGCTGGAAATCGCCGAAGAGAAGGAAGCCGTCGCACAGTACGGCTCGACCGACTCCGGCGCTTCGCTGGGCGACATCCTGGGTGCCGCGCTGAAGAAGCAGGGCAACTAAGGATTCACCGCTTGCCGCACGATTTTCGTGCGGCTTGAACAAAGACCCCGCCGGAGCGATCCGGCGGGGTCTTTCTTTACGGCAAGATAAACTTCCTCGCGTATTTGGCAGTCATCCCGGGGAAGCTTTCCATGAGCAATGACGACGACAGGGCCGCAGCGCAATCTTCGTGGCTGCCGCGTCTTTATATGAGCGCACCGGCCCTTTTCTGCTTCAGCGGCATGGTGACGGTGATGATCGTCCTCTGGTCCCTGGGCTTCCGGCTCAATGCCGATGCGGACGACCTTCTCAAAATACACGAGATCCGCACCTTGCTCGTGACCGGGAATATCTTCGACCGGACAATGCCCGGCATTGCCCAGCCCGAGCCCTACATCTCGCACTGGCCATGGATCGTGGACCTGCCCTATGCCGCTTTTGCGTGGCTGCTCGCGCCGTTCGCCGGCTTCGAGCCGGCGCTGATGGCAGCAAGCTTTGTCGTGCCGCTGCTCCTGTTTGTACCCGCGCTCTACTTCTACAACCGGCTGATTGTCGCGATGGGCTTTGCCTATCCGGCCATTGCATTGCCGTTGGCCTTGATCTTCGCCGCGCGCACCTTCTTCGAATACGCGCCGGGGCGGATCGACTATCACAATCTGCAGATATTGCTTCTGCTTGCCGCCCTGGTCCTGTTGCTGTCGCGGAATCGCCTTTCGCCCTTCGTCAACGGCTTGCTGACAGCCCTGGCAATCGCGATCAGCGCCGAGTTCGCACCGTTCTTCGCCCTGGTGATGGCCGTCTACGCCTTCGACTGGATCGCCGGCCGCGACGAGAGTGCGACAGGGATCACCGGCTTTGGAGTGGCCCTGGCGATCGGCGCGATCGGCCTGTTCGCCGCTACCGTCGCGCCCTCGGCTTATGCCGCGGTCAAATGCGATACCTATTCCGCGCCGCATGTGCTGGCGCTGACCGCCGCCGGGCTCTCATTCGCCGTCGTACCTCGGCTTGTCGGCACGCGTGGCGGCTGGGCAATGCGGGCCGCGCTTCTGCTGGTGTTCGCCGCCATCAGCCTGGTGGCGCTGGTGAAACTGTTTCCGCAATGCCTGGACGGCCCTTACGCGTCGATGGACGCCTATGTCCGCGACAACATGCTCAACAGAATTCTTCAGGAATTGAGCCTGTTTCGGCGCCCCGATTTCGTCCTGTCGTCCGGCTTTCCCAGCATGTTGCTGCTGTTCGTCGGCGCGCTCGCGCCGGTCGGCATCTGCACCGGGTCGCATGGCCGCAGCCGGCCTCTGGTCATACTGGCCCTGTTTTCGCTGCTCGGATTGGTGCTGGCGATCGACTATCTCCGCTACTTCCGCTATCTTCCGATTTTCTCCGGCATCGGCCTGATCTTCGTGCTGGAGAGCCTGCTGCCGCAAAGTTCGGGGTTGCGGCGCTACTTGAAATCTCCCGTGCCGGCGCCATCGCGCAAATACGCATTGATCCTGCCCGGTCTGGTTTTGTCCGGGGCCATGGCGCTGTACCATCTGGGGGTCAGACCCTCCCAAGCGGCGATACCCGCCGCCGAATTCGCCGACAGTTGCGACCTCGATCATTTCGGAGCGCAACGGGGTTGGCCGTCGGGCGCCATCGTCTTTTCGCCACCGCTCATCGGATCGCATTTCGTCGCGCTGGCCGACGGCCCCAAGGTGGTGACGATCCCAAACCACCCTTCGGCCAAAGGCATCGAACGGAGCTACCGCTTTCTCGACCCCATGACCGCCGACCCGCGTGCGATTCTCGACGCGTCGAAGGCGACACATGTCGCGATCTGTGCCTGGCGAGGCGCGCCGTCGCCAGGTCTCGAAGCCGCCTACCCTTTCGCGGCGGCCCTGATGGAAGGCAAGCCGCCGGCTTGGTTGAGGGAGTGTCCCACGGACGCTTCATCGCCGCTGCGTATCTACAGCTACCGCAACGCCGATGGATCCGACGCCGGCTGCCCGGCTTCGACGCTCTCCGCTCAGGCCCTGCCGTAGAGCGGCACCAGCGTTCCGCTCATTGCCTGATTGGCCGGCGAGGCGAGATAGGCGATTGCCTCGGCCGCTGCTTCGAGGCTGACCCATTTGGTGAAATCGGCATCCGGCATGTCGGCGCGGTTGGCCGGCGTGTCGAGCGTCGATGGGGCCACCGCGTTGACCAGGATGCCCTGGGCCTTCAATTCTTCCGCCATCGCCACCGTCATGGCCGCGACTGCCGCCTTGCTGGCCGTATAGGCGACCATGCCGGCGCCGCGGCGCGGGTCGAGCCCGGCGCGTGCCGTGACATTGACGATGCGACCGGCGGTATCCGACGCCAGCATCGAGCGGATGGCGGCGCGGCTGCACAGGAAGGCGGTGCGGGCGTTGGTGTCCATCATCTCGGCAAACGACGCCGATTCGATCTTCTCCACCGGCGCCATGGCAAAGCCGCCGGCCAGATGGATCGATCCCCACAAGGCAGGAACCTGGCTATAGAACGCCTCGACCTTGGCGGGGTCCGAGAGATCGACATTGTGCGCCAGTTTGACATTATCGTGCGTGGTGAAGGGGAAGTGCTGAGGTGCCGCGGCATGCGCGTTCGGCACGTGGCAGATCGCGCCCTGTTCCAGCAGTCTGCCGACCACCGCCCCACCGAGCGCGCCGGTTCCACCGGTCACAACGATGTGCCTGCCTTCAAGTGTTTCCGTCATCCTGGACCGCTCCTGTCATTTTTATGACTTTTGTCGTTGGTTTGCCGCGCCGACGCGAAGCGTCGCCCCTTTCAGTCGATCACTCAACCGATATCTCGACATGGCAGCCGTCACGTCTTTGCATGCGTCAGGGCATCGCCGAATAACGAAGCCGCCCGGAAGCGGATCAGGTCTTGCAAAAACCAAGCCGGCAAATGGTCCACTTCCTGTCGGCAAGGACGGCCCGGATGTTTCAGACGACCGTGACTTCGATGACGCGCGGCAGCCCCGTTGCCCGGGCGTGCCTGAGCGCCTGTGGCAAGGCGTCGATGTCGGCCAGCCTTTCGGCACCAATGCCATAGGCTTCGGCAAGCTTGCAGAAATCCGGCGGCGCCGGCGACACGCCGACAGGTTCCACGCCGACATCGAGCATCGAGGTCTCGATCTCGCGATAGCCTCTGTTGTTCCAGACCACGAAGATGACGGGCGCTCCAGAATCGAGCGCCACCGCTATCTCCGGCAAGGTGAACTGGAAGCCCCCGTCGCCGGTCAGGCAGACAACCGGCGCATCGGGCACGGCAAGTGCCGCACCGATCGCCGCCGGCGGACCGTAGCCAAGCGCGCCAAAGCCGGTCGCGGCATTGAACCAGCCGCCGGGCCGGTCGTGGTCGTAATAGAGGTTGGCGGCGTAAATCGGCTGGGTCGAGTCGCCAACGATGATGGCACCGGGCAAAGCGTCGCGGATCATTTCCACGGCACGCACCTGCGCCGCATAGGCCGGGCTCAACTCGGCAAAAGCGGCCTTTCGCGCCGCCGCGGCGCGGCCATGGCCATCTTCGCCAGCGCTGTGGGCGGGATCGATCGCCGCAAGCAGCGCCTCGATCGCCTCGGCGCAATCGGCCTGGATGGCGACCGTCACCGGACGCCGCGCAAGCTGGTCGGCGCCGATGTCGATACGGATCAGGTTCGAAGGCAGTACGAAGCCACCGTCGCCATAGCCGTCATAGTCGGTCGGGCCGAATTCGGTACCGGCGGCGATCACCAGATCGGCCCCGGCCATGAGCGCGCGAACCGCCTTGAGGCTTGGGCTTGCCGGCACGCAAAGCGGATGGCCATGCATGAGACCGCGCGCGTTGGTGGTCTCGACAACCGGCGCGCCCAGCCTTTCGGCAAGGCGCCGCAGCGCCGCATCGGCTTTCTTGGCGCCGCCGCCTGCAAGGATGAGCGGGCGGCGTGCGGTGGCGACGAGTTCGGCAGCCCTGGCAATGGCGGCACGCTCTGGCGCCGGCGGCCCGGCATTGCTCAAGGCTGCCGACAATCCGTCCGCCGGCTTGACCATGATATCGGTCGGGATCTCTATATGCACAGGGCCGGGCCGAGACGAGGAAAACAGGGCGAAAGCCCGCGCCAGCGCACCGGGCAATTCGCTGGCCCCGGTCACGTGTAGCGACAACAGCGCTACCTTCTCCATCATGCCGCGCTGATCGGGCAATTCGTGCAGGAAGCCAAGCCCCTTGCCGAGCGTGTCGGTGGCGTTAACGCCGGAGATCACCAGCATCGGCACCGAATCGGCGCGCGCCTGGCCCATGGCGGTGATGGTGTTGGTCAGCCCCGGCCCGGTGATGACGAAGGCGACGCCCGGCCTGCCGCCGGCGCGCGCATAGCCGTCGGCCATGAAGCCGGCGCCCTGTTCGTGGCGCGGCGTGATGTGGCGAATCTTCGAGCGCGCAAGACCGCGATAGAGTTCGACCGTGTGGACGCCGGGAATGCCGAACACGGTGTCGACGCCATGCGCCTCGAGCAGCGAAATGAGCGCTTCGCCCACAGTGGTCATTGGTTTTCTCCCCTATCTCTTTGTTTCTACGCAATTCCCAAGGGGGAAGCGCTGCGCGCTTTTCCCGGGAAAACCGCTTCTCATTTTTCCAGGAATTGCTCCAGCGGCGCGAGGCCGAGTTCGGACTCGACAGCCTTGATGCCAATCGCCGCCAATTCGCCGGGCGAGAACATCTCGCCGGCCAGGCAGCCTTCGATCCAGAGCCCGTCGATGATCGCATTGATCGCGATGGCATGGTGGCGCAACTGGGTTGCGTCCGGCTTGTGCTGTTCGGCGGCGAGCACGTCGGCCACAACTGCTTCCACCTCGTTGCGAAAGCCAAGGTAGCCTTCGCGGTGGGCACGGGCCAGGGCGGGATCCGCACTGGCGCGGCCGATGAAGGTTGCCCAGAGCGAAAACACCCGCGCGTCGATGATCGGCGCATTGAGATTGGCGGTGATGAAAGCCGCAAGACGCTGGCGCGGCGAGGCATCATCCATGACCAATGCCGCCTTCGCCTGCTCGGTCATGCGGTCGACCAGCGCCGTATAGGCTTCCTGCAGCAATTCTTCCTTGCCCGGGAAATAATGCCGGATCAGCCCGGCGGTGACGCCGGCACGCAATGCGATGGTGCGCAGGCTGGCGCCTTGAAGGCCATATTCCGCCACGCTGTCCAGAGTCGCCTCTATCAGATCCTGCCGCCGCCGCTCCTCGCCCTCGCGACGGAACTTACGGCGCCCATTCATTGGCGCAGGATCGGTCGCGTCAGGCATGTCGGCCCGCCTTCGCAGGCGATGCAGAGCGCGTCCGCCTCGAAGATCTCAACCGTGCATCCGGCGGCTTCCATGGCGGCCTTGGTCCTGGGAAAGCCCGCAACGGCAATGACCTTGAGCGGGCTGGTCGGCAGTACGTTGAGACTGAGGCCGTTGGAAGCCGCGAACTCCTCGGCGTCGCCTTCGACCAGCCGGATGCCGCGTGCCTTCAGCGTCTGATAGAAAGGGGCCGGTAAAAGCGGTGAATAGACCAGCGCCAGGTCGTCGGCCAGCGGGCTGATAACCGACATCAGATGCAGGCACGCCTCTTCGCCCTGCCACAGCGGCAGATCGAAGCCGTAGACGGAAATCCCCAGCGGCGACAGCAGGTTGGAAACCTGCTGGATGCCTTCCTGGTTGGAACGGACACCGCGCCCGATCGCCAGCGTGCGGGCATCCACCCATACACAGTCGCCACCTTCGACCTGGCCAGGAGCCTCGACGCGACCAAGGATCGGAATGCCCAGCCTTCTGTAGGTTTCTTCATGCAGCGAAGGCTCCCTGGCGCGCAGCGGCTTGCCCATGGACAGGATCAGCGCACCGCGGTCGGTCATCAGCGAAGGGTCGTGCGTGAACACCGAATCCGAAAGTCCGTCGGCCTTGTCCTCGATCCATTCGATCTCGGCGCCGGACGCCGCCACCAGTTCAGCAAGGACTGCGTGCTGCGAGGCCGCTTTCGCCGGGTTGAATCCCGGACCATAGTGCCAGGCAGCCCGGTCGGCGTCGCGCATGGCGTTGGCCGCCGACCGCATCAGCACGCGCCGTAGCGGCGCCGCCATGGACTGAGATCCGAAAGCGCTCATCGATGCCCTTTTTAAGCTGAAAAAAACCGAGAAAATTTCATGAGAGGTTATTTATACACTTGCACAACAAGGCCGCAAGTGCCGTAATGAGCGGGATTGACGGGCTCGCTCTGTTGGGTCCATGCTTGAGGTCTGGAGCGAGGCAGTACAGCGTATGTTGATTAGCCGGATAGACGTTCGACGAACCGCCGGCGGCGATATGGAGGTCATTTGGTGAGCGCTGTGGCAGCTGCCAAAGTCCCATCCGGCGAGGCGCAGGACGGCGCCGCAGAAGCCATCCATGTCGAGAACCTGCACAAGAAATTCGGTCAACTGCATGTGCTGAAGGGCGTATCGCTGTCGGCGCGCGACGGCGAGGTCATCGCCATCATCGGCGGCTCGGGCTCAGGCAAATCGACGCTGCTGCGCTGCATCAACTGCCTGGAAAACCCGACCAGCGGCATCATTCGGGTCAATGGCGAGGAGATCAAGCTCAAGGCGGACAGCCATGGCCATACGATTCCGGCCGACCGCAGGCAGATCGAACGCATCCGCTCCAAGCTCGGCATGGTGTTCCAGAACTTCAACCTGTGGAGCCATATGACGCTGATCGAAAACGTCATCGAGGTTCCCGTTCATGTGCTGGGCGTCAAGCGCGACCAGGCTGTCGCCCAGGCCGAAAAGCTGCTGGTGCGCGTCGGTCTGGCCGAGAAGCGCGACGTCTATCCGGCCTATCTCTCCGGCGGACAGCAGCAGCGCGCCGCGATCGCTCGCGCCTTGGCCATCAATCCGCGCGTCATGCTGTTCGACGAACCGACCTCGGCGCTCGATCCCGAACTGGTCGGCGAAGTGCTGAAGGTGATTGGCGATCTGGCCCGTGAAGGCCGCACCATGGTGCTGGTCACCCACGAAATGAAATTCGCCCGCGAGGTCGCGACCCACGTCGTCTACCTCTACAACGGGTTGGTCGAGGAGGAAGGCCCGCCGGAGCAGATCTTCGGCGCGCCCAAGTCCGAAAGGCTAAAGCAGTTCATCCGCAACATCGGCTAGGGACAGGCCGGGACGGAAGAAAACCGGGAACCAACAACAAACTGGGAGTTCTGAAATGAAGACTGTTCTGAAGACATTCGCCGCGGCGCTGCTGCTCGGCGTCGCCGCCATGGGCGTGGCCAAGGCCGATCCGGTCAAGATCGGCGTCGCCGCCGAACCCTACGCGCCCTTCACCTCGCCCGATGCTTCGGGCAAATGGGTCGGCTGGGAGATCGACTTCATCGACGCCGTGTGCGCCGAAGAGAAGCTCGACTGCGTCATCACCCCTGTCGCCTGGGACGGCATCATCCCGGCACTGACCACCAAGAAGATCGACCTCATCGTCTCGTCGATGTCGATCACCGACGAACGCAAGAAGACCATCGACTTCTCCGACAAATACTACAACACCCCGACCGCCATCATCGGCCCCAAGGACCAGAAGTTCGGCGCCACGCCCGACGATCTCAAGGGCAAGGTCCTCGGCGTCCAGGTGTCGACGGTGCATGCCGTCTACGCCAAGAAGCATTTCGGCCCCACCGCATCCGAGATCAAGGAATACCAGACGCAGGACGAAGCCAACAACGACCTCGCCGCGGGCCGCCTCGACGCGGTGCAGGCCGATTCCATCGCGCTCAAGGAGTTCCTCAAGACCGACCAGGGCAAGGCCTGCTGCGATCTCAAGGGCATGGTGGCCCCTGACGACGAGGTGCTCGGACCGGGCGTCGGCGCCGGCGTGCGCAAGGAAGACACCGCCCTGAAAGAGAAGATCAACGCCGGCATCAAGGCGATCCGCGCCAACGGCAAATATGACGAGATCTCGAAGAAATATTTCGATTTCGACATTTACGGTGGCGCCACGCAGTCGAACTGAGACCCTCGCATCGGCTGGAGGACAGGGCGCTGACGCCCTCGTCCTCCAGCCGGCCTGTCCACGCATGCTTGCCGCCGGCTGCTGGTGCCGGCGGACAGAGCCAGCAATCCGGGGGCGAAGCTGATCGAATCCTTTCTTCCGGCCTCCGCGGCCGGCATCGTCGAACTGCTCTCGCCGGCTCCCGTCGGCTGGGGCGGGACGCTCTTGCTCGGGCTCCTGCATTCGCTAGAGATCGCCGTCGGCGCGACCATCGTCGGCCTGCTGATTGGAACCTGCGGTGCCTATGGCAAGCTTTACGGCGGACCCGTGGTGCGCGACCTGTTCGCGGTCTACACCACCGTGGTGCGCGCCGTGCCGGAACTGGTGCTGATCCTGCTGCTCTACTATGCCGGCACCGACCTGATAAACCAGGTGCTGACGGCGATGGGTTACCAGCGTGTCGACATCAGCGGGCTGGTGGCCGGCATCGCCGTGCTCGGCTTCGTCCAGGGCGCCTATTCGACGGAAGTCATCCGCGGCGCGATCCTCGCTATCCCGCAGGGCCAGATCGAAGCCGCCCGCGCCTTCGGCATGTCTCCCGGCCTTCTGTTGCGGCGCATCACGCTGCCGGCGATGCTGCCTTTCGCCATTCCGGGCCTCGCCAATCTGTGGTTGATCGCCACCAAGGACACCGCGCTGCTGGCCGTCGTCGGCTTCTTCGAACTGACACTGGCGACACGACAGGCGGCGGGCGTCACCAAGGCATATCTGGTTTTCTTCCTCGCCGCCGGCGTGCTCTATCTCTGCGTGACACTGGTTTCGAACCTCCTGCTTGGCCGCGCGGAGAAATGGGCGCGGCGCGGCATGCCTTCGATCAAGGAGGCACGCTGATGACCAGCGAAACGGTCATCATCGACACGGCGGCGCGCGCATCGCTCTGGCTGCAGCCGCATCGCATCGTGCTGATCCTGATCGCGCTGGGGCTGGTGGCGTCGGCCGCCTTCTTCATGCGCTGGGACTGGCTGCCGCAATATTGGGAAATGGGCCTGATGGGCATCTGGCGTGCCCTGTGGATCCTGGCCGTCACCTGTACGCTCGGCTTCATGATCGCCGTGCCCGTCGGGCTGGCGCAGGCGGCCGGCTCGATCTGGGTCGCGGCACCTGCGAAAGTCTTCTGCACCATCATCCGCGGCACGCCGCTGCTTCTGCAGCTATGGCTGCTCTATTACGGGCTGGGCTCGCTTTTCCCGCAATATCCATGGATCCGCGAATCCTGGATGTGGCCCTATCTCAGGCAGGCCTGGCCGTACGGCGTGCTGGCGCTGACCTTGTCCTTCGCCGGCTACGAGGGCGAAGTGATGCGCGGCGCCTTTGCCGGCGTGCCCAAGGGGCAGCTGGAAGCCGCCCGCGCCTTCGGCATGAGCCGATGGAAGATCTTCCGCCGCATCTGGCTGCCGCAAGCCTTCTACCGGGCGCTGCCGACGCTGACCGGCGAGACCGTGCTGCAGCTGAAATCGACACCGCTGGTGGCAACCATCAGCGTGATCGACATCTTCGCCGTCTCGTCCAAGGTGCGGCAGGACACCTATCTCACCTACGAGCCCTTGCTGCTCCTGGCGTTGATCTATATGGCGATCACCGGCATTCTGGTCTTCGCCTTCAGCCGGATCGAGGCACGAATCCCGGTCAAGATCGGCTAGGTTCAAGTGAGTGGTGGGTAGGGATTGGTAAGTAGGAAGTTGCTGCCGCGCACTCCACAACTCACCACTCACCAACCCCTACTCACTACTCACTAAGGGCAATCGCCATGCAACTCAGTCTCGACCAGGCAAAAGGGCTGTGCCGGATGGCGGCACTTGGCGCCGGCGCCAACGAGGAAGCAGCGCAATCGCTCACCGCCTCGATCATCGCGGCCGAGGCAGAGGGACTTGCAGCCGTCGGGCTCACACATTTCATCGACTACCTCGAAGCGCTCGAGGCCGGACGCATCGACGGCAATGCCGATCCTGTGATCACCCGGCCGGCGCTGGCCGTCTATCTCTCGGACGCACGCGGCGGGCTGGCGCATACCGGCTTCGACCGCACCATCGACGACCTCGCCAAGGCGGCAAGACTGTTCGGCGTCGCCATCTTCTCGCAGAAGAACGCCTACACCTGCGGGGCGCTCGGCTACTTCACCGGCCGGCTGGCCGCGCAGGGGCTGGTGTCCTTCGCCGCAACCAATGGTCCGGCCGTCCTGGCCGGCTCAGGCTCGGTCAAGCCGGTCTTTTGCACCAACCCGATGTCTTTCGCCGCCCCCGCCGCCGACGGCGCGCCGCTGGTCATCGACCAGTCGTCGAGCGCCACCGCCTTTGTCAACATCCGCAAGGCCGCCGAGGACGGCAAGAAGATCCCCGAAGGCTGGGCGCTGGACGCCAGCGGCAACCCGACCACCGATCCGGCGGCGGCCATGAAGGGCGCCATGCTCGCCTTCGGCGGCCAGCGCGGCGCCAACATCGCGCTGATGGTCGAAGTGCTGGCGGCCGGCCTGTCGGGCGCCAACTGGTCACTCGACGCGCCATGGTTCAGCGGCGGCCCGGACAGCCCCGGGACGGGCCTGTTCGTGCTTGCCGTCGAGCCCAAGCTGCTCGACCCGGGCTTCGAGCAGCGCATGAAAGACCAGCTTGACCGGCTGCGGCGGCGCTTCGGCGTTCACGTGCCAGGCCGCGCCCGCGCCGAAGCGGCCGAAAAGGCGCAGGCGCGCGGCATCACCGCGCCCAAGGCAGTGATCCAGCGCATCTCAGAATTCGCCGAACGCTACTCGGCCTGATTTCTTCTCCTTTCTTTGCAGACGATTACTTGGCCGCCCCCGCCTGACGCGCGGTTGTGCGCGTTTTTTTTCGCGCGCGTCCTGAACCTTTTTGAGCGCCCGGGCGACCAACGTTTGTCCAGGGCAAGGTGAGCTTGCCCGATCCAGACCGGGGAACAGCAAAATCAAAATCGAAAGTCTGCTTCGCGCGAAAGGCATCGCCCCCCGCGTCCCGGAAACCCAACCTCAAATCAAAGGAAATCATCATGACCAACACCAAGACCACCATGCTGACCGCCGTCCTCCTGCTCGGTTCCTTCATGGGCGCCACGCAGGCTGCCAATTTGAAGGCCGCACCGGTCAAGCCGGCCAACCCGGGCGTCATTACCGCGCCGGGTGGCGGCGCCACCGAGGACCACTACTGCAAGAACGGCCATGCGAAATTCGCCAACTGCAGCGCCGATTTCGTCGCCGCATGCAAGAAGGTTGGTGGCACCATGTCGGATGTTCAGGGCTGGGGTGGGCGTACTTGCTTCACGCCCTCCTGATACCGTCTCAGGTCAGGCCGCTCGTCGGCCCCTGACACCTCATGGATGTCATCCGGGAAACCCCGCTTCGGCGGGGTTTTCTGCGTTTGTCGCTCGCAGGGCCAAGATATGATTCGTGCGCTTGTCGCAGGAAAACCGCGTCTTACTTTTTCTTTGATTTGCGCGAAAAACAAGGATGACGCGACGACGCGTCGCCCTTTGCCTTTGGCGCAAAACGGACTATGAAACGGCTCAGCCAAGCCATCTGGAACGCGCGCCGGAGCCCGCCATGACCGAAATCCTGCAGACCCCAAAGCTCGTCGTCGTCTTTGGCGGGTCAGGCTTTGTCGGCCGTCATGTCGTGCGGGCGCTGGCCAAGCGCGGTTATCGCATCAGGGTCGCCTGCCGGCGGCCCGACCTTGCCGGCCATTTGCAGCCGCTCGGCAATGTCGGCCAGATCCAGCCGGTGCAGGCCAATGTGCGCGTGCGCTGGTCGGTCGACCGCGCCGTGCAAGGTGCCGACCATGTCGTCAATCTCGTCGCCATCCTGCATGAGAGCGGCCGGCAGAAATTCTCCGCCGTGCACGAATTCGGTGCTCGCGCCATCGCCGAGGCGGCGCGCTCCGTCGGCGCCGGGCTCACCCATATTTCGGCGCTCGGCGCCGATCCGGATTCCGAATCGGATTATGCGCGCACCAAGGCGCTCGGTGAAAAGGCCGTGCTGGAGACGATCGCCGATGCCGTGATCTTGCGGCCGTCGATCAATTTCGGGCCGGAGGACAGCTTCTTCAACCGGTTCGCGAACATGGCGCGTTATTCGCCGGTGCTGCCGCTGATCGGCGGCGGCCAGACCAAGTTCCAGCCGGTCTATGTCGGTGACGTGGCGGAGGCTGTCGCGCGTTCGGTCGATGGCAAGATCGATGGCGGCCAGGTTTACGAGCTCGGCGGCCCCAACGTGCTCACCTTCAAGGAGTGCATGCAGGAACTGCTCACGGTTATCGAGCGCAAGCGCCTGCTGGTGCCGGTGCCGTGGTGGATGGCAAACATCCAGGCCTCGATCCTCGGCCTGTTGCCCAATCCGCTGCTGACCAAGGACCAGGTGATGCAGTTGCGCGAGCACAACATCGTTTCGGACGAAGCCGCCAAGGCCAACCGGACACTGGCGGGGCTCGGCATCCAGCCGCAATCGATCGCGACGATCCTGCCGAGCTACCTCTGGCGCTTCCGCGCCGCCGGCCAGTTCCAGCAGCGTAGGCCCGCGGTATAAGAAGCGTCGGCCCTCAGCGAGGGCGAGGCGTGACCCGCATCGGCAGACCGCCTTGCGGCTGCGTGGTCAATTTCTGCACCGGCCAGGGTTTTGTTTCAGCGGTCGCGTCGAAGCGGAAGCGTGACAAGAGGATGGCGAGCGCGATGATCGCCTCCTGCATGGCGAAGCTGGCGCCGATGCAGACGCGCGGGCCGGCGCCGAAGGGCAGATATTGGAAACGGTCGATCTTTTCACGGTTTCCCGGATGGAAGCGTTCGGGCAGGAAGGCGTCGGGCCGGTCCCACAGCTTCCTGTGGCGGTGAACGACCCATGGCATCACCAGCACGGCGGCGTGCTTGGGGATATAAAGATCCTTCCACATTTCCGGAACGATCGGCTCGCGATTGATCGATGGCGCCGGCGGGTAGAGCCGAAGCGCCTCGTCGAAAGCGGCGCGTGTCAGCGGCATGGCGTCGAGCCACTTCGCCGGATCGGGCTCGCGCGCCAGCACCCGGTCGATCTCCTGTTCGACCCGGTCGCGCTCCCAGGGCGATTCGGCCAGGCAATAGAGCGTCCAGCCGAGCGCGCGCGCCGTGGTCTCGTGGCCGGCGCCGATGAAGGTGATGATGTTGTCCTCGACTTCCGGGCGCGTCAGTCCGTCGGGGCCTTCGGCCTTGAGCAGCAGCGTCAGGAAATCCTGCGGCACGGCATCGGGGTCGCGCCTGAACTTCTCTTCGCGCATCTTGACCGTGTCGGTCACGATCTTGCGGAAATAGGCCATGGTCTTGCGGCCGCGGATACGGGTCAGCCGCGGCAGCCAGTCGGGCGCGCGCAGCAGGTCGAGCGGATCCACGCGGCCCATGGTTTCGAACAGGCGGTCGATCTCGTTGGCGAAACTGCCGGGCTCGCCCGCGATCTCGCCGGAAAACAGCGTCTCGGCGAGGATGTAATAGGTGAGCAGCGTCATGTCATGGGCGATATCGGACGTGCCGCCGGCCTCGTAACGGGTGACGAACTCCAGCGTCCGTTTCAGCATCGGCTGGGCGAAGCCGAAAATGTGGCGTGGCGTGAACACCGGCGCCATTGCCTTGCGCGACCGCTTCCACACCTCGCCCTCGGCCGTCAGCAGGCCGTCGCGCAGGATCGGCCTCAGTATCTTCTGGCGCACCGTCGCCATCTTGTAGTTCTTGGCGTTGTCGACCAGCACATGCCGGATCAGGCCCGGATCATTGGCGATGACCAGCGGCCCACCAGCGCCCTTGGCAGAAATCCAGGGTTCGTTGTAGGTCGGCTCGCCCCAGAGTTCGAGCGGGTTGCGATAGACGATGCGGATCATTTCCAGCGTCGAAGGCGGCGACGTGCGCGGCTTCGGGGCGGGAGGAACGAATGGGGCGGGCTGCGTGTCCATGAAGTGCTCCGCTGTTCCCATCAATGTAGTGGCTGCCACCTCCGGCGTCCATGTCACCGAACGGCAAACCGGACCGATGACGGCGGGAACGCCAGGGCGGACGGTCTGTTCATCCGATCGTGACCGTTCCTTCAGGGATCCAACCTTGCCTGCTGGAACGCTCTGCCGTAGTGGCCGTCACCAACAGATACTGCCTGACAAAGGAGCCTGCCTTGAAGCACCAGTTGAACATCATCATCGGCAGCACGCGGCCCGGCCGCGCTGGCCCGGTTTTCGCCGAATGGCTGGAGACGTTCGTACGCGAACACGGAAAATTCGAGCCAGTGCTGACCGACATAGCCGCGTTCAACCTGCCGGTCCTGGATGAACCGCATCATCCAAGGCTCGGCAATTATCAGAACGACCACACCAAGGCCTGGTCGAAGGCGATGGATGCCGCTGACGCCTTCGTGTTCGTGGCGCCGGAATACAATTACTTCGCCGCACCCGCGATCATCAACGCGATCGACTATCTCGCCCGCGAATGGAAATACAAGCCCGCTGCGATCTTCAGCTATGGCGGTGTCTCCGGCGGCCTGCGCGCGGCGCAGGCGCTGAAGCCGCTGCTGACCTCGGTCGGGATCATGCCTATCCCGGAAGGTGTCGCGCTGCCGCTGTACCAGAAACTGCTCGACGAGAACGGCGCCTTCGATGCCAGCGAGCAAGTGCGGAGCGGGACCAAGACCATGCTGGACGAACTGTTGCGCTGGAGCGAGGCGTTGAAACCGATGCGCGCCGCCTGAGAGAGCCGCCTCAGCGCGGCTTGCTTGCGCCATAAAGAGGTGGAATGGTCGGCAAACGACTGAGCCGGGGGGCGGTTCGACTGCGTTTGCTGTTTACCATGCTGCTGATGCTTGCGACCACCGCTATCGCGGCGGCCGAGCGGCACGTGGCCATTGGTCATGGCCAATGACGACTACCGGCTGGTCCGGCCGCTTGCCAACCCCGCCCAAGGCGGCGAAGCGATGGAAGCGGCGCTGAGGAAACTTGGTTTCGCTGGAGCTCGACCAGACGGGCCGGCTGGCGCCCAGGGACAAATCCACGGTCAAATATTTGCGCGGCCTCCTGGCTAAATTCAACGCCCGAAAAAAATAGCCGGCTGCCGGCTCGGCATTCGCGCCGGAAATGCCTGCAAACCTTGGAAAAACCGCCTTTAGCGCCTATATCTACCCCATATCAGAAGCGCGATTCGGGGCCGATTTTTCGCGCTGTAAAAGCGGCATCTAGACAACAGGTTTTCATGAGCGACCAGACCGAGAACACAAACGGCGCTGAAGCCGAATACGGCGCCGATTCCATCAAGGTTTTGAAGGGGTTGGACGCCGTCCGCAAGCGGCCGGGCATGTATATCGGCGATACCGATGACGGCTCGGGCCTGCATCACATGGTCTACGAAGTGGTCGACAACGCCATCGACGAGGCGCTGGCCGGCCATGCCGACCTGGTTTCGGTGACGCTCAATCCCGACGGTTCGGTGACGGTTATCGACAATGGCCGTGGCATTCCAACCGACATTCACCCCAGCGAAGGCATTTCGGCGGCCGAAGTGATCATGACGCAGCTGCATGCCGGCGGAAAGTTCGACCAGAACTCCTACAAGGTGTCTGGCGGTCTGCATGGCGTCGGCGTCTCGGTGGTCAACGCGCTGTCGGCCTGGCTGAAGCTCAAGATCCGCCGCAACGGCCAGGTCTTCGAGATGAGCTTTACCCACGGCAATGCCGATGCGCCGCTGAAGGCGATCGGCAGCTACGAGCAGGACAAGCGCCCAGGCACCAATGAGGGCCGCAGCGGCACCGAGGTCACCTTCTTTCCGTCGTCCGAGACCTTTACCATGGTCGAATTCGATTTCGGCACGCTGGAGCACCGGCTGCGCGAACTCGCCTTCCTGAACTCCGGCGTGCGCATCGTTCTGACAGACGCACGTCATGCCGACGTCGTGAAGCACGAACTGCACTATGATGGCGGCCTGGAAGAGTTCGTCAAATATCTCGACCGGGTCAAGAAACCGCTGATCGGGAAGCCTATCTCCATCAGGGCCGAGCGTGACGGCATCACCGTGGAAGTGGCGATGTGGTGGAACGACAGTTACCACGAGAATGTGCTGGCCTTCACCAATAACATCCCGCAGCGCGATGGCGGCACCCATCTGGCCGGTTTTCGCGGCGCACTGACCCGCCAGATCACCGGCTATGGCGAATCTTCGGGGCTGACCAAGAAGGAAAAGGTCTCGCTGATCGGCGACGATTGCCGCGAGGGCCTGACGGCGGTGCTGTCGGTCAAGGTTCCCGATCCGAAATTCTCGTCGCAGACCAAGGACAAGCTGGTCTCGTCGGAGGTTCGTCCCGTGGTCGAGGGACTGGTCAACGAAGCGCTCGGCACGTGGCTCGAAGAGCATCCGACCGAGGGCAAGGTGGTCGTCGACAAGGTGATCCAGGCCGCGGCGGCGCGTGAAGCGGCGCGCAAGGCTCGCGACATCACCCGCAAGACCTCGCTGGGCGTCACCTCGCTGCCCGGCAAGCTGGCCGATTGCCAGGAACGCGATCCGGCGAAGTCCGAAATCTTCATCGTCGAGGGTGACTCGGCCGGCGGCTCCGCGAAGGGCGGCCGTTCGCGCCAAAACCAGGCAATCCTTCCCCTGCGCGGCAAGATCCTCAATGTCGAGCGGGCCCGCTTCGACCGCATGCTCTCGTCCGACATGATCGGCACGCTGATCACCGCGCTCGGCACCTCGATCGGCAAGGACGAATTCAACGCCGACAAGCTGCGCTACCACAAGATCATCCTGATGACCGACGCGGACGTCGACGGCGCCCATATCAGGACCTTGCTGCTCACTTTCTTCTTCCGGCAGATGCCGGAGCTGATCGAGCGCGGCCACCTCTACATCGCCCAGCCGCCGCTCTACAAGGTGACGCGCGGCAAGAGCTCGCAATACATTAAGAATGAGAGCGCCTTCGAAGAATTCCTGATCGATTCGGGGTTGGAGGAAGCGTCCCTTACGCTCGGCTCAGGGGAAGTGCGGACCGGACAGGATCTGCACGGCGCCGTCGCCGATGCGCTTGCCGTGCGCCAGCTCATCAACGGCTTGCACACGCGCTATAACCGCGACGTCGTCGAGCAGGCGGCGATCGCCGGCGGGCTCAATCCCGAAATCTTCGCCGATCTTGGCCGCGCCAACGCGATGGCGGAGCGGATCGCGCAACGCCTTGACATCATTGCCGAGGACACCGAGCGCGGCTGGACCGGCCGCATGTCGACCTCGAACGAGGGCATCGGCGGCTATGTCTTCGAACGCACCGTGCGCAGCGTCAAGGAATACGCCCATCTCGACATGGCGTTGATCAATTCCGCCGACGCACGCCAGCTCGATCGCTACGCGCAGCGCCTCAGCGAAGTCTACGGGGCGCCGCCGGTGCTGCGCCGCAAGGAGGTGTCCGAAACAGTCTCGGGACCGCTGGCGCTGCTCAACGCGGTCTTTGCGACCGGCCGCAAGGGGCTGACCATGCAGCGCTACAAGGGTCTCGGCGAAATGAATGCCGAGCAGCTCTGGGAAACCACGCTTGACCCGAACGTGCGTTCGCTGCTGCAGGTCAAGGTCAACGATGCGACCGATGCCGACAGCCTGTTCTCGCGGCTGATGGGTGACGAGGTGGAGCCTCGGCGCGAGTTCATCCAGGACAACGCACTGTCGGTCGCCAACCTGGATATTTGAGGTTTCGCACAGCCTTTTTGACAGATTGGCATAGCTCGTGCCCGCGCCAATAATGAGGATGCGCCGGAACAGAAGGCCTTCGAAGACATTGTGACAGTGTCCATCACAATTTCTTGCAGGAGGCTTTTCATGGGACGCGGCATTCTACTCTGGTTGCTCGGCATTCCGATTCCGATCATCATCCTCATCATGCTGTTCGTACGGTAGGGGGCGTCGATGCAGTCCACCCTATCGGCTGTCGACGTATCCGCTTCCACGGAATCGTCCTCCACCGCCGTCAGCTGGGGACCGATCATCGCCGGCGCTTTCGCGGCCTCGACGTTGACGTTCATCCTCATGCTGCTCGGCTCAGGCCTTGGGCTCAGCATGGTTTCACCATGGTCGGGCTCTGGCGCGTCAATCACCACCTTCGCGGTTTCCACCGCCGTCTGGCTGGTGATCGTGCAGTGGCTGTCCGCCGGTGTAGGCGGCTACCTTGCGGGCCGGTTGCGGACCAAATGGGTCGGCATCCACACCGACGAAGTCTATTTCCGTGACACCGCGCACGGCTTTCTCGCCTGGGCGCTGGCCACCTTGCTGGTCGCCGGCGTGCTTGGCTCGGCACTTTCCGCCGCGATTGGTTCAGGTGTGCAGGCCGCGTCCACCGTGGCCTCGGGAGCCGCCATGGGTGCGTCGGCCGGCGCCTCGGCGAATGCCAGCGGTGCATCGACCGACAATGCGACCTCCTATCTGGTGGATTCGCTGTTCCGCCCTGCCGATCCGGCCAAGCTCGCCACCGCCAATCCTGCCGACGAAGCCGCCGCGGCCGGGCAGGCCTCGCGGATCCTGATTGCCGGCGCCGTCGCCGGCGAGGTTTCGGCGGAAGACAAGACCTATCTTGCGCAATTGGTCGCCGCGCGCACCGGCCTTTCCGAGGCTGATGCCAAGACGCGTGTCGACACGGTGCTGGCGAAGGCGCAGGACGCAAAGGTCAAGGCGAAGCAGGCGGCCGACACGGCAAGGAAAGCAAGCGCCACTTTCGCGCTTCTCGGCGCCTTGTCGCTGGTCATCGGCGCCTTCATCGCCAGTGCGGCCGCAGCGCTCGGCGGCAGGCAGCGCGATGAAGAGGAAGCGGTGTTCCTGACCAACGGCTGAAGGCAGCATCACGCCAAAATTACAGAGCCCGGCATCGACCGGGCTCTTTCTATTCGACGATCAAGACCGACCGGTCAGTGATCCATCGCCTTGACGATTTCCTCGGTCATCTTCTTGGCGTCGCCGAGCAGCATCATGGTGCCGTCCTTGTAGAACAGCGTGTTGTCGATGCCGGCATAGCCGGACCCGAGCGAGCGCTTGACGAACAGGCAGGTGCGGGCCTTGTCGACGTCGAGGATCGGCATGCCGTAGATGGGCGACGACTTGTCGTCGCGCGCGGACGGGTTGGTGACGTCGTTGGCGCCGATGACGTAGGCGACGTCGGCCTGGGCAAACTCCGAGTTGATGTCCTCGAGCTCGAATACTTCGTCGTACGGCACGTTGGCTTCGGCGAGCAGCACATTCATGTGGCCGGGCATGCGGCCGGCGACGGGGTGGATGGCATATTTGACGTCGACGCCGTTGGCCTTGAGCTTGTCGGCCATTTCACGCAGCGCATGCTGCGCCTGGGCGACCGCCATGCCGTAACCCGGCACGATGATGACCTTCTGCGCGTTCATCATGAGGTAGGCGGCATCGTCGGCCGAACCCTGCTTGACGGTGCGCTCGATGCCGTCATCGGCCGCAGCGGCGGTCTCGCCGCCGAAGCCGCCGAGGATGACCGAGATGAAGCTTCGGTTCATGCCCTTGCACATGATGTAGGACAGGATCGCGCCCGACGAGCCGACCAGCGCGCCGGTGATGATCAGCGCCAGATTGCCGAGCGTGAAGCCAAGGGCGGCGGCCGCCCAGCCGGAATAGGAATTCAGCATCGATACGACCACCGGCATGTCGGCGCCACCGATCGGGATGATCAGGAGCACGCCGAGCACCAGCGAGGCGGCAACGATCAGCCAGAACACCAGTTTCGATTCCGTGGTGACCAGCAGCACGATCAGCACGATCAGGGCCACGCCAAGGGCAGCGTTGATGACGTGACGGCCGCCGATCATGATCGGCTTGCCCGACATGCGGCCGTCGAGCTTCAGGAAGGCAATGACTGAGCCGGTGAAGGTGATGGCACCGATGGCGACGCCAAGGCTCATCTCAACCAGCGCCTGGGCATGGATGTCACCCGCCGCGCCGATGCCGAAGCTTTCCGGCGCATAGATGGCCGCGGCCGCCACCATGACGGCGGCAAGGCCGACCAACGAATGGAAGGCGGCGACCAGCTGCGGCATCGAGGTCATGGCAATGCGCCTGGCCGTGACGGCGCCGACGCCACCGCCGATGGCGAGACCAAGCACGATCAGGCCGAAGCGGCCGGCGGACGGGGTTGCCAGCGCCAGCGTGGTGGCAATGGCGATGCCCATGCCGACCATGCCGTAGAGATTGCCCTGCCGGCTGGTGGTCGGATGCGAGAGGCCGCGCAACGCCATGATGAACAGGACGCCGGATACCAGATAGAGGAAGGAGGCGAGATTGACGGTCACGTCACTTGTCCTTCTTCTTGTACATGGCCAGCATGCGCTGGGTGACGAGGAAGCCGCCGAAGATGTTGACCGAGACCAGCATCAGCGCGACGAAACCGAAGCCGGCGGCGACGCCGGAGGCCGCGATGCCGACGGCGAGCAGCGCACCGACGACAATGACGGACGAGATGGCGTTGGTGACGGCCATCAGCGGCGTGTGCAGTGCCGGGGTCACCGACCAGACGACGTAATAGCCGACGAAGATCGCCAGGATGAAGATGGCGAAACGGAAGACGAAGGGATCGATGGCCCCGCCCGAGAGCGCATGCGCGGCATCACCGGCCGCCTCTGCACCGCCTGGGGCATTGGCCAGGTTCTGCACCGCGAGCCGAACGGCAGCGCTTGCCTGGTCGAGCTGATCCAAGGCTTTCTGCAAGGTCTGGTCCATCACGCGGTCCCTTTCGGCTTCGGCGAGGGTGACTTGGATGCGGCGGTCTTCCCGGGCGCGGCCTTCCTGGGCGCGGCCGTGGCATCGGCGACCATGGTCGTGGCCGGGATCGCGGCCGGCTCGACATAAGGCTGCTGGTCGGCCTTGGCGAAGGCCGGATGAACGACCTTGCCGCCGTCGGTCAGCATGGTTGCCTTGACCAGATCGTCGTCGCGATTAATGGCAAGCGTCTTGGTCGTCTTGTCGACGAGCGTCTCGACGAAGGCGAACAGGTTCCTGGCATAAAGCAGCGAGGCGGATGCCGCGATGCGACCTGGCACGTTGAGATGACCGACGATCTTTACATTGTTGACCGTGGTGACGATCTTGCCGGCCTCGGCGCCCTCGACATTGCCGCCACGCTCGACGGCGAGGTCGATGATCACCGAGCCCGGCTTCATCGAGGCGACCATCGCCGCCGACACCAGCTTCGGCGCAGGCCGGCCGGGGATCAGCGCCGTGGTGATGACGATGTCCTGCTTGGCGATGTGTTCGGCGGTCAGCGCCGCCTGCTTGGCCTGGTACTCCTTCGACATTTCCTTGGCATAGCCGCCGGCGGTCTCGGCCGCCTTGAACTCCTCGTCCTCGACGGCGAGGAACTTCGCGCCGAGCGAGGCGACTTGTTCCTTGGCGGCGGGCCGAACGTCGGTGGCGGTGACGACGGCACCGAGACGGCGCGCGGTGGCGATCGCCTGCAGGCCGGCAACGCCGACGCCCATGATGAAGACCTTGGCAGCCGGCACCGTGCCAGCCGCCGTCATCATCATCGGCAGCGCCCGGTCGTATTCGGCGGCTCCGTCGATCACCGCCTGGTAGCCAGCAAGATTGGCCTGGCTGGACAGGACGTCCATCGATTGCGCGCGGGTGATGCGCGGCATGAACTCCATCGAGAAGGCGGTGACGCCGGCTTTGGCCAAGGCCGCGACAGCCGCATCGTTGCCGTAGGGATCCATGATGGCGATCACCGCGGCGCCGGATTTGTAACTCTTCAGCTCGGCATCCGTTGGCCGGCGAACCTTCAGCACGACATCGGCCTTGGCGACATCCGAGGCCTTGCCGATGACAGCACCTGTCTTGGCAAACTCTTCGTCGGGGATACGCGAGCGGGTGCCGGCACCGGCTTCGACGACCACGTCGAAACCCAGGGCCGTCAGCCGCTTCACCGTATCGGGCGAAGCCGCGACACGCGGCTCGTTCGCGTCGAGCTCACGAGGGATGAAAACCGTCTGTCCCACCGCATGATCCTTTCGGCCGGAACCTGTCTGCGCGAAGTGTCGACCGGGATATCCGGCGACGTCAACCGCAAGAGCGTTTTGGAAGGTCTATCGCAGAATGAAGGCGCCGACTGCCAGAATAAGCACGAACAGGATCAGCGCGGAGAAGAAGCCGCCCGCGAAGAAGCCGAAAGCCATCGCCAGGAGAAGCGCGCCGCAGAAGAGCGAGCCATATTTGGCCAGCGCCAGGAAGCCCGCATAGGTGCGGTCATGCTCGGCATAGTCCATCTTCGCGCCCAGTTCTACAGGACCGCTCGGCGTGTGCTCAGCCATAGGAATACCCCTTCGAAGACATCTTTCAGGCACATACCGAAAAGCTGGGCGCAGGGCAATGGCGCTATTGCCGCATCGCAGCCGACAACTCCCTCAAGGGAAAATTGAAACTGGCGGCCGATGCCCGCGGGATGGCTTTTGAGCGAGCCCCTGCCTAGCGTCTCAGCCAGCAAGGTGAGGAAAAAGCCCGAGCAGCCCAACGACAATCAGATAGAGCGCGACGATGTAGTTCAGGAGCCGCGGCATGATCAGGATCAGCACGCCGGCGATCAGCGAGATAAGCGGTGTGAGCGCGAGCGAGTGGATGGTCATGGCCGTATTCCTTCCCACGAACAATGCGACAGGAGCCCGGGGCGAAATGCCCGTTGGGCAGGATCGCGGCGACACTTGATGGCGATGCCGCTACCTATAACGGCGAAGCCGCGGGAAGGTTCAGATGCAAGGACGACGCCCGTTCAGGCAGCATCGCGGTAGTATTTCGCCGTCGGCACTATGGACAGCGGCGTCAGCCGGTTGATGGCCGGATTGGCGAACATCATCCGCTGTTCCACGGCTGTCGACTTAAAGAACGGGAACCGTTCGAGTGTCTGGCGCAAGTTTTCGCCGCACGGGATTTCGAACAGAGCGATCGGCGCAAGGACTCCCGGGAACACCTTGCCCTCTGTCCTCTGAACGGCATGAAAGATACGAGCATAGTAAGCGGAGTGCTCGATCTTGACCGGCGTTAGCACTGCGGTAAGCCCAAAGTAAGAAGCGGCCACCATGCCAAGCCTGAGCGTCAGAAAAGGCAGAACTCCGGGCGCGGGCGCACTGTCGGCATCGGTTGCGAAACGAGTCCCGTCGATGAACGTCTCTCCGCGGGCAAGCCGCTCGGCCAATATTTCGGGATAGGCATCAACGGACGGCGAATGAGGGTGCTCTCTGGAAATGTAGTGAAGCCGTAACGTGCTGACCAGGTGTCCATCGAAATAGACGCCGAACCGATAGGAATTCGGCAGATTGTCCCAGCGATCCTCGAACATCCCGCTGGCGATCGGGCCGCACATGCCCGATTGCAGGTAGGATTGATAGCGAAGGCGGTAGATCGCCTCCAGATCCTCGCCTCCAGTGATGAGACGGTAGTCGACATGCTCCAGCAATTGCATGATCGACTGGTTCAGCGCCGACCCAGCATTGGAGCTGGCGCCAGCCCGCGCATCGTTTCTCGCAGCATCCATTCTCAAGTCCTCGTATCCGCCGTGAACAGGCTATTCGAGTTGAAATGAGACACAAGCCGAAAATTGGATCCCACTGGTTTACCACTTGTTAACCTTAACAGCTGGAGATCTATGGCTGCGGAGTGGTTGCCGAAGGGGCAGCCTGGACGCTCTAATCCAAGCCTTCATTCCTATGAAAGGCGCTGCAAACTCGGGCGCGAAAAGCACTGGAGCGTTCCGCTTTGACAGATGCGCCGATCCGGTCAAACCTTTTCGCTTCTTCAAAATCGGCCAAAACTACTGCACGTCTTGGTTGGATTTGTTCGCCGCCGATAAAAATATTCTGGTTCGCACCAACCGCACGACCCAAGCACGCGCTTTATCAACTTCGATTGGCAGAATTTGCGACGAAAGCTAGCCGACTGTGCGCTTTGCGGCGAGACGCAGATCCGCGGCAAACGGCCAGGTGACGTTCGACATCGTCTCGATGCCCGACGCGCTGAGCGCCGCGCCGAACAGGAAGCCCTGGACAAGATCCGGCTTCACCGAATGCATGAGGACCTTAAGCTGCTCGAATGTTTCCACGCCTTCGATGGTGACGGTGAGCCCCAGGACACGGGTCAGGTCGACGACGCCCTTCAACAGCTCGAGCGAGCGCGGATTGTGGGTGACGTCCATCACGAACGACCGGTCGATCTTGATCTTGTCGAGCGGAAGCTTGTGCAGATAGCTCAGGCTTGAATAGCCGGTGCCGAAATCGTCGAGAGCGATGCGGACGCCAAGCTGCTTCAGTTCCTCGATATACTGGCGGGTCAGGGATTTGTCGTCGAGCAGCGCGGTTTCCGTGACTTCGATCTCCAGGCGGCTAGCATCGAGGCCGGAGTTAGCCAACGCATCGCGCACCTTTTGGATGACGTCGCGGCTGCGGAAATCCCTCGCCGAGAGATTGACCGAGACGCTGGTCTGGTCAGGCCATTTGGCGCATTCGGTGCAAGCTGCATGCAGCACAAAGGTGCTGATCTCGGAAATGATGCCCATCTCCTCGGCCAGGGGAATGAAGATGCCGGGCGAAATCGGTCCGAGATCGGGATGGTCCCAACGGCAGAGCGCCTCGCAGCTGGCGATGCGCATGGTGTTCATCGCCACGATGGGCTGGTAGACGACCCGCAGTTCCCTGCCTTCCACGGCACTGCGCAGATCCGCCTTCATCAGCTGGCGATTGCGGAATGCGGCATCCATTGCCGCCTCGAACAGCCGCCACCCGTTCTTGCCGAGTTCCTTGGCCTTGTAGAGCGCCAGGTCCGCCTTGACGATCATGGCGTCGACATCGGTTCCGCCGACCTTGGACAGTACCGCGCCGGCGCTGGCCTGGATCCGCAACCCGTGGCCCGCCACGTCGACCTCTCCCTGCAGCTCGGCGAAAATCTGGTCGAGCAGGCTCTCCAGATGGCTCTCGTCATCGATGCGGTCGAAGAACAGCATGAACTCGTCGCCACCGAAGCGGCTGACGGTAAGGCCTTGCCCGGCGATGGCCGCCAGCCGGTCGGCCACGGCGTAGATCAGCCCGTCGCCGACGGGATGGCCGAGCGTGTCGTTGACGCTCTTGAAATCGTCGAGGTCGATCACGGCGAGGCCGCACAGGCGATCCCGGTCGCCGGAGGCCATCAGCTCGCCGACCAGTTCGTGGAAATAGGCGCGGTTGGGAAGGCCGGTGAGATTGTCGTAGCGCGCCATGAAGCGGATCTTTTCCTCCGCTTCGACGCGCGCCGTGACATCCTCGAAGGTGATCACGCCGAGTTCCTGGCTGCCTTCACGCGCGGAGAATTCGTAATGCTGGCCGTTGGCGAGCGAAACAAGCACCTTGCGGTCCCTGCCCTCGCGCAGCGCGCGCGTCAGCTGCGCCTCGACGTAGCGGCAGTCCTTCGGCGCCAGCATGCCGCCGGCAACGCCGCGCATCAGAAGCCCGTGGATGGAGCGCCCGAGCAGTGCGTCGGCCGATTTCAGCGACATCAGGTGAGCGGCCTCGGCATTGGCGACCGCGACGCGTCCGTCAGGGCCGAGCATGACCAGGCCGTGCGACATGGTGTTGAGCGCGCGGTCGAACTTGCGCGTTATGCTTTTCGCCTGCTTGTGGCCGATGACCGCCGAAAACAGCACATTGCGAACATGGTCGGCGCTGTTGATGGTAATGAACGTCATCGGGAAGATCATCAGACCGAGGACGACGGACGGGGCATCCAGACGCAGCAGGAGCGCAAGAGCCGCCGGACCGATGAAGGTTACAGAAAAAATCCGCACCATGCGCGGAGACCCGTAATTACGGGCGACAACCGTGACCAGGGTCGCCAGGGTCAGCGACATTGCCGCCAGTTCGGCGAATGGGTCGGGATACACATAGATCGACACGAAGCACAGCGCACCCAATCCGAGGCCCTGCAAGCAGCCCTTGAGGATGTAACTGCGCTCCAATCGGTGTGCGTGTTCGACGTCGGCAATCACGCCCCCGGTCTTCAGGAAGCTGCGAATACCGAAATAACGCAGAAGGCTGATCGGCAGTAGAATAAAAGAAAAGGCCAGAAACAACGGATTTTGCGTGCGCAGATAAATCATGAATCCGAGGATCCAGTAGCACGCGCCACCGATCACCAACATGTGCGCGTTGTCGAACAACGACCGCACAAATTGGATATAGACATCCGCGGGGATGCTTTCGGTCTTTGTTTTGCCCATATGATCGGCCCAACGCTAAGCCTTGTCATGCCACAACCGCCTTAAGAAAGGCTTAGACAGAGGGGCTTAAGCTACGGCTTCGGTCGGCCCGCCTCGGCAAGAGGACCTTGCAGCAGGCTTCGGGCATGGGTGGAGAAGTCACTCAGCGGCACTGAGAACCGGTACCGGCATGGTTTGGGTCAGTCGCTGGAGCAGTCTGGAGCGCTCGCCCGCCGCCTTTTCGGCGCTTGCCTGCCGGACATGGCCATAGCCGCGGATCAGCGCCGGGACCGAGACCAGGGCTACCGCGGCCTCGATCTTGCCCGGCGCCAGCGAACTGGCCACGAGCTGCAGATCGGCCTCGTACTGCGCCAGCAATTGCCGCTCCATGCGCCGCTCGGCGGTGTAGCCGAACAGGTCGAAGGCCGTGCCGCGCAGGCCCTTCATCGCGGCCAGCAGGCGAAAGCCTTTCATCATCCAAGGGCCGAAGCTCGATTTCCTGGGTTTGCCGTCATTGCCGCGACGTCCCATGATCGGCGGGGCGAGATGGAATTCAAGTTTCTCGTAGCTCTGGAACTGCTTGCCAAGCGCGGCGGCGAAGGAGCCGTCGGTATAAAGCCGCGCAACCTCGTATTCGTCCTTGATCGCCATCAGCTTGAACAGGCTTTTGGCGGCGGCCTCGGTCACGGCGGTCGAACCCGGCACGGCCTTCGTTTCTGACCCTCGCAGCGTCGATATCCTATCGGCGTAGCGCTTGCCGTAAGCAGCGTTCTGATAGGCCGTGAGGAAGGCAACACGGCGGGCGATGATATCGTCCAGTGTCTCAGCGACCGGACCGGCCTGTCCGGCCTTGTCGCCGAGGGTTGCGGACGGCTGGGCGATGAGGCCGCGCACGAAATCCGGCTGATGCGCGGCGCGGCGGCCCCAGCGGAAAGCAGCGATGTTCATCGCCACCGCTTCGCCATTCAATTCAATGGCCTTTTCGACGGCTTCGGCCGAGAGCGGCAGACCGCCGAACTGGAAGGCAAAGCCGAGCATGAACATGTTGGCGCCCAGCGAATTGCCGAACAGGGCTGTGGCGGTGCGGGTGGCGTCGAAGAAATGCGCCTTGCCGTCACCGGCCGCTGAGCGGATCGCCTTCTTCAGGCGCTCGATCGGCAGCGAGAAATCGGCTGATCGAGCAAATTCGCCCGGCATGATCTCGGCGGTGTTGGCGAGGAAGATCGTATGCCCCTCGCGCACCGCCGTCAGCACTTTCTTGGCGCCCGACACGACGAGATCGCAGCCGAGCACGAGGTCGGCCTTCCCCGCCGAAACGCGGATGGCATTGATGTCTTCCGGTGTGCGGGCGATGCGGACATGGGTGAACACCGAGCCACCCTTCTGGGCGAGGCCGGCCATGTCGATCATGCCGCAACCCTTGTCCTCCAGATGCGCCGCCATGCCGAGCACGGCACCGACGGTGACGACGCCGGTGCCGCCGACGCCGTCGATGATCGCCGCCCAGCCCTCGACGCCGAGCGGGAATTCGGCTGGCATGGGCACGCCTTCAAGCGGGTCGGTCCCGCCGGCCAGGCCCTCGGCCTTGCGGATCTTGGCACCGTGCACGGTGACGAAGGACGGGCAGAAACCGTTGACGCAGGAGAAATCCTTGTTGCAGCTCGACTGGTCGATCTTGCGCTTGCGGCCGAATTCGGTTTCGACCGGCTGGATCGAGACGCAGTTCGATTGCACGCCGCAATCGCCGCAGCCTTCGCAGACCAGTTCGTTGATGAAGACGCGCTTGTCGGGATCGGGAAAGGTGCCGCGCTTGCGACGACGGCGCTTTTCGGCGGCGCAGGTCTGGTCGTATAGCAGGATCGATACGCCCTTGACGTCGCGCAGCTCGCGCTGGACGAGGTCGAGGTCCTCGCGGTGGTGGATAGTGGCGCCGGCCGGGAATTCGGCCTTCCCGGCATATTTGTCGGGTTCGTCGGTGACGATGGCAATGCGGTCGACGCCCTCTGCCCGCACCTGCCTGGCGATCATGTCTACCGTCAGCCCGCCCTCATGCGGCTGGCCCCCAGTCATGGCGACGGCGTCGTTGTAGAGGATTTTGTAGGTGATGTTGGCCTCGCTCGAGAGGGCGAAGCGGATCGCCAGCGTGCCGGAATGGTTGTAGGTGCCGTCGCCGAGGTTCTGGAAGATGTGGTCGCGCCTGGAGAACGGCGCCTGGCCGACCCATTGCGCCCCCTCGCCGCCCATGGCGGTAAAGCCAACTGTGTTGCGATCCATCCACAGCGCCATGAAGTGACAGCCGATGCCAGCAGCGGCGATCGAGCCGTCAGGCACCTTGGTCGAGGAATTGTGCGGACAGCCCGAACAGAAGAAGGGTGTGCGCGAGCCGATGTCGGTGGCATCGGCCAGCATCGCCTGGAACTGGCGTAGCTTGGCTACCCTGGCCGAAATCTCTTCGGATGGGCCGATGGTCTTGAGGATTCTCTCGCCGAGCGCAATGGCGATCTCGTTGGGGTCGAGCGCCCCCTTGGCCGGAAACAGCCAGTCGCCGCGCTCGTCCTTCTTGCCGACGATGACCGGCTGCGAGGCCGTGCCGTAAAGGCTTTCGCGCAGTTGCACCTCGATCAGCGAGCGTTTCTCCTCGACGACGACGATGGTGTCGAGACCGCGCGCGAAGTCGGCGATGTGCTGCAGGTCGAGCGGCCAGGGGCAGCCGACCTTGAACAGCCGCACGCCGATGCGGTTGGCGGCCGCCTCGTCGATGCCGATATCCTCCAGCGCCTGGCGGACATCGAGATAGCTCTTGCCCAGCGTGATGATGCCGAGTTTCGGATTGCTGCCGCCCGAATAGACGAGCCTGTTCAGCCCATTGGCATGGATGAAGGCGGAGGCCGCGGCACGCTTGTGTTCATGCAGCCGTTCTTCCTGGCCGAGCATGTCGATCTCGTGGCGGATGTTGAGGCCGCCCGGCGGCATGTCGAAATCCGGGACGACGATGTTCAACCGTTCGAGCGAGGCGTCGACCGAAGCCGTCGATTCGATGTTGTCCTTGACGCATTTGATCGCCGCCCAGGTGCCGGCGAAGCGCGACATGGCAAAGCCGTACAGGCCATAGTCGATGATCTCCTGGACACCGGCCGGGTTGAGGATCGGCACCATGGTGTCGACGAAGAGGAATTCCGTGGCGTGCGCATTGGTCGAAGATTCGGCCATGTGGTCGTCGCCCATGAGCGCAAGGACGCCGCCATGTCTGGACGAGCCGGCGAGATTGGCGTGGCGGAACACGTCGCCCGAACGATCGACGCCCGGCCCCTTGCCGTACCAGACCGAAAAAACGCCATCATGGGTGCCCTCGCCCAGCAGTTCCGTCTGCTGCGAGCCCCAGCAGGCGGTGGCGGCCAGCTCTTCGTTGAGGCCGGGCTGGAAAACGATGTCGGCCCCGGCGAGCTGCTTTTTCGCCTTCCACAGCTGCATGTCGAGGCCACCGAGCGGCGAGCCGCGATAGCCGGAGACGAAGCCAGCCGTGTTCAGGCCGGCGCGGCGGTCGCGCTCGCGCTGCATCAGGAGCATGCGGATGACCGCCTGCGCGCCGGACAGGAAGATGCGCTCCTTTCCAAGATCAAACTTGTCGTCGAGCGCGACATCGTGCAGCGTCATCAGGCATTTCCTCTGCGAAGGCCGCGCGGGGCAGCAGCCAACGTCGGGATCGGATGACGCATCCTTTCTCCCCTTGCAAGGCAGGTCAAACAAAATCGAAAGGACCGGCCAACGCGCGACAAGCAGTTCGGCGGGCGCTGGATCACGCATCAAACGGTGCGTCACCAAGCGCGATGGCACACGAAAATTCAGCGGAAATCGAGGCCGTCGGAAGGTGTCAGCCGGCTTTCGAGCAGTCCGGCTTCGGCTCGCCCGGCAGCTTGCCGTCGGGATGACCGACGAGGTCGGGATTGGCCGTGTAGAGCTGGTCGATGACCAGCGGCCGATCGGGCAGGATGGACTGGTCTTCCGTCGACATCAGCGTGGTGTCGATCTCCTGCAGGACCGCGCCATCGGCGCCCTTGATGCTGATGGCGATGGCATAGGGCTTGTTCCTGACAACGCAGGTCAGCGCCGGGCTTTCCAGGCTCACCTTGTCGAGCTTCGGCCAGATCTTCTGCTCGACCACGAAGGGATCGCCACCGGCGGGGTTCTGGAAACTGGCAACCGCCACCTGACCCTCGCCCATCGGCCGCAAGGGTCTCAGCGTCACGACATAGGTCGCCCTGGCGAGGCGGTAGTTGAAGACGAATATCTTGCCGGAAACTTCAAACAGCTTGCCTTCACCGCCGGTATCCCGGCAAGCGCCAAGCGTCATCGCCGCGATCAGCGCCGCGCCAGCAACCGTCGAGCGGGAAAGAATTCTAGGCATTCCTGACCTCATTGGCCGCCATGCGGCGGCGATAGTGACGGCTTGCCTTCTGCCTGTTGCCGCACACCGCCATGTCGCACCAAAGGCGGCTGGAATTGCGGCTTCTGTCGACGAACAGCCAGGTGCAATTGGGACAGATCCTGAGCCTCGCGACGGTGTCGTCACGCAGCAGGGAAAGCGCCGAAACCGCCAGTGCCGCCTCGAAGGCGATCGGCGTCGCCGGATCGCCGAACGGCCGTCCCTGCGCCCCGATCTCGGTCCCGCCGGCGGCCAGGCCGTCGGCGCAGGACCCCAGGAATTCGGGCAGATCGGCGGTGGCGACCGCGCCTTTCAACACAGCGCCTCGAAACAGCCTATCGGTCGTCTCGCGGATCGACAGCACGACGGGCGCGATTGCCGCCGGCGAGGACACCGCCAGCCGCCTGTCGCCAAGCTCGGCGGCGCGAAAGCCGCTAGCCGCGTCGGCGAAGCGGGCGATTTCGGCCGGATCGTCGAAGCGGTCGAATGTGCGCTCCGGATCGCCGCGCAGCACGACGGTGTTCGCCGTGTCGAGCGCGAGCAGGCCGCCGGTGAAGCGGTGAGGAGTCCAGGCAACTGTCATTTCCGGAAATCTAACCGATAAATCGCGTTTGACAAGTTAGATTCGGCGATGCAAACCTCGGATGCGCAGGGTATCGTCGCCTTTGTCCGCTCCGCGCTTGTCCTATTCCCTCTTGGGCGGGATGCTTCTGGTGTTGTCGAGCATGCTTTACTTCTTCCAGCAGGTGCTGAACGGGCTGCATTCGGGTGCGCTCTATGCGTTGCTCGCCTTCGGCTATGTGCTGACCAACGGCATTCTGCACCGCACCAACCTCGCCTATGGGGCGCTGTTTGCCTTTTGCGGCCAGGCAATGATCCTGAGCGTCGCCTTCGGCTACCAAGTGCTGTGGCTGACGCTGCTGGCTTCGGTGCTGTTCGGCGTCCTCGCGGCGTTCCTCTATGCGGCGCTCATCAGCCATGTCCTGTCGCGCAGCGTCTTCGAGCCGTTGGCCGACCGCTCGCCCAACGCCATCGTGGTGACGACGCTCGGCATCCTGCTCGTCCTGTCGGAAGCAAGCCGCATCGCCGCCGACACACATGATCTGTGGCTGCCGCCGATGCTGGCCGAGCCCGTCGTTTTCGCCGAAGCCTCCGGATTCAAGGCGACGCTGACGCTGATCCAGGTGCTCGACTGCGCCGTGGTCGTGGCGGCGGTCGCCCTCGCCACCTGGGCATTTGCCCGCTCAAACTTCGGCCGGTGCTGGCGCGCCGTCTCCGACGACCCCAGGGCCGCCGCCCTATGCGGCGTCGACGTGCGCGGCGTGTTCCGGCGTGCCGTGCTGTTCGGCGGCTTCTGCGCCGCGCTGGCCGGGGTCATGGCCAGCCTCTACTACGGCAATGTCAGCTTCGGTTCCGGCCTTGTCTACGGCCTGAAGATCCTGTTCGTGACGGCGGTCGGCGGTTATCTCTCACCGCCAAGGGCAGCGCTGGGCGCGGCCGCTTTCGGCATGGCCGAATCACTGTGGGCCGGCTATTTCCCGGCCGAATGGCGCGATGCCTGGATGTATCTGTTCCTGGTTGCCATGCTGATCCTGATCGGCGCCGGCCGCGACACCGGCAAGGTCGTCTGATCCCGCCAGACTTTGGTTGCATGACGTCTCTTCAGGCCGCGGTTTTCCACCGTGCCGCGAGCGCCGATTGGCCTGCATCCTTCGTCCCCGTGTTGACCAACCGGACCACGCACTGCATACGGTTGGGCCAGGCGGCGCGACGAAAAGGGCGATCGCGCGTCACCGCATCAGGGAGGAATACATGGCAGGGCTTCTCGCTCTATCCAGAACGATCGATCGTATGAACGAGTTCATCGGCAAATCGGTATCCTGGCTGATCCTGCTGGCGATCCTGGTGAGTGCGGCCAACGCGGTCATCCGCAAGGTGTTCGACACCTCGTCCAACGCCTGGCTGGAGCTGCAATGGTACCTGTTCGGCGCCGCCTTCATGCTGGCCGCCGCCTACACGCTGAAACAGAACGAGCATATCCGCATCGATATCGTCTACGGCCTGTTTTCACGCCGCGTGCAGCACTGGATCGACCTCTTCGGCCACGTCTTTTTCCTGATGCCGTTCGTGACGCTGATGGTGTTCTATTTCGTGCCCTACGTGTCGCTGTCGTTTCACAGCGGCGAGATGTCGACCAACGCCGGCGGCCTGATCGTGTGGCCGGCCAAGGCGATCCTGCTGGTCGGCTTTTTCCTGCTCGCGCTGCAGGGCATTTCCGAGATCATCAAGAAGATCGCCATCATGCGCGGCGTCATTGAGGATCCCAACCCATTCATTTCCGTGCACGAACAGGCTGAACTCGAAGCCAAGGCGCTCGCCGAAGAGGTGCGTTCGTGATGGAGTTCATCGCCCAGAACATGGCGCCGATCATGTTCGCCTCGCTGATCCTGTTCATGCTGATCGGCTATCCCGTCGCCTTTTCGCTCGCCGCCAACGGCTTGATGTTCTTCTTCATCGGCGTGCTTCTGACGCCCTATTCGGGCGGCGCGATCAATCTCGCATGGCCGCTGCTCTATGCGCTGCCGGACAATTTCTACGGCAGCCGGGTGATGTCGAACGACACGCTGCTCGCGATCCCGTTCTTCACCTTCATGGGCATCGTGCTCGAACGATCGGGCATGGCCGAAGACCTGCTCGACACGATCGGCCAGTTGTTCGGGCCCGTCCGAGGCGGCCTCGCCTACGCGGTGATCTTCGTTGGCGCACTGCTGGCGGCGACCACAGGCGTGGTGGCGGCGTCCGTTATCGCCATGGGACTGATCTCGCTGCCGATCATGCTGCGCTATGGTTATGACCGCCGGGTGGCATCCGGCGTCATCGCGGCGTCGGGCACGCTCGCCCAGATCATTCCGCCATCGCTGGTGCTGATCGTTCTCGCCGACCAGCTCGGCCGCTCTGTCGGCGACATGTATGCCGGCGCCCTGATCCCCGGCCTGGTGCTGACCGGCCTATACACGCTCTACATCGTGATCATGTCGATCGTCCGACCAAAGTCGATGCCGGCCCTGCCGCTCGAGGCGCGGACGCTCGGCCATGGCGTGGTGTCGTTGCTGATCGCGTTGATAGCGGCCATTGCGGTCGCCTATGCCGCCTACCGTTACCTGGTGCCCGCTCATGGCGACAATGCCGATATTCTCGGCGCGACGGTCGGCGTCGTCTTCATCTACATCATCGCGATCCTCGACCGCAGCCTGAACATCAACATGATGTCGCGGCTGGCGCAGCAGGTCGTGATCGTGCTGATCCCGCCGCTGGCGCTGATCTTCCTGGTGCTCGGCACCATCTTCCTCGGCATCGCCACCCCAACCGAGGGCGGCGCGATGGGCGCGGTCGGTGCGCTGGCAATGGCGGCAATGAAGGGCCGGCTGTCGATGGACGTGATCAAGCAGGCGCTGGCCTCGACGACGCGGTTGTCGTCCTTCGTGCTGTTCATCCTGATAGGCGCGCGGGTGTTCTCGCTGACCTTCTACGGCGTCAACGGCCAGATCTGGGTCGAGCATCTCTTGACCTCGCTGCCTGGCGGCGAAGTCGGCTTCCTGATCGGCGTCAACATGCTCGTCTTCTTCCTCGCCTTCTTCCTCGATTTCTTCGAACTGGCCTTCATCATCGTGCCGCTGCTGGCGCCGGCGGCCGACAAGCTCGGCATCGACCTGATCTGGTTCGGCGTGCTCCTGGGCGTCAACATGCAGACCAGCTTCATGCATCCACCATTCGGCTTCGCGCTATTCTACCTGCGCTCGGTCGCTGCCCGCGTGCCCTATCTCGATCGCCTGACCGGCAAGCAGATCGCGCCGGTGACAACGGGCCAGATCTATTGGGGCGCGGTGCCATTCGTCTGCATCCAGGTGATCATGATCGGCCTGACCATCGCCTTCCCGCAAATGGTGATGCGCTACAAGGGCACGGCCGTCGATTCCGGCACGATCGACTACACGGTGCCCGGGGTGCCCAGCCTGTCGCCGCTCGGCGCGCCGGACGGTGGCGGCGTGCCTGCCAATGGCGGCGCCGCACCGACGGCGCCCGGCACGCCCGATCTGTCGCAGCCCCCGAATTTCGGCGATGCGCCGCCGGCCAAGCCGGCTGCACCCGCGCCGGACCTGTCGCAACCGCCGAGCTTCAATTGATGGAAACGATGCCATGAAAGCCGTGCGGTTGGAGGCAGTGGGCAGCATCTCGTTGCGCGAGATCGCCAAACCAGTCCCGGGCTCGGACGACCTCCTGGTGCGGATCGAAGCCTGCGGTGTCTGCGGCACCGACCGGCATCTTTTCCGCGGCGAGTTCCCCTGCAGGCCGCCAGTGACACCCGGGCACGAATTCTCCGGCATCGTCGAGGCAATCGGCACCGCCGTCTCCGGCTTTGCCGTCGGCGACCGCGTCACCGGCGACCCCAACATCGCCTGCGGGCGCTGCGGCCATTGCCATGCCGGCCGCGTCAATTTGTGCGGCAATCTCACCGCCATCGGCATCCACCGCGACGGCGGCTTTGCCGACTATGTG
Organism: Mesorhizobium sp. B2-7-3; assembly: GCF_006440715.1. Classification (NCBI taxonomy): domain Bacteria; kingdom Pseudomonadati; phylum Pseudomonadota; class Alphaproteobacteria; order Hyphomicrobiales; family Phyllobacteriaceae; genus Mesorhizobium; species Mesorhizobium sp. B2-7-3. The sequence continues at coordinate 454,021 of NZ_VFTY01000004.1, forward strand.
GTGATGCCGCAGAAACAGGCCTTTGTCCTTCCCGCGAATCTGAAGCCGACACATGGTGCTTTCTGCGAACCGCTCGGCTGCTGCCTGCACGGCGTCGACCTTGCCGAGATCAAGCCAGGCAGCTCGGTGGTGGTGCTCGGCGGCGGCGTCATCGGCCTGCTCACCGTGCAACTGGCACGGCTGGCCGGGGCCACCACTATCATCCTGTCGACACGGCAAGCCTCGCGGCGAGCGCTTGCCAGCGAACTCGGTGCGACGGCGACGGTCGATCCCGCCGCCACCGATGTGATCGAGGCCATCGCCGGTCCGGCCGGACTAATGCCTGGTGGCGCCGACGTGGTGTTCGAATGCGCCGGTGTGCGCGAGACCGTCGAACAGTCGATGCGGCTGGCAAGGGCGGGCGGCACCGTCGTTATCGTCGGCGTGACGCCGCAAGGCATGAAGGTGGAATTCGAGCCCTTCGACCTGTTGTTCCGCGAACTCAAGGTGGTGGGCTCATTCCTCAATCCCTACACGCATCGCCGCGCCGCCGAGCTTATCGCGTCGGGCGTGATCGAGATCGATCAGTTGATCTCCAGGCAAGTCACGCTCGAAGAGGCGCCAGGGGCGATCGCCAATCCGCCGGCTCCGGGTGAAGTGAAGGTGCTGGTGGTACCAGCTATGGGCTGAGGTTCAGGCTTCGCGGCATTTGGCGATTGCCGTCGCCGTCGAGCAAAGAAAAGCCCCGGGGAACAAAAATGCCCCGAGGCTTTCGAAAAGCAAAGTGCGATCGCCTACAGCTTGCCGTTGCGCTGCTGGACCATCATGAAGGTGTCGTAATTGTATTCGGCCACCTGCGCCCAGAGATAGTGCTCCTTGCGGAAGCCCTTGATCGATTCCCAGATCTTCTTGAACGGCGCGTTCGAGGCTTCCATTTCGGCGTAGACTTCGTTGGCCTTCTCGAAGCAGGCGGCCATGATCTCCTGGCTGAATGGGCGCAGTTTGGCGCCGCCGGCCACCAGTCGCTTCACCGCCGGAGGGTTCACATAGTCGTATTTCTGCAGCATGTTGGCGTCCGCGGCCTGGGCGCACGTCCGCAGCAGCGACTTGTAGGTCGGCGAAAGCTCGTCGTATTTCGCCTTGTTGAACATCAGGTGGACGGTCGGGCCGCCTTCCCACCAGCCGGGATAGTAATAATAGGGCGCGACCTTGTAGAAGCCGAGCTTCTCGTCGTCATAGGGGCCGACCCATTCGGCGGCGTCGATGGTGCCTTTTTCCAGCGCCGGGTAGATGTCGCCGCCGGCGATCTGCTGCGGCACCACGCCGAGCTTCTGCACCACTTTGCCGGCAAAGCCGCCAATGCGCATCTTGAGGCCGGAGAGGTCGGCGACGGTGTTGATCTCCTTGCGGAACCAGCCGCCCATCTGCACGCCGGTGTTGCCGCCCGGCAGGCCGAACAGACCTTGCGTGGCGAGAAACTCATTGAACAGATCGATGCCGCCGCCATGGTAGTGCCATGCATTCATGCCGCGCGCGTTGAGCGAAAAGGGCACCGCCGCACCCAGCGCCCATGTCGGGTCCTTGCCCCAGTAATAATATGCCACCGTGTGGCAGGCCTCGACCGTGCCGGCCGTGGTGGCGTCGGCGGCCTGCAGGCCGGGAACAAGCTCGCCCGCGGCAAAGACCTGGATCTGGAAATTGCCGTCGGTGGCTTCCGACAGCATCTTGGAGAACACTTCGGCCCCGCCATAGATGGTGTCGAGCGACTTCGGGAAGGACGACGCCAATCGCCATGTCACCTTGGGGTTGGACTGGGCGATTGCCGGTGCGGCGAGCGTGGCCGCCGCCGCGGCTGCGCCGACGCCGGTGACGCCGGCCTTGCGGATAAATGAACGACGATCCATGCAGTTCCTCCCTTTTGGACCAACAAACCGACGTTCGGGAAATCCTCGGCTCCCGCATCGGTTCGCTCGAAACAATACACGGGCAAGGAGTCGAGTCCAGCACGCCGGCCGGATTTGATGGCGAAGCCATGCGACCCTGCAACTATAGTCTAACAGGCGGTTTCGTGGCCCATGCGACAAGCCGAGACTTGGCTGGAAAAATGCCCGGGGATCGCTTATTTAAAGGCAGGACATCCCTTGCCAGATGGAAGACAGACCCAAAATGCAGCAGCCGCTCGTCGCCATATCGACCGACGTCCGTCAGTTCGACAACTACACCTGGCATGCCGCCCCCCAACAATATCTGGAAGCAGCAATCGTAGGTGCCGGCGTTTTCCCACTGCTCGTGCCATCGTTCGGCGACCGGCTGGACTTCGACGAACTTCTGTCGTCGGTCGACGGCGTCATGCTGACGGGCTCGAAATCCAACGTCGACCCCTCGCTCTATGGCGGCGATGCCAGCGAAGCGAACGGCCCTTATGACACCGCGCGCGACGCTACGACGCTGCCGCTGATCCGCAAGGCGATCGAGCGCGGCGTGCCGCTGCTTGCCATCTGCCGCGGCATCCAGGAATTGAACGTGGCGCTCGGCGGCACACTGGGGACCGAGATCCAGGAGCGCGAGGGGTCGCTGGACCACCGTGCGGCGGTGAGCGACAAACAGGATGAGCGCTTCGCCATTCACCAGACCATTTCGATCAAGCCAGGCAGTTGCCTGGCAGGCGTGTTCGGCGCCGGCGACATCAAGGTCAATTCCTTGCATCGCCAGGCGATTGACCGACTGGGATCGAAGCTCGAGATCGAGGCTGTCGCCACCGACGGCACGGTCGAAGCGGTTTCAGTCAAGGGTGCCCGCGCCTTCGCCGTCGGCGTCCAGTGGCATCCCGAATACTGGGTCAAGTCGGACAGCAATTCCGCCAAGATTTTTCGCGCTTTCGGCGATGCGGTGCGCCTGCATGCCGCCGCGAAAGCCGGCGCGCGGGCGGCGGCGGAGTAGTCAGTCTCTAGGTTTCAAGCCACCGTCTGATGCCAGCGACAGCAACGGCAGGGCCGGCGCGTAGGATTCGTAGCCATCGCCATCAGCCACGGCAAAGGTGACGATCGGATCGATGCCGTTGGCGCTGAAGGCAACGGTTCCGTCGTTTTGCTCGCGCCAGAATTTAGCCCGCTCGAGGCCCGGCAGGAGCCGTCGGCAATTCGGCGCCACCGTCAGCAGCGACAGGCCATCCGAGACCGAGGCGCCGCGCGTGACCGCGCATGCGCCTTCGTTGCCGTTGGCAATCAGTCTGTAGGCATTGGAAGGCGTGGCCTCATTGGCAATGCTTTCCCCGCTGCCGTCATGAAACAGCTGAACGCCGCCAAACAGCGCGGCGGCACCGGTCAATGCGAAAAGCGTTTTCATCATTCCTCATCCAGCACACAGGATGAAGAATGGTTTCAAAGGGTTAAGCGGACGTTAATAAATATGGCAGTGCCACCGCTCAGAGGCGAGCCTTCACATGCGCCGTCTCGGGCACTGGTGTCAGCGGCCTGCGGTCGCTGAACCACGACACCAGATTGTCGACGCATAGATCGGCCATGGCGCGGCGTGTGTGCTCCGAGGCCGAGCCGACATGCGGCAACAGAGAGGCGTTTGGTAAGTCGAGCAACGCCTTGGGGACATTCGGCTCGTCGGCGAAGACATCGAGCCCGGCGGCGGCGATGGTGCCGTCGGCGAGAGCGGCCGCAAGCGCCGCCTCGTCGACGGTGCTGCCGCGGCCGATGTTGACGAAGACGCCGTTCGCGCCGAGCGCCGACAGGATCTCGGCATTGACCGCTTTCTGTGTCGAAGCACCGCCGGGCGCCACCGAAATCAGCGTGTCGACTGCCTCGGCCAAGCCCTTCAGCGTGTCGTGGTATTGATAGGACAGGCCTTCGACCCGGCGTCGGTTGTGATAGGCGATCGGCAGGCCGAAGGCCTCCAGCCGCCGTGCAATGGCTTGTCCGATGCGGCCCATGCCGAAAATACCGACGCGGCGCGCGCGCAAGGTCAGCCGGCTCAGCGGATAGTTGCCCTTCTTCGCCCAGCTGCCGTCACGCAGCCAGGTTTCGGCACGCGGCAGATCGCGCACCGTGTTGATCAGCAGCCCGATCGCGGTGTCGGCGACCTCTTCGGTCAGCACGTCGGGCGTGTTGGTGACCATGATGTTCTTCGCCGCCGCATGGCCGACATCGACCGAATCGTAGCCGACGCCGAACGAGGCTATGAGTTCGAGCTTCGGCAACGCATCGATCATCGCCGCACTGATGCCGGCAAAGGATGCGATGCCACGCACCGCGCGGCGCATCTCGTCGGTGACCAGCGCGGGATCGGCGCGCTCGATGCCGATGCGATTGAACGTCCGGTCGATACGCGCGACGGCGTGGTCGCTGAAATCGGCCGGCACCAGAATGGCAACGGCTCCCAATTGTTCGGCCTTGGTCATGCACGCTCCACCGGCTTGCCGGTCGACTGGCGCACATGCAGTTCCGGCTTGATCAATTCCTGCGAGGGCCGCACCGTCTGCCCGTTGAGCTTGTCGAGCAGCGCACTGGCGGCGCGGCGGCCGACCTCGCGCTGGCCGTTCCAGACGGTGGTCAGCGCCGGCGTGGCTATCGCCGCCTCTTCGAGGTCATCATAGCCGGTGACGGAGATGTCGACGCCCGGCACAAGGCCGGCACGCGCAATGCCGTTCATCAGGCCGATGGCGACGAGGTCGTTCCAGCAGCAGGCCGCGGTAGGCCTGTCCTTCAGCGCCAGAAACTGCCCGGCGGCCTCGAAACCGGCCTGCTTGGTGCGCGGGCCTGATATGCGCCAGGATGGCCTGACTTCAAGCCCGGCTGCCTCCATGGCGTTCACATAGCCCTGATAGCGATCGCGGCCGGTCGAGGTCTGGTCGGTGCCGCCGATCATGGCGATGCGCTTGTGGCCAAGCGAGATCAGATGGTTGGTGGCGAGGCCCGTGCCATAGGCATCGTCGCCGCGAAACACCGGCACGTCGGCGCCCTCGACGGTGCGTGCGATCAGCACCGCCGGCAGCCCATTCTCCTCGGCCATGACGATATCGGACGCCGGCGTGCCGATAGCCGGCGACATGATGACGCCATCGGCGCCGAGCTGCAGCAATGTATCGATGAAGGTGCGCTGTTTTTCGAGCTGATCGTAGTGATTGGACAGGATGAAGGTCTGTCGGCTGCGGTCGAGCTCACTCTCGATCGAGCGCAGAATCTCGGCGAAGAACGGGTTCATGATGTCGTGGACGACGACACCGACAATGCCCGAGCGCGAGGTGCGCAGGCTGGCGGCGCGGCGGTTGTAGATATAGCCGATGGCGCGCGCATGTTCCTTGATGCGGTCGCGCGTCGAGCCGGCAACCAGCGGGCTGTCGCGCAGTGCCAAGGATACGGTGGCCGTGGACACGCCGAGCGCATCCGCGATCGTCGACAGCTTGATCTTCTGTGCCAGCCTTTCGCTCCCCGTCGTTTTTTTAAACTGTTTAAGGGCGGCCTTATGCCATCGATCCGGGCCAAATCAAAGTTTTTTTGCCAGCGCCTCGGCCTCGACATCCGAGGCCGCACGGCTGCGCAGCCTGAGCCGATGTTCGCGATGGACGATGTAGAGGCCGCTGGCGACGATGATGGCGGCGCCGACCAGCGTCCAGCGGTCGGGGAACTGCTTGAAGACAAGCCAGCCCGAAATGATCATCCACACCATTTGCGAATAGGGATATGGCGCGAGCGCTGTGGTCGTCGCCAGCCGATAGGCCTGGACCAGCAACCAGTGGCCGACACCGCCGAACACGCCAAGCATGAGCAGCACGGACCAGTGCCAGCCATCATGCGGCAGGGAAAATGAAAACGGCAGCAAGGGCAGCAGCAGGACCGTCGGCGCCAACGCCGAGAACAAGATCAGGCTCTCCGGAGTCTCGGTCGCCGACATGCGGCGCGTCATGATGACATAGAAGCAGTTCGACAGCATCGAGCCGAGCGCGAAGAGATGTCCGATGCCGAAAACGCCGACACCGGGCCGCGTGATGATCAGGACCCCGGCGAAAGCGGCCAGGATAGCCAGCCAGCGCCGCCATCCGGCCCATTCGCCGAGCAGCGGCCCGGCAAGGGCGGTGATCACCATCGGCCCGAAGAAATAGATCGACGTCGTCTCGGCCAGTTGCAGGGAGCGCAGCGCCAGGACATTGAACATGGTCGAGCCGAACAGGAACGCGCCGCGCATCACATGCGCCGGCAGGTTGACCGGCCGAAATCGCCTCGGTTCGCGCCAGCCACGCAGCAGCGCTCCAACCAGCACGACATGCACGGCAAAGCGCACCCAGGCGACGATCAGGACGGAGACGCCGGCCAGGACGAGATATTTGCTGCTGGTGTCGAGGAAGGTGAAGAAGACATAGGTGGTCAGCATGCACAGGATCGCCACCGGCGGCGTCGCGCTTTCGACATGTCTTTGGGAAGGATTCACGTGCAGGCCGGGGAAAAGCTGGACTGGAACCCCACCTTTGCGGGAATTGCGGCTTGCCGGCAAGCCAATTGTCGCCCGCAGCCGCGCCTAAGCTCGCTGGTACAACAACAGTCGGCGTCAGGCTTAGCCTTCGGGCGCTACGCGTGCATGCGGGCGCCCTTGGTTATCTTGTCGACCACCTTCTTCTCGGCACGCAGCGCTATGCCGACCACCTTGGCATCTTCGGGCGCGAATTCGGCAAAGACGGCGCGGTTGGCGGCATCGAAGCCGGTCGAGAACATTTCCTCGACATAGAGCGAGGTGGTGACGCCGCGTTCCAGCGCACGCCGATGGATCGCACTCATCGTTGCCTGGTCGGCCGAGAGCACGATGACCGGCTGGATCGACAGGGGATTGTAGAGATTGCCGGTGCGGTCGCGATAGGGCTCGCCGATGATGTCGGGGAATTGCGCGACAATGCCGCTGGTCAGGAAGGCGGTGACGTTGAGTTTCTGCCAGACGGCCAGGTCTTGCCGCAGTACGATTGCAAATTTCGTATCGAACATGAGAAAACAAGCCATTCAAAGTTAGGCCCCGTGTAACGAGGCTGAAGGAGACGATGTCGTTCGATCTAGACCGCCAGGCCTTCGAGGGTCTTGGACGTTTGTGCGCGGATGCCGCTGAAAACTGCATCATCTCCGCTCGCGACCCCGTGGGGATGGAGCGCATCGAGGCGCGGTTTCACGGCAGCGCCTTCGATCCGCATCGCCACGACACCTACGCGATCGGGGTGACGCTGCGCGGCGTGCAGACCTTCCGCTATCGCGGCGCGGCACGGCTGAGCCTGCCCGGCCAGGTCATCGTGCTGCATCCGGACGAGTTGCACGATGGCGGCGCCGGCACGGAAGAAGGCCTGCGCTACAGGATGCTCTATCTTGAGCCGTCACTGATGCTCGACTGTCTCGGCGGCACGGCGCTGCCCTTCGTCAGGGACGGCGTGGTGACGGACGAGGCCTTCTGCGCGACCCTGCTGTCGGCGCTCGGGCCGTTGGAGCAGGAACTCGACGAGCTGTTCGTCGACGACTTCCTGGCGCGACTGATGCAAAGTCTGAACCGGCATGCCGGCAAGCCGGCAAAGCCAATAGCCGGGACGGCGTGGCGGGCGGCGACACTGGCGGGTGAGTATCTCACGGAAAACCTCGACCGGCCTGTGCGTTCGGGTGAGTTGGAAGCCGTCACGGGTCTCGACCGCTATGCCCTGTCGAGACATTTCCGCGCGGCCTTCTCGACCAGCCCGCATCGCTTCCTGGTAATGCGCCGGCTTCAGCGCGCGCGCAGGATGATCGCCGCCGGCGTGCCCTTGGCACAGATCGCGATCGAGGCCGGCTTCAGCGACCAGAGCCACTTCAACAGGCAATTCAAGAAAGCGTTCGGCATGACGCCGGGCCGTTGGTCGTCCTTGATCCACGGAAATACCGCGGCAGCCTGACGGCCGGAGAGATCAGTCATCCGACTCGGCGTCGTCATCGATCAGCACCAACTCCTCGTTGGAGAGGTTGGCCTCGATGCAGGCGAGCAGCTTGAACAGAGCCTTCTGGTCCTTCTTATCGAGACCCTTAAGCGCCTGCTTTTCGGTCTTCTTCACCGACTTCTCAATGGCGCGGATGGTTTCACGGCCGGTATCGGTGAGGAAGATATGGGCCTGGCGGGCATCGGAGTCCGACGCGCGTTTCTCCAGAAAACCCTGCGCCTGCAGCCGGTTGATGGTCTTGGTGATGGTCGGCGGACGCACGCCGAGACGCCCGGCGAGATTGCCCGGCGTCTGGCCGTCCTCACGGTCCAGCGCCAGCATGATCTGGTCCTGGCCGGCGTAAAAGCCATGCGCCAGGAGCCGTGCCGCCAGCGCGGTCCTTGCCAGCCTTGCCGCTGAATGCAGCCGGCTCATCGTTGCAGTCTTGTCCGCCTTGGCCATGGTCATCCCTCTTCGGCCGTACCGGTGCGCACAGCATAGACGCAGCCGGCCGGTTGGCAATCGACGATCGAAAAAGATTCCGGCATCCGAAACAGCTTTGCCGGCAAGCATTTGCGGTGTCCGCCGTGGTGATGCCAGATGTTTATTTCAGTTAGATGACAAACGAGTTTCGGGTGAAGGGAATTCGGAGCGACCGCTGCGTGAATGCGATCCGACGACCGGACAGCCCTGGCAAGAGGCCCGTTGATCATTCCGCCGCCGGGGACGGCGGCCGCTTCCGCGGCCATGATGGCGGGACAATCCCGGTCGGCAGCTTTGGCCCATGGTTTGCCCCGTGCAAAAGCCCGGCGCACATCCTATATGGAACCGACAATCCCTTTTCGCGGCCTGAATTTCAGGGCCTAGTCATTTCGAGGCAAGCCATGAGCGAAGCGCAGACACAGATCCCCGTAACCGTCCTCACCGGCTATCTCGGCGCCGGCAAGACGACGCTGCTCAACCGCATCCTGTCGGAAAACCACGGCAGGCGCTACGCCGTCATCGTCAACGAATTCGGCGAGATCGGCATCGACAACGACCTGATCGTGGAATCAGACGAGGAGATCTATGAGATGAACAATGGCTGCGTCTGCTGCACGGTGCGCGGCGACCTGATCCGCGTCGTCGAGGGCCTGATGCGGCGGCCCGGCCGCTTCGACGCCATCGTCGTCGAGACCACCGGTCTCGCCGATCCTGTGCCGGTGGCGCAGACCTTCTTCATGGACGACGACGTGCGCTCCAAGACCAAGCTCGATGCCGTGGTGGCCCTGGTCGACGCCAAGCACCTGCCGCTCAGGCTCAAGGATTCCAAGGAAGCCGAGGACCAGATCGCCTTCGCCGACGTCGTCGTGCTCAACAAGACCGACCTCGTCACCCCGGAAGAACTCGCCAAGGTCGAGGCGACGATCCGCGCCATCAACCCGGCCGCCAAAATTCACCGCACGACGCGCGCCGGCGTCGCCCTGTCGGAAGTGCTCGACCGTGGCGCCTTCGACCTGTCCAGGGCGCTGGAGAACGATCCGCATTTCCTCGAAGCGCATGATGAACACGATCACCACGATCATGATCACCACGACCACGATGGGCACGACCACCACCATCACGCTCATCCGTCCGACATCCATGATGTGACGGTGCAGTCGGTGTCACTGCGCGGCGGCGAGATGGACCCGAAGAAATTCTTCCCGTGGATCGAGAAGGTCACCCAGATGGAAGGCCCCAACATCCTGCGGCTGAAAGGCATCATCGCGCTCAAGGGCGATGACGAGCGCTATGTCATCCAAGGCGTGCACATGATCATCGAGGGCGACCACCAGCGCGCCTGGAAGGACGGCGAAAAGCACGAAAGCCGGCTGGTGTTCATCGGCCGCGAACTCGACGCTGAACGGCTGAAGAAGAGCTTTGACGCCTGCCAGGCCTAGGTTCAGCCACACGATTCAAAGCTTGAATTGTGCGATACGTACACATATCATGTGTACGTATCGCGATGAGGAATGACCATGCCTAGACCTGCGGACAACAAGACCGAGCGCTACCAAATCCGCATTCCCCCTTCGGAGAAGGCGATGATCGCGCGCGCCGCTGCGCTCTCGCACAAAGACATGGCAGACTTCATCCTCGATAAGATCGTGCCTGCGGCGCAGGCGGTGATTGATGCGGCTGAAGTGACGAAGGTGTCCGACCGCGACTTTAAGCGCATCCTGGACCTGCTGGAACACCCGCCAAAACCCAACGCCAGGCTCAAGGCGGCGATTGCGGCCTTGCCGGACACTTTGTGACTCTTCCGTCCTGGCACGAGGAGCCAATAGCAAAACGCCACGATCGAGCGTCCTTCGGATTGTGGCGACCTGCAGATGAACGAATTTCTGCAGCGGTTCGCGCGACAGAGTCATGATCAGAATGCGGCCAAGACCTTCTGCGCGGCGATACAGCTTCGGAACGTGTACTCGGTTTTTATACGATCGCGCCGTCCGCCGTCGCTCATGAAGCCGTTCCCGCAGCCCTGACGAGAGGCTTGGCACGACACGAAGTTTCCGGCTTCAAGCTTGGCCGTCTTGCCACCGATCGCACCGTCGCCAGGCAAGGCCTCGGAGGTCAGTTGCTTGCCGCGGCGGCATTGCGCTGCCTGCGGCTTGCGGGAGAAGGGGGCGGCATTCTGCTCATCATCGACGCCAAGAGCGAGCGGGCGGCAAAGTGGTATGCAAGCTACGGCGCCGAGCGTCTCACAGGATCGGATTTGACTCTGGTGATGCCGTTGGCAGCATTCGCTGCGGATCTACGAGCCAAGGGGCTGCTTTGACGCCTGCCCCTTCATCACTTGCCAATCCCGATGGTTGTCGGAACCGCAAACGTCGAGTAAGCCGCCTCTACAATTCTAATCCAGTCGAACAAAGATAACCCATGCCCACAGTTGCCCCGCTTGATCTCGAAGGCCATTGCGTCGCCGCCGTCTTCCTCGGCGACGTGCCGCATTTCGCGCTGGCCGATGGTGCTGTCCATCGGCTCGACAATGGCAACAAGACGGTGCAGGCCAATGACGGGCTGCTTGCCGCCTTCCATGACGCGGCCAACGACCGGCTGATCACCGGCGGCGAGGACGGCAAGGTTTTTGCCGTGAAAGCCGGCGGCGAGACCCAGGAGGTGGCGAACGCGGGAAAAAAATGGATCACCAGCGTTGCCGCCGGGCCGCAAGGAGCCATCGCCTATGCCACGGGCAAGACCGCCTTCGTGCGCTTCGCCGATGGCAAGACCCGGGAATTTGCCCATCCGCGCTCGGTCGAGGGGCTGGCCTTCTCGCCCAAGGGCATGCGCTTCGGCGTCGCCCGCTACAATGGCGCGACGCTGCATTTCCCCGCCGCCGAGGGCAAGCCGGTGGAACTGGAATGGGCGGGCGCGCACACCGGCATCACCTTCTCGCCGGACGGCGCCTTTCTGGTCACCACCATGCAGGAAAACGCCCTGCATGGCTGGAAGCTGGCCGACGGCAAGCACATGCGCATGAGCGGCTATCCCGGCAAGGTCAAGAGCCTGTCATGGAGCGTGAAAGGCAAGTGGCTGGCCAGTTCCGGCGCGCCGGCGGCGATCGTCTGGCCGTTTTCGGGCAAGGACGGCCCGATGGGCAAGGCGCCGCTGGAGCTCGGCACGCGCGGCAATGCCATGGTGACGGCGGTCGCCTGCCATCCGAGCCAGGACGTCGTCGCAGTCGGTTACGACGACGGCATGGTGATGGCCGTGCGCTTTTCCGACGCCAAGGAAGTGCTTTTGCGGCGACCGGGCAAGGGCGCCATCACCGCGATGATGTGGGACGGGGAAGAACGCCGCGTCGCCTTCGGCAGCGCCGCCGGCGACTGTGGCGTCATCGACATCACGGCCTAGCCGGGATGGCCGATCACTCGGCCCCGCAGGAGACCTTGCCGGTCAGATCGACGGGCTTGCCGTCGCTTTCCTTGTCGGCCGTGCTGTCATAGACAGCGAGCTTGTAATGCCCGTCATAGACGCCCTCGTCGCTGGCCCTGGTCAGGATCGTTAATTCGACCGAACTGTAGATCTTGGCGACCTGCTGCTCGTGGTAGATGTTTAGCCGCAGTTCCTTGTCGTCGAGCCAATACTGGGTGAGGTTCGCATCCTCTAACACCGTCTTGCGCAATGGATCACCCGTGGGCCTTGCCTTGATTTCGAGGTCGCCGCGGAAATTGAAAGTCGGGCCGCCCATGCCCGTGGTGACGCCGGCATCAACCTGGAATTTGACCTGTGAATCATCGACGGTGCACCAGATACCGCCGGTCGCGAACGCCGTACCGGCCGACAGGAAGAGCATGGTCACGCAGATGATCGTCCGCATTCTTTCCCCCGCTTGTCGTTGCCGACAGCATTGGCGCCGACTTCGCAAGCGGGGTCAAGCGCCCGCCGCAGGCGACTGAGCCAACGCAGAACGGACGCACGGCCAATTGCCGTTGCGGAGGTGGATTGGGTAAGTAGGAATGAGCCAGAGGGATTTTCATGCACGGCAGCGATAGTTCAAAGACCATCGGCGGGATCAGCCGCGACCGCATCGCGCAATTGCGCGAGACGGAAGGGGCAGCCTTTCGCGAGGCGCGGCCGAGATCACAAACCAAGGTCGGCAACGGCCTGCCCGGCTTCTTCGGCGGCGTGCCGATGCACTGGATGAACGATTGGCCGACACCGTTTCCGATCCTGGTCGACAGCGCCCGAGGCGCCACGATCACCGACATGGACGGCAACAAGCTCGACGATTTCTGCCTTGGCGACACCGGTTCGATGTTTGGCCACTCGCCTCCACCGGTGGCGCGCGCCATTCGCCGCCAGGCCGGGCGCGGCCTGACCTATATGCTGCCTTCCGAGGATGCGCTGGCCATCGGGCCGCTGCTGCAGCAGCGCTTCGGCCTGCCGTTCTGGCAGATCGCGACCACGGCGACCGACGCCAATCGCTTTGCGCTGCGCGTCGCCCGCGCCGTCACCTCCAGGGAGAAGATCCTGGTCTTCAACGGCTGCTATCACGGCTCGGTGGACGAGACGATGGTGCGGCTGATCAACGGCAAGCCCGTCAACCGGCCGGGACTGGCGGGCGAATTCCGCGACCTGACCCGCACGGCCAAGGTCATCGAATTCAACGATGTCGCCGCTCTCGAGGCCGCATTGAAGGACAGGGACGTTGCCTGCGTCATCGCCGAGCCGGTGCTGACCAATTCCTGCATGGTACTTGCCGACCCTGGCTACCATGATGCGCTGCGAAAATTGACGCGTGAAGCCGGCACCCTGCTCTTGATCGACGAGACGCATACGATCTCGACCGGTCCTGGTGGTTACACCAGTAAATATGGGCTGGAGCCCGACTTGTTCGTGCTGGGCAAGCCGATTGCCGGCGGCGTTCCGGCGAGCGTCTGGGGCATGAGCGAGGAGGTCGCCTCGCGCTATGCCGACTATAACAGGACGAAAGAGCCGGGATATTCCGGCATGGGCACGACGCTGTCGGCCAACCCGCTGCAGTTCGCCGCCATGCGCGCCACGCTCGAGGAGGTGATGACGCAGGAGAATTATGACCGCATGGATCATCTGGCGCGGCGGCTCGATGCCGGGCTGACCGGCGTGATCGATCGTTACAATCTGCCCTGGCATGTCTCCCGCGTCGGGGCACGCGTCGAGTTCATCTGCGCGCCCGGCCCGCTGCGCAATGGTGCCGAGGCGGAAATTGCGCATGCGCCGGAACTGGAGGCTGCCATCCATGTCGCATTGGTCAATCGCGGCGTGCTGATCGCACCGTTCCACAACATGATGCTGATCTCGCCGGCAACGTCAGGCACCCAGGTCAACCGGCTGATCGCCGCGTTCGGCGTGGTTGCGGCAAAGCTTGCGGCGTGAGACAAGCGCCCAAGCCAAATTTGAGTGCGATCATGACCTCACCTTCGGGCTCGACGCCCACCGAGGCGCAAGCCTTCCTCGACGCCCATCCCGAGATCGAGGCCTTCGATATCGTGCTGACCGACGCCAACGGTGTGGGGCGCGGCAAGATCGTGCGCAGGCATGAGCTGAAAAGCATTTTCGAGGGCGGCCGGCATATGCCGATCTCCATTCTCGGCCTCGACATCACCGGCGAGGATGTGCACGAAACCGGGCTGATCTGGGACAGCGGCGACGGCGACCTGAGGGCCTGGCCGATTCCGGGCACGCTGGTGCCGCTTTACGGCACGAAGCCACCGCGCGGCCAACTGCTGATGGCGATGTATCATCTGGACGGCCAGCCAATGTCGTCGGATCCGCGGCTGGCGCTTGCCCGGCAGGTCGGCATATTGGCGGCCAAGGGACTCTATCCCGCCGGTGCCTTCGAGCTCGAGTTTTTTCTGCTGGCCAATGAGCGCGACGCCGACGGCAAGGTGCAGCCGGCGCGCGCGGTGCTCGATGGCCGCGTCTCGGGCAAGACCGAAGTTTATTCAGTCGACCATCTGCACGGCATGGAGCCGTTGTTCTCCGACATCTACGCCGCCGCCAAGGTGCAAGGCATTCCGGCCGAGACGGTGATTTCCGAATATGCGCCCGGCCAGTACGAACTGACGCTGAATTACCGCAAGGACGTGATGCGGGCGGCCGACGATCTGGTCATGCTGAAGCGGCTGGTGCGGGCGCAGGCGCGCCGCAATGGTGTCACCGCCTGCTTCATGGCCAAGCCGATCGAGAAATATGCCGGCTCCGGTATGCATTTCCATGTCTCGCTGCAGGACAAGGACGGCCGAAACGTCTTTGCGGAAGCCGCCGGCGAGAGCTGGTCGCTGCCGCTGCTGCGTGGCCTCGGCGGGCTGATCCAGACCATGGCGGAATCAATGCTGGTGTTTGCGCCGCATGCCAATTCCTGGCGGCGCTTCGTCTCGCAATCCTATGCGCCGGTGGCGCCGAGCTGGGGCGTCAACAACCGCTCGGTGGCGTTGCGCGTGCCGGCCGGCGATGCAAAGAACCGGCGCATCGAGCATCGTCCATCAGGCGTCGACGCCAATCCGTATCTGATTGCCGCGACGGTGCTTGCCGGCATCGTCAAGGGCCTCGACGAAGGGCTCGATCCCGGCCCCGAAACGACCGGCAATGGCTATGAAGCGGCAATCACCCGCACGACGATGCCGGCCGATTGGCGGGCCGCCATCGAAGCGGCCAAGGCGTCCAGCTTCCTGAAGGGCGCGCTCGGCGAGGACCTGCACCGCACCTTTGTGGCGATCAAGCAGTCCGAGTACCTGCGCGTGGCGCGCACAGTAAGCGAGCTGGACTATCATCTCTATCTGCACGAAGTCTGATGCGGGAGACCGGCGGCGATCACTTTTTCGCCGTCACCATCAAATGAGATGGCGCATTGGCGTATTAGAACATATCATGAACAAATGAGCGCACTCCCTGTTCGTGAGAAACTGGCAATCCTGTCCGACGCCGCCAAATACGACGCCTCCTGCGCCTCATCGGGCGCGGCGAAGAAGGATTCTTTGAAATCCGGCGGCATCGGCTCCACCGAAGGCATGGGCATCTGCCATTCCTACGCACCGGACGGCCGTTGCATCTCGCTGCTGAAAATCCTGCTGACCAATTTCTGCATCTACGACTGCAGCTATTGCATCAACCGCTCGTCCTCGAATGTGCGGCGCGCCCGCTTCGGCATCGACGAGGTGGTGAAGCTGACCATGGATTTCTACCGGCGCAATTATGTCGAAGGGCTTTTCCTGTCCTCGGGCGTCATCCGTTCGCCTGACGAGACCATGGGCGAGATGGTCGAGGTGGCGCGGCGGCTGCGGCTGGAGGAAAAATTCTCCGGCTATATCCATCTCAAAACCATCCCCGAGAGTTCGGCGGACCTGATCGAGAAGGCCGGGCTCTATGCCGACCGCCTGTCGATCAATGTCGAATTGCCCACCGACGAGGGCGTGAAGAAGCTGGCGCCGGAAAAGAGGCCGGAGACAATCCGGCTTTCCATGGCCAATTTGCGCCGGAAGATGGAGGAAAAAGCCGAGCCGACGTTGCGGACCAAAAAACGCGAACGCTTCGCCCCGGGTGGCCAGTCGACGCAGATGATCATTGGCGCGGACAACACCTCCGACGACGGCATCCTGCACGCCAGCGCCCGGCTGTATGGCAGCTACCATTTGCGGCGCGTCTATTACTCGGCCTTCAGTCCGATCCCCGATTCCTCGTCATCGCTGCCGCTCCGGAAGCCGCCGCTGATGCGCGAACACCGGCTCTACCAGGCCGACTGGCTGATGCGCTTCTACGGATTTTCGCAGCCTGAAATCCTGGCCGGCAGCAGCGATGGCATGCTCGATCTCGCCATCGATCCGAAACTTGCCTGGGCGCTGCGCAACCGGGGACGCTTCCCCGTCGACGTCAACCGCGCCGACCGCGAAGCGCTGTTGCGCGTGCCTGGCCTGGGAACCAAGGTTGTCGCGAAAATCCTCGAAACCCGCCGCTACCGGCGACTGCGGCTCGAGGATGTCGGCCGGCTCTGCCATTCGATCGCCAAGCTCAGGCCCTTCATCATCGCCGAAGGCTGGTCGCCAGGCGCGCTCACAGACAAGGCCGGACTGCGCGGCAAGATCGTGCAATCCTGCGAACAACTGGCGCTGTTTTGACGATGCCGCCAGCCGAGCTCGACCTCACCCGCCACACCGTTTGGCTTGAAAGCCAGACCGATTTCGCCGGCTGGCGCGACGCGGCTCGGCGGCTGGCGTTGAATGAGATCAGCCCCGGGGACATCAGCTGGCATGTCGTAGCCGGTCTTGACCGGCCGCCAAGCGACTTGCCTGACGTGCCGCAGGGCGCTGAGCTCATTGTGCCACGCGATTTCATCGGCCACGCCGAGACCGCCTTCTGCCATTCCGATCCCGGACGTTTCGCCTTTCTCTACAGGCTGCTGTGGCGGCTGCGCACCGAGCCCAAATTGCTGGCGATCGCATCGGAACCCGACACCAAACGGCTTGAAACCATGGAAAAGGCAGTGCGGCGCGACAGCCACAAGATGCACGCCTTCGTCCGCTTCCGGAAGATCGGCGACGGCGAGGATGAACGCTATGTCGCCTGGTTCGAACCCGACCATTTCATCGTCGAGCGCAATGCGGATTTCTTCGTCAGGCGTTTTACCGGCATGCGCTGGACGATCCTGACGCCTTACGCGTCCGCCGATTGGGATGGCGAGAGGCTGGCGATCGGGCCGGGCGCGGCCAAGGGCGATGCGCCAGACAAGGACGATACCGAGACGCTGTGGAGGACTTATTTCGAGAACATCTTCAATCCGGCACGCCTCAAGGTGAAGGCCATGCAAAAGGAGATGCCGAAGAAATATTGGCGGAACCTTCCCGAGGCCTCGCTCATTCCTGACTTGATCGCAGGAGCGGACGAGGCCGCCAGGGATATGATTGCGAAGATGCCGACAATGCCCGCGCCGCACCACGCCAAGGTGCAGGCGAGGCACTGGCCTAAGCATGAGCCTACCGAAGCGCCTGAGGACGATGCCGCGCACACGGTTTCCGAATTGCGCGAGGCCGCCAAGGGATGCCGCCGCTGTCCGCTTTGGCGCGATGCGACGCAGACCGTATTCGGCGAGGGGCCTGACAACGCCAAGGTGATTTTCGTCGGCGAACAGCCGGGCGACCAGGAAGACCTCGCCGGCCAGCCGTTCGTCGGCCCGGCGGGCAAGGTTTTCGATGCCATATTGGACGATGCCGGGGTCGACCGGCTGAAGGTCTACGTCACCAACGCGGTCAAGCACTTCAAATTCGAACCGCGCGGAAAACGCCGCATCCACTCCAAGCCGAATGTCGGCGAGGTTCAAGCCTGCCGCTGGTGGCTAGACCACGAGTTTGACCTGATCAAGCCGAATCTCGCCGTGGCGCTCGGCGCCACGGCGGCGCTATCCCTGCTTGGCAAGGCGGTCCCGGTGACCAAGATGCGGGGCCAGGTGATCGAACGCGAGGATGGCTTGCGTGTCTTCCTCACCATCCATCCCTCCTTCATCCTGCGCATTCGGGATCGCGCCGGCAAAGAAGCCGAACGCGAGCGGTTTTTGCAGGATATGAAGCAGGTGAAGAAGCTGATAGCGGCTTGATCTGCCGGTTTAGCGGATGAGAATTGCTCGGAGATCGTTCACGTTCGTGCCGGTCGGGCCGGGCACGAAGAGATCGCCAACGGCATTGAAGGCCGTCCAGGCATTGTTTCTGGCCAGCATCGCCTTGGCATCCACACCCGCCGCGCGCATGCGCGAAACGGTCGAGCCGTCGGCGAAGGCGCCGGCATTGTCTTCCGAGCCGTCGATGCCGTCAGTGTCGGCCGCCAGGGCGTGAATGCCTTCGATGCCATTGATGCCAATGGCGAAGGCAAGCAGGAATTCCGAATTGCGGCCACCCTTGCCTTTGGCCCGCAGCGTGACGGTGGTCTCCCCGCCCGAGAGGATCAGAACCGGCTTTTGGAAGGGCCGGTTGCGCGTCGCCACTTCGCGGGCGATGGCCGCGTGGACGCCGCCGACCTCGCGTGCTTCGCCTTCGATGGCATCGGAGAGGATGACGGCTTCGATGCCTTGCCGCCTCGCTTCCACCGCTGCCGCTTCCAGCGACACGCCGGCCGATGCGATCAGATGCACCTCGTTGCGCGCAAAGCGCTGATCGCCGGGATCTGGGGCGTCGGCCGCCGGCGACTGGATATGCGCCATGACCGCGTCCGGCAGTTTCATGCCGTAGGCTGATATAGAAGCCAGGGCATTCTCACGGCTGCCGACATCGGGAACGGTTGGGCCGGACGCGACAAGGGCCGGATTGTCGCCGGGGATGTCGGAAACCACCAGCGACACCACCTTGGCCGGCCAGGCCGCGGCAGCCAGCCGGCCGCCTTTGATGGTGGAGAGGTGTTTGCGGATGGTATTCATCGCCGCGATCGGCGCGCCGGAGGCAAGCAGCGCCTCGTTGACGGCGATCTCGTCGGCCAGCGTCAGGCCGGCGGCCGGAGACGGCAGCAGCGCCGAACCGCCGCCGGAAATCAGCGCCACGACCAGATCGTCCGCTGTCAGCCCTTGCACCTTCTCCAGCAGGCGCCGCGAGGCCTCGAGCCCGGCGGCGTCCGGCACCGGGTGCGCGGCCTCGATAATCTCGATGCGCTCGCATTTGGCGCCATAGCCGTAGCGGGTAACGACCAGGCCTTCGATCGTCCCATCCCAGACCTTCTCGAAGGCCGCCGCCATCTGCGCCGAGCCCTTGCCGGCACCGATGACGATGGTGCGGCCCTTCGGCTTTGCCGGCAAATGATCGCGAATGGTCTTTTCCGGATCGGCGGCCGCGACGGCGGCGTCGAAGATGGAGATGAGGAAGGATTTGGGATCGAGCACGGTCATCCTTGGCTGCCATCGGCGATTTGCGAATAGCCGCAAGGCTGGCTCCGCCCCTCATCCGCCTGCCGGCACCTTCTCCCCGTATAGTGACGGGGAGAAGGGAAGCGCTCCAGCGTTGGTACGCCCCTCTCCCCGTCTCTATACGGGGAGAGGGTGAGGGTGAGGGGCAGCGCTGACGTCACGATTTTTCTTCCGGCGGCAGAGCAAGCTTGCCTGCATCGATGGCCAGGTAATCGCACAGCGCATCGACCACCACGCCATGATCCTGGCGCTCAGGCAGGCCAGAGACCGCGATCACGCCGATAACACCGACGCCCTTGACCGCAACCGGAAAGCCGCCGCCGGCCAACACATAGTCAGCAATATCGAGCCCCTCGCCGATCTTGAAGGTGCGGTCGGGGCGCTGCTGCTCCAGCACCAGCCGGTAAGTGCTTCTGAGATAGCGCTTCACGACATTGATTTTGCGCCGCGCCCAGTCGGGATTGGAAGCATTCGAACCAGGCATCGCCGCATAGAACAGGGGCCGGTCCCACAGCCTGATATCGACTATAATCGGCAGGTTCTCTGCTGTTGCACGACGACGGATGGCCGAACCGATCTCGAAGGCGACAGCCTCGTCGAAGGCCGTGAAGACAAGCGTCTCTTCCTGTCTCTTGATCAGAGCGATGTCGTCAGCAACGGCCATGTCGTTCCCCTGTCAACTTCGCCGCACGCTTTGACCGATGGCTGCCGCCGGGTCAAGCGGGGAACACGCCGCAGTGCTAAATTGCGATGTCGCTCTTGGCGGGCCGCCCCGCGACATAGACCTCGCGCACGGCGCGGTCGTCTCCCAGCGTCTGCAGCAGGAACAGTTCCTGCGCCAGCGTCTCGACCGTTTCCATCCTGAGCCGCATCGCCGGCGTCGCCCTGGCATCGAGCACGACGATATCGGCGTCGGTGCCATCCTCCAGCGTGCCGATCCTGTCCACTACCGACAGCGCCTCGGCGTTGCCACGCGTGATCTGCCAGAATGACTGGAACGGGTTGAGCTTCTCGCCATTGAGCGCGATCACCTTGTAGCCCTCGTCCATGGTACGCAGCATCGAATAGTTGGTGCCGCCGCCGACATCGGTGGCGGTCGCGATGCGCAATGGCTTGTCGCGGCAGCGAAAGCGCTGATAGTCGAACAGGCCGGAGCCGAGGAACAGGTTGGAGGTCGGGCAGAATACCGCCACCGAACCGCTGTCCGACAGCGCGTCCGCCTCACGCTCCGACAAATGAATGCAATGACCGAACAGGCTCTTTTTGCCAAGCAGCCCGTAATGTTCGTACACATCGGTGTAGTCGCGCGACCAGGGGTAGAGCTGTTGCGTGAAGGCGATCTCGGCGTGGTTTTCCGACAGATGCGTCTGCATGTGCAGGTCGGGATGTTCGCGGCACAGCGCGCCGGCCATCTCCATCTGCTCCGGTGAGGAGGTGATGGCGAAGCGTGGCGTGATGGCATAAAGCTGGCGGCCCTTGCCGTGCCACTCGGCGATCAGCGCCTTGGTGTCGTCATAGCCGGATTGCGGTGTGTCGAGCACGCCTTCGGGCGCGTTGCGGTCCATCATCACCTTGCCGGCGATGTTGAGCATGTCGCGCGCGTGCGACTCGGCGAAGAAGGCTTCCGCCGACGCCCTATGCACCGAACAGTAAGCGGCGACCGTCGTCGTGCCATGGCGCACCGTCTCATCAAGGAACAGGCGCGCGATGCGGCGGCCATGCTGCGCGTTGGCGAATTTTGTTTCCTCTGGAAAGGTGTAGTTGTTCAGCCAGTCGAGCAGTTCGGCGCCATAGGAAGCGATGATCTGCATCTGCGGGAAATGCACATGGGCATCGATGAAGCCCGGCAGCAACAGATGCGGCCGGTGATCGATTTTTTTTATCCCCTCGCCCGCCTGTTTCTCGACATCGGCGTAGGCGCCCGATGCAACGATCCTGCCGCCGCTTGTCAGCAGGCCACCATCTTCCTCGTAGCGCCAGGCGGAGTGGTCGTCGATGGCTAGCGGCCAGCGCACGAAGGACAGCGTGCGGCCGCGCAGAAGTGTCGAGGTCATGCTTATTTCCCCGCGCCTTCGAACCAGGCGACCAGCAGCGCCCGCTCCTTGTCGGTGATCTCTGTGACATTGGCGGGCGGCATGGCGTGGCTGCGGCCTGCCTGCAGGTAGATCTCGCGGGCATGATCGGCAATGCCCGCGTCCGTATCCAGCATCACCCCCTTGGGCGCGTGGTAGATGCCCTCGTAGACCGGCTCCGCGGCATGGCACATCGAGCAGCGGCCGAGCACGGTGTCGCGCACCGCCGGGAAATGCGCCGAAGCGATATAGACTTGCGCCGAGGCGGAAACCTTGGGTTCACCGGTCAGCACCTTCGGCACGGTCGACAGCCAGATGATGATGAGGAACAGGACAAGGGCGCCCAGCCAGGTCCAGTGCGGGTTGCCGGCACGTTTGTGCACGCTGTTGAAATAGTGGCGGATCAAGACACCGATGATGAACACCAGCGAGGCGATGACCCAGTTGAACTGTGTCCCGAACGCCAGCGGATAGTGGTTCGACAGCATCAGGAACAGCACGGGGAGCGTCAGATAGTTGTTGTGGAGCGAACGCTGCTTGGCGATCTTGCCGTACTTCGGATCCGGCTTGCGTCCTGCGATGAGGTCGGCGACGACGATCTTCTGGTTCGGAATGATGACCATGAAGACATTGGCCGACATGATCGTCGCGGTGATGGCGCCAAGATGCAGGAAGGCGGCGCGGCCGGTGAACAGATGCGTCAGTCCCCAGGCGATGAACACCAGCACGCAATAGAGAACCAGCATCAGGCCGGTGTCGCTTTTGCCGAGCGGCGAGCGGCACAGGAGATCATAGACCACCCAGCCGACGCCGATCGTCGCCATCGACAGCAGGATGCCTGTTGGCACCGACATCGGCAGCACATTGGGATCGATCAGGAACAGGTCCGCTCCGGCGTAATAGACCACGCACAGCATGGCGAAACCGGACAGCCAGGTGGCGTAGGATTCCCACTTGAACCAGGTCAGATGCTCGGGCATCTCGGCCGGCGCCACCAGATATTTCTGGATGTGGTAGAAGCCACCGCCATGCACCTGCCATTCCTCGCCGAAGGCGCCGACGGGCATGCCTGGTCGCTGGCGCAGGCCCAGATCGAGCGCGACGAAATAGAAGGACGAGCCGATCCAGGCGATGCCGGTGACGACGTGCAGCCAGCGCACGGCGAAGCTCAGCCAGTCCCAGAAAATCGCGAAATCCATCATTGAAGTCGTCCCTGCCGATGACGCGACTTTAAGGTGTGGCGCGTAAACGGAAAGAGGCGAGGTGTGCGATGACTTTCAAAAAAAATTGGAAAATACTAGGTTGATCCCTGCAAACCGGCGAAGGTGCTCCGCATGGCCTATCTCGACAACATCGCCGTCTTCGTCCGCGTCGTCGAGCTCGGCAATCTGTCGGCGGCCGGGCGCGACATGCGCATTTCGCCGGCGGTCGCCTCGAACCGTATCAAGGAACTGGAGAAGCATCTCGGCGTCCGGCTGTTCAACCGCACGACACGGCAGTTGATGCCGACCGAGCACGGCACCGTGTTCTACTCGGGCGCGAAGCAGGTTCTGGAGGCGATTACCGAAGCGGAGGCGGCCGTCTCGGCACTGTCCGGCCAGCCGCGCGGCACCATCAAGGTGACGGCGCCGCTTGGGCTCGGCCGGCGCCTGGTGGCCTCGGGCATTCCCGATTTTCACGACAAATACCCTGATATCGAGGTGCGGCTCAGGCTCTCGGACCACAATGTCGACATCATGAAAGAGGGCATCGACGTCGCCTTCCGGCTCGGCATCATCGAGGACTCCAGCCTTCGGATGCGCGGCATCATGGAATGCGAACGTGTGTTGGTCGCCGCACCCAAATATCTTGAGGCACGCGGCGAGCCCATGGATCCGCAGGAATTGATCGGCAGGAGACATGACTGCCTGATGCTGCGCTATTCCGGCGCACGCGAATATGTCTGGACCTTGCAAACGCCGGCCGGCCAGCAAAAATTCGAAGTGCACGGGCCCTACGACACCGATGACGGCGACGTGCTGACCGGTTGGGCTCTGTCGGGACGCGGTATCATCAACAAGCCGCGCTTCGAGGTCGAGCCGTTCATCCGCGACCGGCGGCTGAAGGTCATTCTCGCCAGCACCCCGCCTACGCCGGTGCAGTTCGCTGCCGTATATCCGCACAAGAAGCTGCAGGATCCCAAGGTGCGCCTGCTGCTCGACTTCATGGCGGAGCGCTGCCAGCGGCTGATCAAGGACATCCTGGCTGGGCGGTAGAACAGGCCGGCAAGTGACCGCCGGCTGGTCCATTCGCCGGGCTTGTCTTGCTGCAGGACGAACTTAGTTTCGTCCTGCGCGGTTTTGACCGAGCAATCCGCACCTTGGTCGAGGTACGAGCAAAGCCGATGGGTCATCGTTGCCGATTCCGGGGCGCCTCGACCCGCGCATCAGCCTATAATCTGGCGCGACGCTTCGCGTCCCCTCGACGTCATCAGCCACGGCCGTGCCGGCTGGAACGCATCGCTGACCCAACCCGCGCGAGGCCACCAACTTCAGCAGGCCCGAAGGATTTTCGGACACGGTTTTTCGACGCTGCGCGGAGGAATTCACAGGCATCGTGCAGGGCCTGTGGCAGGACGCTGATGCTCTACTGTTCGACGAGAGCGGCGGTCACGCTGCCTGAACATCTCGGCTTGAAACGGCCGGCTTAGCGGCGGCGCAAGTCTAACTCGCCATCACCCTGTCATGGGGACGGTCGGAACTTGAGGCCGCTCCGTGCACGACTAGAGCCGCCATGATCTCGGCGGCCGCCAGTGCGGCGATAACGGGCGGGCGCTTGTCCTTGACGGCGTCGCCGCCGATCGGCGAGACGAGCCGGGCAAATTCAGTCTCCGCGCCGTCCGCCGATTTCAGGAACCAGTTTCTGAATGTCGCCTTCTTGGTCTTCGAACCGATCATGCCGACATAGGCAGCGTCGCCGCGTCTCAGCGCCTCTGCGACGATCAGGAAATCGAGCGCGTGGTCATGGGTTAGGATGGCGAAGGCGGTGCCGGCCGGGGCGGCGCGAACCTCGGCTTCCGGCATCGGCGTTAGCCGCGTCTCGACGGTTTCCGGCATGCCTTCCAGCGCCTCGGCCCGCGTCTCGATGACGACACCGTGCACGGGAAGAAGCGCTACCGTAGACGCGAGCGCCTGGCCGACATGGCCGCCGCCGAAGATATAGACATGCGGCAGCTGCGCCTCCTCGGCTTCCGCCGCCGCAACCAGCTCGGCGGCCAGCGCTGCATCGACCAGCCGGATCAGCACCTCCACGCGCCCGCCACAGCACTGGCCGATCTCCGGCCCAAGCGGCACATCGAGCGTGGCGCAGATTTCGTCGACTTCGATGCGGGTTCCCCTCCCCCTCGAGGGGAGGGTGGCGGCGAAGCCGCCGGGTGGGGTCGTTGCGGCAGTGCTCGACCCCCTTGCGGTGCCTCCTGCGAGGACCCCCTCTGGCCGCTTCGCGGCCATCTCCCCCTCGAGGGGGGAGATGAGCATCTGCCTGGCTCTGTCGATCGCCATGTATTCGAGCTGACCACCGCCGATCGTGCCAAAGATCGCCGCCGGCGAGACAAGCATGAAGGCGCCCTTCTCGCGCGGCGTCGAGCCCTTGGTACCGGCCACTTCGACCAGGGCAAGTCGCGCGGCGCTGCCGAGAAAGGTTTTCAGGCTTTGCACGTTCGAGTTCATGGTTCACGGTTCCCGAATGAAAAATATAGGCTTTTTCGGTTGGGATTGCACGTTTGCCGGCCTTCAGGCGCCCGCCTTGACCTCTTTCTTCAACCGCTCGATCGCCATCAGCACGCGTTCGGGGGTCGCCGGCGCGTCGAGACGCGGGCAGATCTTGTGGTCGGCGACGCTGGCCACGGCATCCGACAGCGCGTGCAGCACTGCCATGCCGTGCGGCAGCGGTGGCTCGCCGACCGCCTTGGAGCGATGGATGGTCGGCTCATAGGCCTGCGACCAGTCGGTCAGCGCGACGTTGAAGATCTTCGGCCGATCCGAGGCCAGCGGGATCTTGTAGGTCGAGGGCGCATGGGTGCGCAGCCGGCCCTTGTCGTCCCACCACAGTTCCTCGGTGGTCAGCCAGCCCATGCCCTGGATGAAGCCGCCCTCGACCTGGCCGAGGTCGATGGCCCGGTTCAGCGAACGGCCGCAGTCGTGCAGGACGTCGGCGCGCTCGACGACATACTCGCCGGTCAGCGTGTCGACCGACACTTCGGCGCAGGCCGCGCCATAGGCATAGTAGTAGAAGGCGTGGCCCTGGCCCTTGCCGCGGTCCCAGTGAATCTTCGGCGTCTTGTAGAAGCCGGCGGCCGAGAGCTGCACACGCGCGATGTAGGCCTGCTTGACCAAATCGTCGAAGCTGACTTCCTGGTTGCCGACGCGCACCCGGTTGGGCAGGAACACCACCTGGTCGACAGGTATCTGATATCTCTCGGCGGCGAAGTCGGTCAGCCGCTGGCGGATCTGGCGCGCCGCGTTCTGCGCCGCCATGCCGTTGAGGTCGGCGCCCGAGGACGCCGCCGTCGGCGCGGTGTTGGGCACCTTGGCGGTTGTGGTTGCGGTGATCTTCACGCGGTCGAGGTCGATCTGGAACTCCTCGGCCACGACCTGCGCCACCTTGAGGTGCAGGCCCTGCCCCATTTCGGTGCCGCCATGGTTCATGTGCACCGAACCATCGGCATAGACATGGACCAGCGCCCCGGCCTGGTTGGACTCGGTCTTGGTGAAGGAGATGCCAAACTTGACCGGCGTCAGGGCCAGGCCGCGCTTGACGAAGCGGCTGTTGGCGTTGAACGCGGAAATCTCGCGGCGGCGGCGCGCATAGCTGGCGCTCTCTTCCAGTTCCGCCACGATGCGCTGTATGATGCAGTCCTCGACCTTCTGGTGATAGGGCGTGACGCAGCGCGCGCCGATCGCCTCCATCGGGTCATAGAAATTCAGCTTGCGGATTTCGAGCGAATCCTTGCCGACCGCGAAGGCGACCTCGTCGATGACCCGCTCGGCGCCGATCATGCCTTGCGGGCCGCCGAAGCCGCGGAAGGCGGTGTTGGAGACGGTGTTGGTGTAGAGCGGCGCCGACTTGGCCAACACCGCGGGATAGAAATACGCGTTGTCGCAGTGGAACAGCGCGCGGTCGCCGACCGGGCCGGACAGGTCGGCGGAAAAGCCGCAGCGCAAGGCATAGGTGAAATCGACGCCGAGGATGTTGCCCTCGTCGTCGAAGCCGACTTCGTAGTCGATGGCGAAATCGTGCCGCTTGCCGGTGGCGGTCATGTCCTCGTCGCGGTCGAGCCGGACCTTGACCGCCCGCTTCAGCTTCTTGGCGGCGATGGCGGCGATCGCGGCGCACTGGTTGGCCTGCGTTTCCTTGCCGCCGAAGCCGCCGCCCATGCGGCGCACCTCCACCGTCACCGCGTTGCTCGGCACGCCGAGCGTGTGGGCGACCAGATGCTGCGTCTCGCTTGGCCCTTGCGTCGAACAGTAGACGGTCACCTCGTCGTCCTCGCCGGGGATGGCGAGCGACACCTGGCCTTCGAGGTAGAAATGGTCCTGGCCGCCAAGCCACATGCGGTTCTTGATGCGGCGGGGGGCGGCCTCGATTGCGGCGGCCGCATCGCCACGCCTCAGGATCAGCGGCGTCGTGACCTGCTTGTCCTTGGTCGGATCGAGGTCCCATATGTCGATGACGGCGGGAAGCTCGTCATACTCGATCCCAGCCAGGCGCACGGCGCGACGCGCCGCCTCGCGCGTTTCGGCAATGACCGCGAAGATCGGCTGGCCGAAGAACTGCACCTTGCCTTCCGCCAGCACCGGATCGTCATGCATGTTGCTGGGCGAGACATCGTTCTCGCCCGGCACGTCGGCATAGGTCAGCACGTCGACGACGCCAGGGGCCGCGCGCACCGCCGAGAGATCGACGCTCTTCAGGACGCCATGGGCCACCTTGGACAGGCCAAGACCGACATGCAGCGTGCCGGCCGGCTCCGGCATGTCGTCGATATAGACCGCGCCGCCGCTGACATGCTTGTGGGCGGAATCGTGCCGCTGGTCGGTGGCGACGCCGCCGACGATCTTCTCGGCCTTGAGGTTTGATGGTGCGTGCTTGTTCATCAGGCCGCCTCGCTGCGTGATACCTGGAACGGCGCCTTGGTGCCGGTGGTTTCCACGTAAAAGCGCAACAGAAGGTTCTTCGCCGCCAAAGCTCGGTATTCGGCGGTTGCGCGCATATCGGTCAGCGGGGTGAAATCGCTGGCATAGCAGGCCATAGCCGCTTCCACCGTCACTTCGGTCCAGGCCTTGCCGAGCAGCGCCTTTTCGACGGAGGACGCCCGCTTCGGCGTTGCCGCCATGCCGCCATAGGCGATGCGGATATCGGCTACCGTGCCGTCCTTGGCCAAGGCCAGATAAAAGGCGCCAAGGGTCGCGGTGATGTCCTCGTCGCGGCGTTTGGTGACCTTGTAGACGGCGAACTTTGTCGCCTTTGCCGGCACCGGCACATGCACGGCCTCGACGAACTCGCCTGGCTGGCGGTCCTGCTTGCCATAGGCGATGAAGAAATCCTGCAACGGGATCGTGCGCCGTGTCTTGCCCCTGCGCAATGTCAGCCGTGCACCGAGCGCGATCAACGGTGGCGGCGTGTCGCCGATCGGCGAGCCGTTGGCGACGTTGCCGCCGATCGTGCCCATGTTGCGGACCTGTTCCCCGCCGATGCGGTCGAACAACGGCCCCAATGCCGGGATGCGTTTCGACAGTGTCGAAAAGGCTTCGGTGTAGGTGACGCCCGCGCCAATCGATATGACACCATTGTCTTCCGTGATGGTGCAAAGCCCCGGCAGATTGCCGATGAAGATCGCCGGCGAGATGTCGCGCATCTGCTTGGTCACCCACAGGCCAACGTCGGTCGAACCGGCTACGACGGTGGCGGTCGGCTCTTTTTCGAAGACAGCTGCGAAATCGTCGGCATCGGCCGGCACAACCAGCCGCGTCCCGCCGGCGCCGATCTCGACCCTGGCGCCATCGTGCAACGCCTGCAGCCGTGTGGTGACGTCCCGGCGCTCCGCCGCCAAGGGGTCCTTCGCCACCTTGCCGTAGCTCGATATGGCGTGCGCGGCGCGCATGATCGCCTCATAGCCGGTGCAGCGGCAGAGATTGCCTTGCAAGGCTTTTTCGATGGCGGCGTCCGAAGGGTCCGGTGACTTCATCCACAAGCCGTAGAGCGACATGACGAAACCCGGCGTGCAGAAGCCGCATTGCGAGCCATGGAAATCGACCATAGCCTGCTGGACCGGATGCAACTGGCCAGCTTCGCCGCGCAGGTGCTCGACCGTCACGACATGGGTGCCGTCGAGCGAGCCCAGAAAGCGAATGCAGGCATTGACGCTTTCATAGACCAGTCCGGTGGCCGAAAGTCTGCCGATCAGCACCGTGCAGGCGCCGCAATCGCCCTCGGCGCAGCCTTCCTTGGTGCCGCGCAGCGAACGGTCGAGCCGCAGCCAGTCGAGCAGGGTCGCGTCAGGCGCCACGGATGACAGCGCGACATCCCTGCCATTCAGAATGAAGCGGATTTCGTTGCGGATATTGCCCTTGGCCATGCCTCAGCTCCCCCTGTAGGTGGAATAGCCGTATGGCGAGATCAGCAATGGTACATGATAGTGCAGCGCCTGCGCCATGCCGAAGCGGATTGGCACGCTATCGAGGAAGGCAGGCTCGGGCAGCTTCGTTCCTTGGCCGCGCAGATAGTCGCCGGCCGCGAACACCAGTTCGTATTCGCCGATGCGGAAGTCGGCACCGGCCAGCAGCGGCGCATCGCAGCGGCCGTCGGCATTGGTGACGACCGTCTTCAGAAGCGTGCGGGCCAAACCCTCGAGACGGTACAGCGCGATGGACAATCCAGCCGCCGGCCTGCCGGTCGCGGTATCCAGGACATGGGTCGTCAGACGCCCGCCATCGGCTTTCGATGTCTCTGCCATTGGCCGCCTCCCATTTTCCAATACGAACAAATTGGCCGGTACAATCGAGCACTACTGATGAATTGTGCGCCAATTAAAGGCGATGCATAAGTCCCGGTCGAGCGGAGTGCGACAAAAACACTTTCAAAAATTTTGAGGGGAATGCGAGAAGCACCCTTTCGATATCCTGATCATACTTCCGGTGATGCCGGGCGCGGAGGGACGATGCGTTACAGCAGGGACATGCGTGGCTACGGAGCCAATCCGCCGGATCCGAAATGGCCTGGCGGCGCGCATGTCGCCGTGCAGTTCGTCGTCAACTACGAAGAGGGCGGCGAGAACTGCGTGCTCCACGGCGACAAGGCTTCTGAAGCCTTCCTGTCCGAGATCGTCGGCGCGGCGCCCTGGGTGGGCCAGCGCCACTGGAACATGGAATCGATCTACGAGTATGGGGCGCGGGCCGGCTTCTGGCGGCTGCTGCGCCTGTTCAGCGAAGAGCAAGTGCCCGTCACCTGCTATGGCGTCGCCACGGCGCTCGCGCGCTCACCCGACCAGGTCACGGCGATGCAGGAAGCCGGCTGGGAAATCGCCTCGCACGGGTTGAGATGGATCGACTACCGCGACCACGACGCCGAGGACGAGCGCCGCGACCTCGAAGCGGCGATCAAGCTGCACTACGAGGTGACCGGCCAGCGCCCGACCGGCTGGTATACGGGCCGCACATCGATCAACACGGTGCGGCTGGTGGCGGAGGAAGGCGGCTTCGACTACGTCTCGGACACCTATGACGACGAGCTGCCCTACTGGTTCGAGCATGAGGACGGCACGCAGCTTATCATCCCCTATACGCTCGACGCCAACGACATGCGCTTTGCCACACCGCAAGGCTTCAACTCGGGCGACCAGTTCTTTGCGTATTTGAAGGACAGTTTCGATACGCTCTATGCCGAGGGCAAGGCCGGCCGGCCGCGCATGATGAACATCGGCCTGCATTGCCGCCTGGTCGGGCGGCCGGGCCGGGTGGCGGCGCTGAAACGCTTCGTCGATTATGTTAAATCGCACGACAAGGTCTGGCTGGCGCGGCGTATTGACATCGCCAAGCACTGGCAGGAAAACCACCCCTATCAGCCGGCCGCGCTACGCCCCTCGAAGATGGAATTCGAGACGTTCGTTCACAGCTTCGGCGGCGTTTTCGAACATTCGCCCTGGATCGCCGAGCGGGCCTACGAGCTGGAGCTCGGCCCGGCGCACGACACGGCGGGCGGCCTCCACAATGCGCTTTGCCGCATCTTCCGTTCCGCCAGTGAGACCGAACGGCTCGGCGTGCTCAACGCCCATCCCGACCTCGCCGGCAAGCTGGCCAAGGCCAGGCGACTGACGGCGGAATCGACCAGGGAACAGGCTTCCGCCGGTCTCGACGCGCTGACCGACAAGGAACGCGAACTGTTCTCCAAGCTCAACGCCGCCTACGTCACCACCTTCGGCTTTCCCTTCATCATCGCGGTGAAAGGCAAGACAAAGGAGGAAATCCTCGCCGAATTCGAGGCCCGCATCGGCAACAGCCGCGGCGTCGAATTCGAAACCGCCTGCAAACAGGTCGAGCGTATCGCGCTGCTGCGCCTCAAGGACATGCTTCCACAATAGGTTTGAACCCATGGATACGATCAGGATGCCCGAGCGAACCTATTATGCCCCAAAGGGCGGCCATTCCGGCCAGAGCGAACTTCTGACCGGCCGCGCCGTCTTCACCGAAGCCTATGCGGTCATCCCCAAGGGCGTGATGCAGGACATCGTCACCAGCGCCCTGCCGTTCTGGGACAAGACCCGTGTCTGGATCCTGTCGCGGCCGCTGTCCGGCTTCGCCGAGACGTTTTCGCAATACATCGTCGAGGTCGCGCCAGGCGGCGGCAGCGAGCGGCCGGAGCCCGATGCCAGCGCCGAAGGCGCCCTGTTCGTGGTCGAGGGCGAACTGACGGTTCTGCTCGACGGCATGAAACATGTGTTGCGCCCCGGCGGTTTTGCCTTCCTGCCGCCGGCCAGCGGCTGGACAGTCCGCAACGAAGGCAAGGCGGCTGTCCGCTTCCACTGGATACGCAAGGCTTATGAGGTCGTCGATGGCCTCGAGATTCCGCAAGCCTTCTTCACCAACGAACAGGAGATCGCGCCGACGCCGATGCCCGGCACCGAGGGCCGCTGGGCAACGACGCGGTTCGTCGATCCCGCCGATCTGCGCCATGACATGCACATGACCATCGTCACGCTCGAGCCGGGCGCGGTCATTCCGTTCGCCGAGACGCATGTCATGGAACACGGGCTCTATGTGCTCGAAGGCAAGGCTGTCTATCGGCTCAACCAGGACTGGGTCGAGGTCGAGGCGGGCGACTATATGTGGCTGCGCGCCTTCTGCCCGCAGGCCTGCTATGCCGGCGGCCCCGGCAAATTCCGCTATCTGCTCTACAAGGACGTCAATCGGCACGCCAAGCTCGGCGGGGCCGGCATCGCGAAGCGGACGTCATGAGCCGCATTGTCGCGCGGCCGCTGACCCGTGGGGCCTTTGCCGAATTCGGCGATGTCATCGACATGGGCGGCGACAACCACTATCCGATCAATGGCGGCAAGGCAGAGCGCTACCATGACCTCGCCACCGCGCAAGCCATGGGGCCGAATGCGCGCGTGCTGATCTCGATGGTGCGCGGCACGCCCTATGATATGCCGCTGAAGCTGACCATGGTGGAGCGCCACCCCTTGGGCAGCCAGGCCTTCATCCCGCTGTCGCCGCGTCCGTTCCTGGTCGTCGTCTGCCCTGACGGCAAGGACGGGCCTGGCGAGCCCCATGCCTTCGTCACCGCACCGGGGCAAGGCATCAACTATTTCCGCAATCTCTGGCACGGCGTGCTGACGCCGCTCGGAGAGCCTCAGGACTTTTTGATCGTCGACCGTGGCGGCGACGGCTCCAACCTCGAGGAATTCCACTTCTCGCACGCCTACGAAATCCACCTCCCCGACGAGAGCTTGTGATGACCGACATCTCGCTGATCGACCGCCTGCTCGACGTCATCGAGCACGACATCGTGCCGAAGACGGCAGAAGGCGTCGCCCACGGCAACAAGCTGTTCGGCGCGGCGATCCTGCGCAAGGACAACTATTCGCTGGTACTGGCCGAGACCAACAACGAGATGGAAAACCCGCTCTGGCATGGCGAGGTGCATTGCCTGAAGCGCTTTTACGAGATGCCCAGGGCCGAGCGCGTCGACACCAAGGACGCCATCTTTCTCGCCACACACGAGCCCTGCTCGCTCTGCCTGTCGGCGATCACCTGGGCCGGCTTTGACAACTTCTACTATTTGTTCAGCCACGAGGATTCGCGTGACAGTTTTGCCATCCCGCATGATCTCAAAATTCTGAAAGAGGTCTTCACCCTCGACCCCGGCGGCTACAATGCCGAGAACGCCTATTGGAAAAGTTTTTCGATCCGCAGGTTGGTGAGGGCGCTGGCCGGGGCCGAACGCCAGCGGCTGGAGGAGCGGATCGGGAAAATCTCGGCGCGCTACGACGAATTGTCGGGCGACTACCAGGCGAGCAAGGCTGAGAACGACATTCCGCTGAACTGAGCTTCCGTCTCAACAATCGCCGCTTGTGTTACCCCCTTTATGGGGGCATACTGGATTATGGATAAACGCTGACCCACTTACGATCTTGATGCAATCAAGACGACATTTGGGTCTGTCGACACGCTGGCGATCACAACGTCCGCACTGCGGGATGCTGTTGGGCTGGGCTTCGATCGCGCCGGTTTGATCGAGGTGATCGACAGCACGACGCGGAAGATGTTTGTAAAGTCGATGACGACTTTCGCGGATCATCGAGTGTGGCAGGATGTCTATCACGTGCCAGCGCGTGACATGCTTCTCTATGTGAAATTCCAGGCGGATGTCGTGACCGAATTCACGATCATGTCATTCAAGGAGACATGACCATGGCGACAAGGGAGAGCAGTGAAACGAATAGGATGGTCTCCCCCGAAACCGGAGAAACGTTGATGCGCGGAGTCCGTCCATTCACCGTGACCTATAAGGGCGAGAGCATGATCGTCGACCTGCCCGGCTACTATCCTCTATCGGATGGCGAGGGTGTGCATGTCGGCGACGACATGGCCGCCGTTGATGCCGGGTTGCGCGCGCTCAAGGAGAAGATCGACGGCGTGCCGGCCCCGTCAACCATCCGCCGCATGCGCACGAAGCTCAAGCTGTCGCAGCGCGAGGCCGGATCCTTGTTCAAGGTCGGCGAGAACGCCTTCGACAAGTATGAAAGAGGCTTGATCGAACCGAGTGGCCCGACCGTTCAATTGATGACATTGCTGGAGAAACATCCCGAACTGCTCGACGAATTGCGGTAGCGGCACAGGTCGCATATTTCGCTGCTCCAGTCGCGAATGGCGATTGAAAGTTCTCGTGCCGCGGAGCGTTATGCCTGCCATGAAAATCATCACCGAATTTCCCCGCAAGGTCGTCGAATTTCCCGATATGGGCATCGTCATGCCCGATGGCTGCCGGCTGTCGGCTCGGGTGTGGATGCCGGAGGACGCGGGCGACGATCCGGTGCCTGCCATCCTCGAACACCTACCCTACCGCAAGCGCGACGGCACGATCTTTCGCGATCAGCTTACCCATCCCTATTTCGCCGGCCACGGCTATGCCTCGATCCGCGTCGACATGCGCGGCAATGGCGATTCCGAAGGGCTGATGGACGACGAATATTCCGAGCAGGAACTGCAGGACGCCTGCGATGTCATCGCCTGGGCGGCGGCCCAGCCCTGGTGCAACGGCAATGTCGGCATGATGGGTATTTCCTGGGGCGGCTTCAACTGCCTGCAGGTGGCGGCCAAACAGCCGCCGGCGCTCAAGGCGGTGATCAGCCTGTGCTCGACCGTCGACCGCTATGCCGACGACATCCACTACAAGGGCGGCTGCCTTTTGAACGAAAATTTCGGCTGGGCCTCGACCATGCTGTCCTATTCGTCGCGGCCGCCGGATCCGCTGATTGCCGGCGACAACAGATGGCGCGACCTCTGGATGACCCGGCTGGAGAACCTGGCCTTCATGGCGCCGCTGTGGCTCAGCCACCAGCATCGCGACGGCTATTGGAAGCGCGGTTCGATTTGCGAGGATTTTTCGGCGGTCAAGGCGGCTGTGCTGTCGATCGGCGGCTGGCACGACGGCTACCGCAACACGATCTCGCACCTCGTCACCAACATCGAGGCCCCGGTCAAGGGCATCGTCGGACCGTGGATCCACAAATACCCGCACTATGCCGGCCCCAAGCCAGCCATCGGCTTCCTCCAGGAAGCGCTGCGCTGGTGGGACCGCTGGCTGAAGGGCGCCGAGACCGGCGTCGAGGCCGATCCCGACTACCGCGCCTATGTGATGGACAGCGTGCGTCCCGCGCGCTGGCATCCGGAGCGGCCCGGCCGCTGGATAGCCGAGCAGGAGTGGCCATCGTCCAACATAACGATTGAAGCGCTCGAGCTCATGGCTCCGGGTGCAGGGCCTTCAAGCGTCGCTTCGCCGCAAACCTGTGGGCTTGCCGGCGGCGAATACTTTCCGTTCACCTTCGGACCGGAACTGCCGGGCGATCAGCGTCCTGATGATGGGCTGTCGGCCTGTTTCGACCAGCCTGAGCTCACCAAGCCGATCGAGATCGTCGGCGCGCCGGAGCTTGAGGTCCAGCTTGCCTCGGATCGGCCCCAGGCCAACATCGCTGTCCGGCTCTGCGACGTGCATCCCGACGGCGCCTCGGAACTGATCTCCTATGGCGTGCTCAATCTGACGCACCGCAGCTCGCATGAATTCCCCGAGGCGCTGGTCCCCGGGGAGACGGTTTCGGTCCGTGTCGTGCTCGATCAATGCGCCTACCGTGTGCCGGCCGGCCATCGTCTGCGCGTCGCCGTTTCGACCGCCTACTGGCCCGCTATCTGGCCCTCGCCCGAGCCGGTACGACTGACCGTGTCGGCGGCCACGCTATCGGTGCCGTTGCGCCTGCTGGCAACAGGCGACGAAGCCGTTTTCGCCGAGCCGGAAGGTGCTACGCCGTGGGCGACCGAGACGGTTCGGCCCGCCAATTCCGAACGCCATGTCGACCGCGACGAAAAGACCGGGATTGTCACGCTGTCGATAACGGACGACTTCGGCGAAGTGCGCGATCTCGACCACGGACTGGTCAACGGCAGCATTGCCCGCGAAACCTGGACCATCCAACCTGACGATCCCCTGTCAGCCTCGGGAAAAACACACTGGACGCAGACCCTGTCGCGAAATGGATGGTCGGTCCGTACCGAGACATGGGCGCAGATGTGGTCGGACACGCAAAACTTCATCGTCAGCGCCCGAATCGAAGCCTATGAGGGCGAAAAACTCGTCTTCGAGCGCGATTTCGACGAAAAGGTCCCGCGTGCGCTTGTTTGAGCGTTGAAATCATTGATCCAAATGCGACGTGCGATTTACGCCACGGCATGTCGCATTCGGTCTTGCTTCCCGCTTTCCCTTGCGGTCATTATTCCCTTTAACAAGAAGCAAGAAAATCGACCGCAGAGTCGAACCAACAGAGTGAGGAACTCAAATGTCAAACGAACTGGAATTCCTTAGCCGGCGCGTTGCGTCCGGCAAACTGAGCCGTCGTGATTTTCTCGGCCGGGCGGCAGCGCTTGGCATCGCCGCACCCTTCGCCAACGCGCTGCTTTCGAGCGCGGCGCGCGCAGCGGGTCCGGTCAAGGGCGGTACGCTGAAGGCCGGCCTGGTCGGCGGTGAATCCACCAACAGCCTCGACCCGGCGCTGATGATGACGCAGGTGCCGTTCGCCTTCGGCAAGTGCTGGGGCGAAATGATCGTCGAGCTGTCGCCGGAAGGCAAGCTCGAGAACCGCATCGCTGAAGACATCGGCTCGTCCAAGGACGCCAAGACCTGGACGCTGAAGATTCGCGACGGCGTCGAATTCCACAACGGCAAGACCGTGACCGCGGAGGACGTGGCCGCCACGCTGGAGCGCCATTCGGACGAGAAGTCGAAATCCGGCGCGCTCGGCTACATGAAGGGCATCGACACCATCAAGGCCAGCGGCAAGGAAGTGGTGCTGACGCTGAAGGAGGCCAATGCCGACCTTCCCTATTTGCTCAGCGACTATCACCTGATCGTCCAGCCCAATGGCGGCAAGGACAAGCCCGATGCCGGCATCTCGGCAGGGCCATACGTGGTCAAGACCAACGAGCCTGGCGTGCGCCATGGCGGCGAGCGCTTCGCCAATTACTGGCAGGGCGACAAGATGGGCCATGCCGACCAGATCGAGGTCATCGTCATCAATGACGCGACCGCCCGCACGGCAGCGCTGCAGGGCGGCCAGGTCAACATGATCAACCGCGTCGAGCCGAAGATCGTCGACCTGATCAAGCGCGTGCCGGGCGTGACCATCCGCAACCACGCCGGTCCCGGCCACTACGTGTTCATCATGCATTGCAACACGGCGCCGTTCGACAACAACGACCTCAGGATGGCGCTGAAGCTGGCGATCGACCGCGAGGAGATGCTGACCAAGGTGCTGCGCGGCTACGGCTCGCTCGGCAACGACTTCCCGATCAACGCGTCCTATCCGCTGTTCAGCGAGATCGAGCAGCGCAAGTACGATCCCGACAAGGCCAAGTTCCACTACAAGAAATCAGGCCATGACGGCACCGTTCTGCTCAGGACCTCGGACGTGGCTTTCCCCGGCGCCGTCGATGCGTCCCAGTTGTTCCAGCAGAGCGCGGCCAAGGCCGGCATCAAGATCGAGCTCAAGCGAGAGCCCGGCGACGGCTACTGGAACGAGGTCTGGAACAAGCAGCCCTTCTGCGCCTCCTACTGGGGCGGCCGCTCGACGCAGGACCAGATGTATTCGACCGCCTATCTGTCGACGGCAGACTGGAACGACACGCGTTTCAAGCGCCCGGATTTCGACAAGATGGTGCTGGCGGCGCGCGCCGAACTCGACGAGGCCAAGCGCAAGCAGATGTACCATGACATGGCTGTCATGGTCCGCGACGATGGCGGCCTGATCCTGCCGATGTTCAACCAGTTCATCGACGCCACCGGCGCCAAGGTCGATGGCTGGGTGGATGATCCGCACCAGGAACTGATGAACGGCTACGCCCTGGCGAAGTGCTGGCTGCAGGCCTGAGTCCGGCTTTGCAGAGATGTCTTCACCCATCCTGAAACTCATTGCCCAGCGCATTGCGCTGGGCATCCTCCTTCTGTTGGCCATCTCGGTCCTGATCTTCGCCGGCACGCAGATTCTGCCAGGCGATGTCGCGCAAGCCATTCTGGGACAATCCGCGACGCCGGAATCGCTCGCCAATCTGCGTGAGCAGCTCGGGCTGAACGACCCCGCCTATGTCAGGTATTTCCACTGGCTCGGCGGCGTCTTGACCGGCGACCTCGGCACGGCGATGTCGAGCGGGCAGGATATCGCAACCTCGATCAAGTCGCGCCTGTGGAACACACTGTTCCTCGCCTTCTGGGCGGCGATCGTGGCCGTACCGCTGGCCATCATCCTGGGCCTGATCGCGGTGCGCTACCGCAATGGCTGGGTCGACAAGCTGATCTCCGGGCTGGCACTGGCCTCGACCTCCTTCCCCGAATTCTTCATCGGCTATGTGCTGGTCTATTTCTTCGCCGTGAAGTGGCAGATCTTTCCCGGCATCTCGACCGTCTACGAAGGCATGCCCTTCGGTGAGCGGATGCAGGCGATCGCGCTGCCGGCGACGGCGCTGACACTGGTGGTGCTCGCCCACATGATGCGCATGACGCGAGCGGCGATCCTCAATGTCATGCAGTCGGCCTATGTCGAGACGGCGGAACTGAAAGGCCTGTCGGCGTTCAACGTCATCCGCAAGCACGCCTTCCCCAATGCCATCGCGCCGATCATCAACGTCGTCATGCTCAACCTCGCCTATCTCATTGTCGGGGTCGTCGTGGTCGAGGTGATTTTCGTCTATCCCGGCATGGGACAATATCTCGTCGATCACGTCACCAAGCGTGACGTACCGGTGGTACAGGCCGTCGGCCTGATCTTCGCCGCCGTCTACATCAGTCTCAACATCATCGCGGACATAGCGGCGATCGTCGCCAATCCGCGTCTCCGCCATCCGAAATAGGGGGGCTGATATGCTCGATATCAAACGCATCCCCATCCCCGCGCTGATCGGCATCGTCCTGACGGCACTGTTCGTGCTGGCGGCGATCTTCGCGCCCTGGATCTCACCGCATGACAATGCCGAAATTGTCGGCGATGTCTGGGAGCCGATATCGGCGGCGCATTGGCTGGGCACCGACAATCTCGGCCGCGATTTGCTGTCCCGGATGATCTATGGCGCCCGCATCACCTTGTTTATCGCCGTGCTGGCCACCGCGCTGTCGTTCTCGCTCGGCGCCATACTTGGCTTTTCGGCGGCCGTGTTCGGCGGCTGGTTCGATACGATCCTGTCGCGCCTCGTCGATCTCCTGATGTCGATCCCGACACTGATCATGGGCCTGGTGGTACTCTCGGTGCTGCCAACCAACCTGGTGACGCTGATCCTGGTGATGGGCATTCTCGACTCGACGCGCGTCTATCGCCTGTCGCGCGCGGTCGCCGTCGATATCAACGTCATGGACTATGTCGAGGCCGCCAAGCTGCGCGGCGAAGGCAGCGCCTGGATCATTTTCCGCGAAATCCTGCCCAACGCGCTGTCGCCGCTGATCTCCGAGCTCGGCCTGCGCTTCATCTATGCGGTGCTGTTCCTGTCGACGTTGTCCTTTCTCGGCCTCGGCGTGCAGCCGCCGGACGCCGACTGGGGCGGCATGGTGAAGGAGAACAAGGACGGCATCGTGTTCGGCATAGGCGCCGCGCTCATTCCCGCGGCCGCGATCGCAGCACTGGCGATCTCGGTCAATCTTGTGGCCGACTGGGTGCTGAACCGCACGACAAGCCTGAAGGGAGGACGCGGATGATGGCCGACGTGAAGGCAAAGTCCACCCCTCTGCTCGATATCCGCAATTTGCGCATCGAGGCGACGGTCTATCCGCCAGGTGAGGCGCCGAAGAATATCGTGCTCGTGCACGACGTCTCGCTGACGCTGGAGAAGGGCAAGGTGCTCGGCCTGATCGGCGAATCCGGAGCCGGCAAGTCGACCATCGGCCTGTCGTCCATGGGCTATGGCCGTGGCGGCGTGCGCATCACCGGCGGCGAGGTGCTGCTCAACGGCCGCGACATCCTGAAGGGCGGCAAGGAAGGTTTCCGCAAGCTGCGTGGCCGCGAGGTCTGCTATGTCGCGCAGTCGGCGGCGGCCGCTTTCAACCCGGCGCACAGGCTGATGGACCAGGTGGTGGAAGCCACGCTGCTGCACGGGACGGCGACACGGGCGGAGGCCGAGAAACGCGCGATCGCGCTGTTCAAGAAGCTCAGCCTGCCGAACCCGGAAGCCATCGGCGAACGCTTTCCGCACCAGGTGTCAGGCGGCCAGCTGCAGCGCGTCATGACGGCTATGGCGCTGTGCTCGGAGCCTGACCTGATCGTCTTCGACGAACCGACGACGGCACTCGACGTGACGACGCAGATCGACGTGCTGGCGGCGATCAAGGACGCCATCCGCGACACCCATGTGGCGGCGCTCTATATCACGCACGATTTGGCCGTCGTTGCCCAAGTCTCGGACGAGATCATGGTGCTGCGCCACGGCCGGCTGGTCGAATGGGGCGGCACCCGCCAGATCATCAAGGAACCGCGCCAGGAATACACCAACGCCCTGGTTTCGGTGCACGAGATCGAACATGCCGAGCAGAACCCCGGCACCACGCCGTTCCTGTCTGTCAAGAACGTCACCGCTGCCTATGGCGGCGGCCAGGTCAAGGTGCTGAAGAACGTCTCGGTCGATATCTACCCCGGCCAGACATTGGCCGTGGTTGGCGAATCCGGCTCCGGAAAATCGACGCTGGCGCGCGCCATAACCGGACTTTTGCCACCCGAGCAGGGCACCGTCACGTTCGACGGACGCCCGTTGGCCAACCGGCTTGCCGACCGGCCGAAGGAGGATTTGCGCCAGCTGCAGATGATCTATCAGATGGCCGACGTGGCGATGAACCCGCGCCAGACCGTCGGCACCATCATCGGCCGGCCGCTCGAGTTCTATTTCGGCATGCGCGGCAAACAGCGCGATGCCCGCGTCGCCGAACTGCTCGACAAGATCGAAATGGGCAAGGGCTTTGTCGACCGTTACCCGGCCGAGCTTTCCGGCGGCCAGAAACAGCGTGTTTGCATCGCCCGCTCGCTCGCGGCAAAACCCAAGCTGATCATTTGTGACGAGGTGACCTCGGCGCTTGACCCCTTGGTGGCGCACGGCATCCTGAAGCTTCTGCTTGAACTGCAGAAGGAGGAGAACGTCGCCTATCTGTTCATCACCCACGATCTGGCGACGGTGAAGTCGATCGCCGATTCGATCGCTGTGATGTATCGCGGCGAGGTGGTGCGCTATGGTTCGAAGAGCAAGGTGCTGACGCCCCCCTTCGATGACTACACCGACCTTCTCTTGTCATCGGTCCCGGAGATGGAGATCGGCTGGCTGGAAAAGGCGATCAAGGGGCGGCGCATGGCCAGCGCCGGGAACTAGCGCAGTTCACGGTTTCACGGGAACGGTGAACTGCTCTATCTCTTTGTTTTTATGCAATTCCGGATGGAAAGCCGTTCACACTTTTCCTGGAATTGCTCTAGGCACCCGCCGATCCGCCAACCAGGGGAGATGGCGGCCGTCATCCGCATGCAACACTAGGGCGCCACACGTCCTTTGGACGGGCGCCACTGGTGCGGCGTTGTTTTCAACAAGGGGTAGGACATGAAGACTGAACTCGATCATCTCGCCGATCTCGCTGGCCAGGGCCGGATATCGCGTCGCGACTTTCTTGGCCGCACCGCGGCGCTCGGCGTGTCCGCCGCGCTGGCAACGACGCTGGCCGGGAGGGCCTTCGCGCAGAGCCCGGTCAAGGGCGGCATCATCAAGGCCGGCCTGCAGGGCGGTGAATCGACCAACAGCCTCGACCCTGCCCTGAACCTCAGCCAGGTCACCTACAGTTTCAGCAAGCAGTGGGGCGAGTATCTTGCCCGGTTAACCCCAGACAACAAGCTGGTAAACCTGATCGCCGAAGACATCGGCGCTTCCAAGGACGCCAAGACGTGGACGATCAAGGTCCGTGACGGCATCGAATTCCACAATGGCAAGACGGTAAACGCCGAAGACGTTGCCGCCACCATCGAGCGCCATGCCGACGAGAAGTCGAAGTCGGGCGCGCTCGGTATCCTCAAGAACATCAAGGGCGTCAAGGCGAGCGGCAAGGAAGTGATCGTCACGCTCGGCGATGCAGACGCCGACTTCCCCTATCTGATGGCCGACTACCATCTCGTCATCCAGCCGAATGGCGGCAAGGACAACCCGAATGCCGGCATCAGCGCCGGTCCCTACAAGGTCACCGTCAACCAGCCGGGCGTGCGCCATGGCGGCGAACGCTTTGCCAACTACTGGCAGGGCGACAAGGCCGGCCATGCCGACCAGGTCGAGATCGTCGTCATCAATGACGCGACGGCGCGTCTCGCTGCCCTCCAGGGTGGTCAGGTCCACATGATCAACCGCGTCGAGCCGAAGGTTGTCGATCTGGTCAAGCGCATTGCCGGCGTAAGTATCGAGAACGTGTCTGGCAAGGGCTACTACCCGTTCAACATGTTCTGCGACACCGCACCCTTCGACAGCAACGATCTGCGTAT
This sequence comes from Mesorhizobium sp. B2-7-3, assembly GCF_006440715.1. Classification (NCBI taxonomy): domain Bacteria; kingdom Pseudomonadati; phylum Pseudomonadota; class Alphaproteobacteria; order Hyphomicrobiales; family Phyllobacteriaceae; genus Mesorhizobium; species Mesorhizobium sp. B2-7-3. The sequence continues at coordinate 496,164 of NZ_VFTY01000004.1, forward strand.
GGCGCTCAAGCTCGCCATGGACCGCGAGGAAATGCTGGAGAAGATTCTGCGCGGCTACGGCTCGGTGGGCAACGACTTCCCGATCAACGAAGCCTACCCGCTGTTTACCGCCATCGAGCAGCGCAAATTCGATCCGGAAAAAGCCGCCGCCCTCTACAAGAAGTCGGGCCATAGCGGCTCGGTCCTGCTGCGTACCTCCGATGTCGCCTTCCCCGGCGCCGTCGACGCCGCCCAGCTCTATCAGCAGAGTGCGGCCAAAGCCGGGATCAAGATCGAGATCAAGCGCGAGCCCGGCGATGGCTACTGGTCCGAGGTGTGGAACAAGAAGCCCTTCTCGCTCTCCTATTGGGGCGGCCGCGCCACGCAGGACCAGATGTATTCCACCGGTTACGTCTCGACAGCCGACTGGAACGACACGCGCTTCAAGCGGCCGGGATTCGACAAGATGCTGTTCACCGCGCGCGGCGAGCTCGACCAGGACAAGCGCAAGGCGATCTACCACGACATGGCGGTCATGATGCGCGACGAAGGGGGCCTGATCGTGCCCTTCTTCAACCAGTTCATCGACGCGGCCGCCACCAACAAGATCAGCGGATGGGTCAAGAACCCGATCGGCGAAATGATGGATGGGTACGCGCTGGGAGAATGCTGGCTGAACGCCTGACATCTGTCTCATATTGAAAAGCGCCGCGTGTCCGAACGACACGCGGCGCGCTCGTTTCAACAGACAATCGCGTGGAGCAACCGGTGGCGATCCAATCCAAGCTTCTGCTGATCATCCTCGATGGCGTTCCCTACCGCAACTGGCGCCGGCTGATGGGCAATCTCGAGGGTTGGGTGCAATCGGGCGAGGCGCGGGTGTGGAAGATGCGCTCGGTGCTGCCGTCGACCTCGGCCTGCTGCTATGCCTCGATCCACACCGGCGTTTCGCCGCAGGTGCACGGGATCCTGTCCAACGAAAACCGGTTTCGCGTCGGACAGCCCGATATCTTCTCGGAAGTCAGCAAGGCCGGCGGCAGGACCGGCGCGGTTACCCATTCCTACTGGTCTGAATTCTTCCGTTCCTATCCCTTCGACCTCGTCGAGGACATGGAATATGACGAGCCCGGCGGACCGATCACGCATGGCCGCTTCCACACCATGACCGGCTATAATCTCAAGAACCAGATGACGCCGAGCGATGTCGACCTGTTCGCGACGCTGACCATGCTCACCCGGCGCCACGGCATTGACTACGGCATCCTGCACACCTGCACGCTGGACTCGATGGGCCATCGCTTCGGTCACGACTGCCACGAGATGGACCATGCCTGCTACGCCATGGACGGCATGCTGGCGGCCTTCCTGCCGGGCTGGATCGAAGCCGGCTATGAGGTCATGGTCACCGCCGACCATGGCCAGACCGACCGCGGTCACCATGGCGGCCATGACGACGAGATGCAGGATTTCGCACTGTATTATTTCGGACAAGGCAAAGGGCCGGAAGCCGACACGCTGCTCGACCAGTTGCAACTGGCGCCAACGGTGTTGAGCCGGCTGGGCGTGCCGGTGCCGGCGACGATGAAGGCGAAGGCTTTTCTCACCTGATCGGGCGGCTGGCGCCTCCCGCATCCGCCTGCCGGCACCTTCTCCCCCTAAACGGGGCGAAGGGATGCTCTGGCAACCGCCCCGCTCTTCGGTTAGCCTCCCAAAATTCCTTGGCGGAGGATGAACCTTTTTGGACCGATCGGCGACAGAGCAAACAGGAGCCAGGCGGCTCGACCGGCCATGACAGCGGCGACGGAGACCGATCGCGCGCTGGTCAACCGGGTCGCGAAGGGCGACCGGGCCGCCGTGCGGCTCCTGTTCATGCGTCACCACGCGCGGGTCTACCGCTTCGTGGCGCGCCAGACGGGATCGGAAATGATGGCTGACGATATCGCCAACGAGGTGTTTCTCGAATTGTGGCGCCAGGCGCCGGGTTTCGAAGGGCGCTCCGAAGTCTCGACATGGCTGCTCGGCATCGCCCGCTTCAAGGCGCTGTCGCTGCTGCGCAAGAAGAAGGAAGACTGGATCGACGACGAGGCCGCCGCCGCGGTGCCCGACAGCGCCGACACGCCCGAGGTCGTCACCATGAAGGAGGATAAGGCCGCCGCCTTGCGCCGCCTGATTGATGCCTTGCCCGAGGAGCACCGCACGGTGATCGATCTCGCCTATTATCAGGGCCAATCGGTGACCGAGATCGCCGAGGTGCTCGATATTCCGGTCGCGACCGTCAAAACCCGTATGTTCTACGCCCGCAAGAAACTCGGCGAAGCCCTGAAAGCCGCCGGTTACGACAGGGGGTGGCCATGAGCGCCGCTGAAAAGATGTCGCGCCGCGACGAAATGGAGACGCTGCTGCCGTTCTACCTGAACGGCTCGCTCGAAGGTTCGGATCTGGAAGCCGTCGAGGAATGGCTGGCCAACGATCCCTCGGCACTTGCCGCACTTGGCGAGGCGGAAGCCGAGTTCTCCGGCACGGCGGCGGCCAATGAGGCGATCCGCCCGCCGGCCGATGCGCTCAGCCGCTTCGCCAAGGCGCTGGACGCGGAGGCCGGGCCTGCACGCAGGCCGGCAGGATCGTCCTGGCTGGCGCAGGCCTGGGCCCGTTTCATGGCGGTGCCGGTCGGCGTCGCCTGGGCGGCGGCCGCGGTTCTGCTGGCCTTGATCGCGGTGCAGTCCCTGGTGCAGCCCGGCGGCAAGGGCGGCAATTTCGAAATCGCCGGCGCACAAGACGATCTGGCCAAATTGCCGTTTGCGCTGGTCAAGTTCAAGCCGGACGCCAAGATGGCCGACATTGCCGTCTTCCTCGACGCCAACAAGCTCAAGATCATCGGCGGACCGACCGCCGATGGCGTCTTCAGGCTCGCCATTCCGGCGACGACAGCCGCCGACTACGAGAAGGCGCGCAGCCTTGTTGCCGCGCAGCCTTTCGCCGAGACCGTGATCGAGGGAAGGAAACCTGTTGATGGCGGCTGAGGCGGTCATTCGATTTGCGGCTGTCCTTGCGGCGGCGATGACAATCGCCGCCGTGCCTGCGTCGGCGCAGACCAACGAGGCTAATCCCGAGCGGGCCAAAATCGATTGCAGCAACGAGGCCAATGCAACGGCGGCCGACTGCGTCAAGGACGGCGGCGCCACCAAAAACGGGTCGGGTGCGGCCCAGGCCAGCGCCGTTTTTCTGCCCGCCTTGATCGTCGACCTTTTCCCCAATCCGGCCGCCCCTCCTGCACCGGTGCCGACACCACGGCCGGAGCCCGCGACTTCCCCCGGGGGCAACCAGGCCGGCCCACCAGCCAGTGGACCGATCGTCTCGCCGACCGATCTCATCGCCGTCCAGTCGCGGCGCGCCGTGACCGGGGACTTCGTGCCGGACGAGGTGCTGGTGACGGTCGATGGCGATGCCGGCGCCGTGCAGCAAATCGCCGCTTCCTTCGGCCTAGAAGTGCGATCGCAGCGCCAGTCCCGGCTGCTTGGCGCCACTTTGGTGCGTTTCGGCATTCCCGATGGCCGCCCTGTCGGCGTGGTGCTGGCGCAGCTTGCCGCCGACGGCCGCACGCGGCGCCGCGAGCCCAACCACATCTACTCGCTGCAGCAGGCGGCCGGCATCGTCAACTATGCCTTCGACCGCATCGCGCTCGACGCCAAACAGGCCAGCGGCGAGAACGTGCGCGTCGCCGTCATCGATACCGGCATCGACGACAGCAATCCGGCGCTTGCCGGCGTCATCGCCGCGCAGTTCGACGCCATGCCCGACGTGCCGATCGAAAAGCGCGACCACGGCACTTCGATCGACGGTCTGATTGCCGGCGTCGGCCCGCTGGAAGGCATGGCGCCGGGCGCCAGGATCTACCATGCGCGCGCCTTCGAGGGCGGCAAGTCGACCATGGACGTCATCCTGTCGGCGCTCGACTGGGCGGCGGACCAGAATGTCAGCATCATCAATATGAGCTTCGTCGGACCGAAAAACGACCTGCTCGGCACCGCCTGCCGCAATGCACGGGCGCTTGGCATGGTGCTGGTGGCGGCGGCCGGCAATAACGGGCCGAAGGCGCCCTACGGCTATCCGGCCGCCTTTGACGGCGTCATCGCCGTGACGGCCACCGACGCCAAGGATGCGCTGATGCCGCGGGCCAATCGCGGCGCCTATGTGTTCATCTCGGCGCCGGGCGTCGACATGGTGGCGCCGAGCGGCGCCGGCTCGGATGTCGTTACCGGCACGTCGTTCGCGGCCGCGATCGTCAGCGGCGCCATCGCCAACCTCATCCATGCCACGCCCGACCGCTCGGCCGACGACATCGAGAAGGCGCTTGCGGCGACCGCGAAGGATCTCGGGCTTAAGGGGCGCGACAATGATTTCGGCTACGGCCTGCTGGACATCAAGGCTGCAGGGACGGCGAAGGAATAGCCAACGACGGCTCAGGCCGCGCTTTGCCGGGACGAAGCAGGAACCAGAACGCGGCGATGTGCGTGATCATCAGCAGCGGCACGTAGACGATGGGAATCGCATAGGTGGCTCCCAACTGCTCCGCATGCTCGGGAAGTTCGGTCTGGATGGCGTGGTAATAGTCGACGACAAGGTCGGCCATTCCGACAACATTGAAGGCGACGACGAATGCCCAGAAGAGCAGGCGAACTCTGACCGTCAGCAATGCCAGCATGGCCAGCATCCCGGTGGCGAAGTCGCCATAGGCGGCGAACATGGCGAAGCCGGCAGGCAGATTGGGGCCGACCACGCCCGGAAGCAGGAACACGAGACCGAAGAAGCGGAAACTGTGCAGCGTGGCAATGGCGCGTTGCGCCGCCATCCGATCCATCGAGTCCAGCCATGGCAGGCCATATGCACCGAAGCAAAGCAGCCATGCGACATAGCCCAGGACGAGTTGGATCTGGAACAGCATCGGCGTTGACATCGGTTCCTCGCAACAGGGGGTCATACGGTCCCGCGCACTTCGACCGATAGCTAAGACTGCTTTCATAGTTCGGCCATCCGCTGTAATCAGAACAGCCTATGAAGCAGAGATACACAATCCGGCACGGTGCGTTGGACGGGGTCGAGGTATTCCTGGCCGTCGCGCGGCATCGAAACTTTCGCCGTGCCGCGGCGGAACTGGCGGTAACGCCGTCCGCGGTGAGCCAGGCGGTGCGCGCGCTGGAAGCCCGCATCGGTGCGGCCCTGTTTGCCCGCACGACCCGAAGCGTCGGCCTGACCGAGGCTGGCCAGCGGTTCCTCGACCGCGCCGGACCTGCCTTCGAAGAGATCATGGCCGCGGGCGAGGTCGCCCGCGATGTCGGCCAGCGGCCGACCGGGCTTTTGCGACTGTCCGTGCCCCGCGCGGTCGTGCCGCTGATCCTGGAGCCTATGATCGCGTCGTTCTGCCGGGCCTATCCCGAGATCGAACTGGAGATCGCCGCCAGCGACGAGATGGTCGATCTCGCCGCCGGCGGATTCGATGCCGGCATCCGGCTGGGCCAGTTCATCGCGCCCGACATGATCGCGGTGCGGCTGACGCCGCCCTTCTCCTTCGTGGTCGTCGGCAGCCCGGACTATCTCGAGCGCCACGGCCAGCCAGAACAGATCACCGATCTGGGCCGCCACGCCTGCCTGCGCCTGCGCCGCGCGAACGGCGCCGTCGCACCCTGGTCCTTCGCCGACGGCAACGGGGCGATCGAGGCGGTCGTCTCGGGCCCGCTGATCGCGCATGACTATCCAACCTTGCTGGGGGCCGCGATCCAAGGCGTCGGCCTGGCGCAGACGCCTCGGCCTGTCGCCGACGGCGCAATAGAACAGGGAAAACTCAAACCGGTGCTGGAGGACTTTGCCGGCGCGACACCGGGCGTCTTCCTCTATCATCCAGGCAAGCGCCAGGTCCTGCCGAAGCTGCGCGCCTTCATCGATCATCTTAAATCCGCAGGCTGAGACAACGGGCAGAGGCAGCGCAGAAGTCGTTCCAGCAATTGACCCCGCTGGCGAGCGGTCAGGCCGGCGCGCCGGCGACCGATCCCCTGACCACCAGGTCGACCGGCCAGACCTCGCCGCGCGCGCCCTCCTCCAGTCCCGATATCCGCGCCGCCAGCCGCTCGGCGATGCGTGCGCCGGCCAGCCGGATCGACGAGCGCGTCGTGGACAGCGGCACGGAAAAATTCTCCGGCTTCAGCCAGGGAAAAACGTCGTCATGGGCAATCAGCGAGACGTCGCCGGGAATGCTGAGGCCAAGGTCGCGCACCGCGCGCACGACGCCGAGCGCCATGATCAGACTGGAACAGGCGATTGCCGTCGGCGCGTCGTCCTGTTCGAGCAGGCGCCGGGCGGCGCGATAGCCGTTCTCCTCGGTCATGACGAGCGAGCAGACATGGCGATCGTCCAATGCCAGGCCACTCGCGGCCAGCGCCCGGCGCAGGCCGCGCTCGCGGTGGACGGCAAAGGTCTCGCGGTCGTCGCCGTTGATCAGCGCCAGCCGCCGGTGGCCAAGCTGGACGAGCAGCCGCGCGGCTTCGTGGAAGGCGCCTTCATTGTCGATGTCGAGAAAGGGGTAGTCGAAATTCAGGCCCTCGCTGCGGCCATGGACGATGAAAGGAATGCCGAGCGTGTTGACCAGCGCCACGCGCCTGTCCTGCGGCCTCGGCGAAGAGATGTAGACGGCATCGACCTGCCGGTTGGCGACGATGCGGCGGTAGGTCGTTTCCTGGTCATCGGCATCGGTCGGTGACAGGACAAGGTCGAGCTCGTGCGAGCGGGCATAGTCGCCAAGACCGGACAGGAATTCGACGAAATGGGGATCGATGTCGACGGCTGCACCCGTCGGCAGGACATAGCCGATCATTCCGGACTTACCCGTGGCCAGCCGGCGCGCACTCGGATTGGGGCGATAGCCGTGGCGCTTGGCTGCGTCCACGACACGCCTGCGGGTTTCCTCGTTGACTTCGGGATAGCCGTTCAGCGCCCGGCTTACCGTGGTCTGGGAAAGCGCCAGCATATGCGCGAGTTGCTTGAGGTTCACGAGAGGCCTCCCTGCCTCAAATCGCTTTTAAATTCAATTGACCCAAACGCCACAAGGGCGTGGCCAACTCCACATGGACCATAAGCGTGCCGGGGCCCGGTTTGAAACGAAAATTGCTGCTGCAGTGCCGAAAAAGCATGTTGCGGTGCAAATTTTTGGACCCTGGCAGACGGCGACTAAATCGATTAGTTCCTGCTCCCCCTTGACACCCGCCCGATTCAGTGGCGAGATCAACAAAGCCAAAGCGCTTTGGAAGACTGTTCGAAAGGTTGCGGTTCCCTTGCGACTGAGTCACAGTCCTGCGGCGTCGGCGGGCGGAATGGAGGTTCCGTCCGGTGTGTATGACCCACTGGGAGGAATACCGATGAAGAAAATGCTTTTGCTGGGTGTTGCGTCTGCCGCATTCGCCCTGAGCGCGCCCGCGCATGCCGAACTGAAGTTCAAGCCGGGCGAGGACAAGCGCTTCAACTGGGCGAATTACGAGGACCTCAAGAAAGTCGACCTCAAGGGCGAGACCCTGACCATCTTCGGACCGTGGCGTGGCGAGGACGAGACGCTTGTCCGGTCGGTACTTGATTATTTCTCCGAAGCCACCGGCGCAGAGGTCAAATATTCCTCGTCCGAGAACTACGAGCAGCAGATCGTCATCGACACCCAGGCCGGCAGCCCGCCCAACATCGCCGTCCTGCCGCAGCCGGGCCTCATCCAGGACCTCGCTTCCAAGGGCGTGCTGACCCCGCTCGGCGACGACGTCGCAGCCTGGGTCAAGGAGAATTACGCCGCCGGCGACTCCTGGGCCAAGCTCGGAACTTACAACGGCAAGGACGGCAAGCCGGGCTTCTATGCCTTTCCCTACAAGATCGACGTGAAGGGGCTGGTCTGGTACTCGCCCGACAATTTCGAGGAAGCCGGCTACAAGGTGCCGAAGACGCAGGAAGAACTTGCCGAACTCGAGAAGAAGATCATCGCCGATGGCGGCAAGCCGTGGTGCATCGGGCTTGGTTCGGGCGGCGCGACGGGCTGGCCGGCGACCGACTGGGTCGAGGACATCATGCTGCGCACGCAGACTCCCGAAGTCTACGACAAGTGGGTGAAGAACGAGATTCCGTTCAACGACCCGGCCGTGGTCAACGCCATCGACATCTTCGGCAAGATCGCCACCGACGACAAGATGGTCGACGGCGGCGCCAAGGCGGTCGCGGCGACCGACTTCCGCGACAGCCCGAAGGGCCTCTTTACCGTACCGCCGAAGTGCTACATGCACCATCAGGCATCGTTCATCCCCTCCTTCTTCCCGGAGGGCGTGAAGCTTGGCCAGGATGCGGACTTCTTCCCCTACCCGCCCTACGCCGCCAAGCCGGAGCTCGGGACGCCGCTGGAAGTCGCCGGAACGCTGGTGATGATCACCAAGGATTCCAAGGCATCGCGCGAATTCATCAAGTTCCTGCAAATGCCGCTCGCGCATGAATTGTGGATGGCACAGAAGAGCTTCGTCACACCCTTCAAGGGGGCCAACAAGGACGCCTATGGCAGCGATGCGCTGAAGAAGCAGGGCGAGATCCTGGTCGGCGCCACGACGGTGCGCTTCGACGGCTCCGACCTGATGCCCGGCAAGGTCGGCGCCGGCTCGTTCTGGACTGGCATGATCGACCTGGTCGGCGGCAAGTCCCCCCAGGACGTCGCCACCGACATCCAGAAGAGCTGGGACGCCATCAAATAGGCCGCTCCGGCGCGACCTGATCTTTCCTCATCTTGCTACTGGATTCGGGCTACGGCCCGGATCCGACCGGCGGGGCACGCCGGAAGCTTCGCGTTTCGATTGTTCCGAATAACTGAAAGTCGGCGCATTGGTCGCCAGCATCGCTGGCCGGTCACGCGCAGGGAGAGGGACCCATGGCGGCTCAGATTTTCTCGGCAATATTCGTCATCATCATCGGCGTCGGCGGCTGCGTCGCCTATTTCTGGGGCGCCAACAAACTGCTTGACCTGATCTTCCCCGCGCGCGGGGTGTCCGGAACGGCCGCCGTCAACAATCTGCGCCGGCAGGGATTGGTGCGGCCCTGGTTGTTCGTGGGTCCGGCGCTGATCATCCTGACCATCTACCTGGTCTATCCGGTGATCGCGACGCTGTGGCTGTCCTTCTTCGATCGCGGCGGCACGAGTTTCGTGGGATTCGCCAACTATGAATGGGCGCTGCGCGATCCGGATCTGCGAAACGCCATCCGCAACAACATATTGTGGCTGGCGGTGGTGCCGGCGGCCTGCACCTTCCTCGGCCTGATCATCGCCGTGCTCACCGACAAAATATGGTGGGGAACGATCGCCAAGAGCCTGATCTTCCTGCCGCTGGCCATCTCCTTCGTCGGCGCCAGCGTGATCTGGAAGTTCATCTACGAATATCGTGGCCAGGGCCAGATCCAGATCGGCCTGCTCAACGCCATCATCCAGTATTTCGGCGGCCAGCCGCAGGTCTGGATATCGCTGCCGTTCTGGAACAACTTCTTCCTGATGGTCATCCTGATCTGGATCCAGACCGGCTTTGCCATGGTCATCCTGTCCTCGGCGCTGCGCGGCATCCCCGAAGAAACACTGGAAGCCGCGGTCATAGACGGCGCCAACCCGTTCCAGATCTTCTGGAAGATCATGGTGCCGCAGATCTGGGGCACCATCGCGGTGGTATGGACCACCATCACCATCCTGGTGCTGAAAGTGTTCGACATCGTTCTGACCATGACCAACGGTCAATGGAACAGCCAGGTGCTGGCCAATCTGATGTTCGACTGGATGTTCCGCGGCGGCGGCGATTTCGGCCGCGGCGCGACCATAGCCATCATCATCATGATTGCCGTCATTCCGATCATGGTCTGGAACATCCGCCAGGCCAACAAAGAGACGGGAGGGCACTGACATGGCCGTCGCGACCGGAAATTCCTTCGCCAGCCGTTTCGGCGTCCATATCGCAGTGCTCGTCTTCGTGGTGATCTGGACCATCCCGACGCTCGGCATCCTCGTCTCGTCGCTGCGCGACAAGGACCAGATCATCGCCTCGGGTTGGTGGAATTCCTTCGCCAGTTCCAGCCAGACGGAAGCCGGGCGACTGCCGGCCGCCTCCACACAGGTAGAAAAGGACGGCAAGTTCGTTCTCCAGGGCAACATCTTCGGCGACGGGGCCAAGCGCGCGATAAGCGCCTTCGGCGTCAAGGCGGCGGCACCGACGCAGTATCCTGCCGGCACATCAGCCGATCTCGGTGACGGCGTGACCCTGCAACTCAACGCCGACGGCAGCTTCGTCATGGCCTCGCCAAAGGCGTTCGAGGGCGACAGGGGCCAGCGCGTCTACTATGCTTCGTCGGCGCCGCCGAAATTCACCACCGACAATTATCAGACCGTGCTGTTTTCCGAAGGCATCGGCCGCTCCTTCATGAATTCGCTAACGGTCACCATCCCGGCGACCGTCATCCCGATCCTGATCGCGGCCTTTGCGGCTTACGCACTGGCCTGGATGCGCTTTCCAGGCCGCGCGCTCCTGATCGCCGTCGTCATCGGCCTGCTGGTGGTGCCGCTGCAGATGTCGCTCATTCCGCTCCTGAAGCTCTACAACGGCGTCGGCACGTTCTTCGGCGTGCCGTCCAAGACCTATCTCGGCATCTGGCTGGCGCATACCGGCTTCGGACTGCCCTTCGCCATCTACCTCTTGCGAAGCTATATTGCCGGCCTGCCGCGCGAGATTATGGAATCGGCGCGCATCGACGGCGCCAGCGATTTCGAGATATTCGTCAAGATCGTGCTGCCGCTGTCCTTCCCGGTGCTTGCCTCCTTCGCCATCTTCCAATTCCTGTGGGTATGGAACGATCTCCTGGTGGCAATGGTTTTCCTCGGAACGGCGCCCGATCAGATCGTGCTGACGGCCAAGCTCAATGCTCTGCTTGGCTCGCGTGGCGGTAACTGGGAGATCCTGACGACATCGGCCTTTATCACCATCATCGTGCCGCTGATCGTCTTCTTCTCGCTGCAGCGTTATTTCGTCCGCGGGCTGCTGGCCGGCTCGGTGAAAGGAGGTTGAGACCATGCAATCGGCTTTGAAGGCGACTTCGAAACCAGACCCCGCCATCGACCGCGACTGGTGGCGGGGCGCGGTGATCTACCAGATCTATCCGCGCAGCTATCAGGATTCCAATGGCGACGGCATCGGCGACCTCAAGGGCATCATCGGCAGGCTGCCCTACATTGCCGCCCTTGGCGCGGACGCCATCTGGATCTCGCCTTTCTTCAAATCGCCAATGAAGGATTTCGGCTATGACGTCTCGGATTATTGTGACGTCGACCCGATGTTCGGTACGCTGGCGGATTTCGATGCGCTGACGGCGGAGGCGCACCGACTGGGCCTCAAGGTGATGATCGACGAGGTGCTGTCGCATACCGCCGATATCCACCCTTGGTTCAAGGAAAGCCGCTCGAGCCGCACCAATCCCAAGGCCGACTGGTATGTCTGGGCGGATGCAAGACCCGATGGCACGCCGCCCAACAACTGGCTGTCGATCTTTGGCGGCTCGGCCTGGCAATGGGACACCAGCCGCCAGCAATACTACCTGCACAATTTCCTGGCCGAGCAGCCCGACCTCAATTTCCACAACCGCGAAGTCCAGGACGCGCTGCTCGACGTCACCCGCTTCTGGCTGGAACGCGGCGTCGACGGCTTTCGCCTCGACACCATCAATTTTTACTTCCACAGCCAGGGGCTGGAAAACAACCCGCCGCTGCCGCCGGAACAGCGCAACGACCAGACGGCGCCGGCGGTCAATCCCTACAACTACCAGGACCATATCTACGACAAAAGCCGACCGGAAAACCTCGCCTTCCTCGAGCGCTTCCGCGCGCTGCTCGACGAGTACACGGCGACCGCAGCGGTCGGCGAAGTCGGCGATTCGCAACGCGGGCTGGACGTGGTCGCCGCCTATACCGCCGGCGGCAAGCGCGTGCACATGTGCTATTCCTTCGACTTCCTGGCGCCGGAAAAGATCAGTGCCGCCAAGGTCCGCTCGGTGCTGGAAGCTTTTGGCCGGGTGGCCAGCGATGGCTGGTCGTGCTGGGCGTTTTCAAACCACGACGTGATGCGACCGGCCTCGCGCTGGGCCGCCGACGAGGCGGACCCGTCGGCCTATCTCAAGGTCATCTCGGCATTGCTGATGTCGCTGCGCGGTTCGGTCTGCATCTACCAGGGCGAAGAACTCGGCCTCGGCGAGGCCGACCTGCGCTTCGAGGATCTGCAGGATCCCTACGGCCTCCGTTTCTGGCCTGAATTCAAGGGCCGCGACGGCTGCCGCACGCCCATGGTGTGGGATGGCAATGCAAGGAATGGCGGCTTCTCCCAGGCAAAACCCTGGTTGCCGGTACCGGCCGAGCATCTGCCGCAGGCGGTCAACGTGCAGCAAGGCGACGAAACCTCCCTGCTTGAGCATTACCGGCGCTTTCTTTCTTTCCGCCGCGCCCATCCGGCGCTGGCCAAGGGGGACATCGCCTTCATCGAAAGCCAGGGCGACACCGTCGCCTTCACCCGCCGGTCGGGCAATGAGGAGATCGTCTGCGTCTTCAATCTGGGCGCAAGGCCGGCGAAGGTTGACCTCGGCAACCGAACCCTGCAACCTTTGCCGGGACACGGGTTCTCCGGGCAGGCGAGCACCGGGTCGGTCGAGCTCGGCGGCTATGGCGCTTGGTTCGGACGCATAGGCTGAAACATCCGAGGAATCACTGGAGGAAACCAATGGCCGATGTCAATTTGAGACAAGTGAAGAAGTCCTATGGCAATCTTAACATTCTCCACGGCATCGACCTCGACATCAAATCGGGCGAGTTCATAGTCTTCGTCGGTCCGTCGGGCTGCGGCAAGTCGACCTTGCTGCGCTCGATCGCCGGGCTCGAGGAAATCACGTCGGGTGAACTCAAGATCGACGGCCACGTGGTCAACGACGTGCCACCCTCGAAGCGGGGCATCGCCATGGTGTTCCAGTCCTATGCCCTCTACCCGCACATGACCGTCTACGACAACATGGCCTTCTCGATGAAGATCGGTGGGGAAAGCAAGGCCGAGATCGACAAAAGGGTTCGGCAAGCCGCCGAGATCCTGCAGCTGACCAAATATCTCGACCGTCTGCCCAAGGCGATGTCGGGCGGCCAGCGGCAGCGCGTCGCCATCGGCCGCGCCATCGTGCGCAATCCGAAGGTGTTCCTGTTCGACGAACCGCTGTCGAACCTTGACGCCGCATTGCGCGTTGCGACGCGCATCGAGATCGCCAAGCTCAAGGAATCGATGCCCAACACGACCATGATCTACGTCACGCACGACCAGGTCGAGGCGATGACGCTGGCCGACCGCATCGTCGTGCTGAAGGACGGGCACATCGAGCAGGTCGGCACGCCCATGGAACTCTACAAGAACCCCGGCAACCTCTTCGTCGCCCAGTTCATCGGCTCGCCGGCCATGAACATCCTGCCGGCGACGGTCGACAAGACGGGCAATCCGACCATCGTCAGCCATGTCGGCGGCCGCAAGGCGACGGTGCCGATCGCGACACCTGCTTCGGCAAAGGGAGCGGCGGTCAGCTTCGGCGTACGGCCGGAAGATCTCGCGATCGCCAGCGGTGCGGATTATCTGTTCGAGGGGACCGTCGATTATCTCGAACAGCTTGGCGAGGTCCAGCTGGTCTATGTCGATATCGGCCGGGCCGACCTGCCGCTGGTGACCAAGCTGCCGGGCAATGTCGAGGTCAAGCGCGGCTCGACGCTGCGGCTGACCGCCAATGCCGGCGATCTCCATATCTTCGATGCGGATGGTCGCTCCTTTGCCCTCCACGAAGCGGAAGCAAAGGCTGCCTGAAGACGGCCGTCCGGTAATGCAAAGAACAAAAGCGGCGGGCCTGGCCCGCCGCTCTTCTTGTCTGCACAGGCTGGTTAGTTGTTGCCGAAGAGATTGCGATCGGCACCCTGGTGGGCCGGCTTCTGCACGTCGCCGGACGAGTTGAGCAGCTTGTAGACAGGCGAATCGCTGTTGCGGATCGCACCTGTATGCGACGTATCGACATTGACAGTCGACGAAGCAGTGGGCTGGTTGACGCCGTTGGAGCCATAATTGTCGCTGCCGGCGAAGGCGCTGCCGGAGACGGCCAGAACGGCGGCGGCGGCAATGAGGATCTTGTTCATTTTAGGTACTCCTGAATTTGGAAGTCCCGCGGACCGGCGGGCCAGAGCCCACCGGCCGTGGGATGGCCGTTAATGGCCGAAGAGGTTGCGGTCGCTGCCCTGCTGGACAGGCGCCGAGGTGGCCGGAGCCGACTTGCCGATCGACGCGGTATTCGAATTGTCGGTCGAAGCGGCAGCAGCCTGATTGGCGCCGTTGGAGCCATAGTTGTCGCTGCCGGCGAAAGCGCTGCCAGAAAGGGCCAGAACGGCGGCGGCAGCAATAAGGATCTTGTTCATGTTAGGTACTCCTGAATTTTGGAAGTCCGGCTGCCGGCGGGCCAGAGCCCACCGGCCGTGGGATGGCCGTTAATGGCCGAAGAGGTTGCGGTCGCTGCCCTGCTGGACAG